>JAFEEY010000086.1 GCA_018240865.1 Pseudomonadota bacterium | reverse complement strand
GGAACTCTTTCACGGCCGCCGCAAGATCGCCGACCTGCCGCCGACGGTTTTCGAGCGTGCCTACACCCGGCCGGTCGGCTTGTTCGGGGCCTGAGCGAACAAAGCCTGTTCTACACGGCTAAGGCTGTGCCATGGCGCTGCCATGTCCACGTGCCAGCCTCCCGCCCTCCCCGCTCGTCCCGAGCGCAGGCGAGGGGCGTTCACCCGGCGCGGGATTCTGAAATTGCATGTGCCGAACGTGCCGAATGTGCATGATGTGCCGCACGGCGTGTGGCAGGCGGTGCGGGCATGAAGCCACTCCTTTCCCTTGCCGAGGCCCAGGCGCGGACGCTGGCGCTCGCGACGCCTCTGCCGCGCCGCGACGTCCCGCTCGCCCACGCCGCCGGCCGCTGGCTGGCCGGCCCGGGCGCGGCGACGGTCGATCACCCCTTCGCCGACCTCTCGGCGATGGACGGCTATGCGATCCGCTTTGACGACTTGCCCGGCCCCTGGACCGTCACGGCCGAAGTCGCCGCGGGCACGATGCCCGCGCGTGCCGTCGGCCCGGGTGAGGCCGCCCGCATTTTCACCGGCGCGCCCGTCCCGCCCGGCGCGGACACGATCCTGATCCAGGAAGAAGCTGCGCGCGACGGCGGCACGCTGCACCTTTCCGGCGAAGGCCCGCCGGCGCGTGGCGCGCATATCCGGCGGCAAGGCGAGGGCTTCCGCACGGGCGATACTGTCCTCGAGACCGGCGCCAAGCTCACTCCCGCCGCGATCGGCCTCGCGGCCATGGCCGGCCACGCGACGCTGCCCGTTCACGAAACGCCGCGCATCGCCCTGCTGTCGACCGGGGACGAGCTCGCGCCGCCCGGAACGGCGCTGAAGCCCGGCCAGATCTACAACTCCAACGGCCCGATGCTGGCGGCGCTGCTGTCCGCCGAGCCTGTCACTTTTGTCACATCGCCGCCCCTGCCCGATCGGCTCGACGCCCTACGCGCCACGATTCGTGATGCGGCCGCGACGTCCGACATTCTTGTCCTCACCGGCGGCGCATCGGTCGGCGATCACGATCTCGTCCGCCCCGCGCTGGAGGCCGAAGGCGCCGCGATCGACTTCTGGCGGGTGGCGATGAAGCCCGGCAAGCCGCTGATGGCCGGGCGGCTGCGCGATTGCGTGGTGCTCGGGCTCCCCGGCAATCCGGTCTCCGCCTTCGTCACGGCGATCCTGTTCCTGAAACCGTTGATCGCCGCGCTGGGCGGGGCCGCCGACCCATTGCCCCGCACGGTCAGCATTCCCCTTGCCGCGCCGCTGCCCGCCAACGGCGCTCGCCTCGAATTCCTGCGCGCCGCGCTTGCCGGGGGCGCCGTCCGCGCGCTCCAGGGCCAGGAGAGCCATGCGCTGCAGGTGCTCGCCGCCGCTGACGCGCTGATCCTCCGCCCGCCGCACGCGCCCGCCGCCGATGTTGGCATGTTCGCGGATGTTCTTATTCTCTCTTGACCGTTACGGGGATGCGCCATACATGTTCCGTATTCGTTCTGGCAAAGGGGCCCGCGATGCTGACGCGCAAGCAACATGAATTGCTCTGCTTCATTCACGACCGGCTGGCCGAAAGCGGCGTCTCGCCTTCGTTCGAGGAAATGAAGGACGCGCTGGAACTGAAGTCCAAGTCGGGCGTGCACCGCCTGATTTCCGCTCTGGAGGAGCGTCAGTTCATCCGCCGTCTGCCCAACCGGGCGCGCGCGCTCGAGATTCTGCGCATGCCGGAAACCGCCGATCGCAAGGTGGTGCCGATGCCGTCGCCCAAACCTGCGAACGTCGTGCCGCCCGCCGCCGCGAACGAGAATGTGCTCGAAATCCCGCTGCACGGCCGCATCGCCGCCGGCGCGCCGATCGAGGCGCTGGAGGGGCAGAGCAGCCTCTCCGTCCCCGCCGCGCTGCTCGGGCCGGGCGAGCATTACGCGCTGGAGGTCGCCGGCGATTCGATGGTGGAAGCCGGCATCCTCGACGGCGATTATGCCCTCATCCGCCGCACCGAAACCGCCCGCGAAGGCCAGATCGTCGTCGCCCTGGTCGACGACAATGAAGCCACCCTCAAATATTTCCGCCGCGAAGGCGCCATGGTCCGCCTCGACCCCGCCAACCGCAGCTACGACCCGCAGCGCTACGCCCCCAACCGGGTGCGCGTGCAGGGGTGCTTGGCGGGATTGCTGCGGCGTTATTGAGGCTCGCCAGGCGGAAATGTCCGGTAAGGGTGGAAAGCGGACGTTAGTCAGTAGCCACTTCCATCAGCCTCGATAACTCCTGCCCCCAGAAAGTTCCGGGGCCTGCGGCCTCCCGATCCACACCATCAATCGAGCGATAGAATGCATCGATTGCGTGCCGGGCGATGCGGCCATCAAGGAAGGCGTCCTCGCCGCCGACCGTGACCGCTTCTGCGATCAATGTGCGATAGGCGAGCAGACATTGCGCCAACGCGGCCACGGAGGTGTTCACCAGCACCTTACGGTGAGGACGTTCGTGGTCGATCTGCCAGACACGGCCGCAATCGTCCACCGCGAGGGGATCGCCACTTCCATCAGAACCCAACGCATAAAGGCGGTCCAAATCGTCGCCGGGCTGCCGGAGCCAGTCTAGAGTTTCTGGTCCGAACGTTAGGAACGGTGCGGCTTCCTGTGGAAGCCCTCCAGCCACCAGAAAATCCTGAGTAGCGGCTGGGAGATTGGCCGTTGAGATCGTCTCGACCGGGTATTGATAAAGCCTGTCGCCTGCTCCCTCCCAAGCTGATCGAAACTCGGCTGCGTTCACCGTCTAACTCCCTTGCCGATGGCACACTGCCGTTCGACGCGAATGTCTGCAACGGGTCGTTAGCCGTCGTTCGGGTTATTGCCTTAACGCAGGCGCCGTCCACGTATGCCGGTCGCCGACAGCATTGGTCAATTGCACATGTGGCGCTGTACCAAACACCACCGTCACCCCGCCCGTTCGCGCCAGCGTCGGGCGGTCCAGTTTCAGCCACTTCGGCGTGCAGGTGCGGGGCAGGCGACGGTCGCTCACCACGATGTCGGCGGTCGCGCAGGCGTGGGTCATGCGGTCGATCGGGAGCAGATAGGCGCTGCGGGTGGCGAGGATGCGCCAGGTCCGGCCGTCGCGCTTGATCGTTGCGAGGCAGGTGTCGGCGGTGCAGGCGGCGCCGGGCAGATTGTCCAGATCGTCGAGTTCGCCGTCCACGCCCGCCGCCTCGGCCAGCATGTCGCGAACGAAATCCTTCGCCCTTGGCCGGAGCAGCGCATAGCCACCCTGCCCGTCGGCGATGGCGAGATGGCGACCGTCGCCCGTCACCAGCAGGTCCGGCGCTGGGGTCAGGAAGGCCCAGACCGCGCCCGCCGCGAAAGGCAGCGCGCCGGCCCAGCGTAACCGTGTCCGCCACAGGCACACCCATAATCCGCCCGCCAGCATCAGCGCGAAGGCGCCATTGGCCATGCCCGGGAGCAGCGCGACCGCGCCGGGCGCATGGCCGGCGGTATGGGCGATCCACAGCAACGCCTCGATCGCCTTGCCCGTCGCCCACCAGAAAGGCGCGCCCGCGCCGGCGAGGTCGAAGATCAGCGCCAGCAGCTCCAGCGGCATCACCACAAAGGTCGTCATCGGAATGGCGACGATATTGGCGAACGCGCCGTACAGCCCTTCGCGGTGGAAATGGAACAAGGCGATCGGGGCCAGCGCGATCTCCACCGCGATGCCGCTCAGCAGCAGCGCGGCGGCGCCGCGGCCCAGCCGAAACAGCGCGCCTTCCTCGCGCGCGGCGGTGAAGGCCCGCATCCTTGGATGCTCGTGGAGCGCGACGATCGCGACGACGGCGGCGAAGCTCAGCTGGAAGCTCGGGCCCATCAGCGCCTCGGGCCAGATCAGCAGCACGATCAGCGCGCCCGCCGCGACCAGCCGCAGCGTCAGTGCCTCGCGGCCCAGCGCGAGCCCCGCCAGCACCAGCAGCGCCGCGACCAGCGCGCGGACGGTCGGCACCTCCGCGCCGCTGATCAGCGTATAGGCGATGCCCGTCACGGCGCCCGCTCCCGCCGCGATCAGCATCAGCGGCCAGCGCAAAGCGAGCGCAGGGCTCAGGGCCAGCAGACGCAACGTCAACAGCATCGCCGCGCCCACGGCGGCCGTGATGTGCAGCCCGCTGACCGAGAGCAGATGCGCGAGACCTGATCGCCGCATCGCCTCGGCATCCGTTTCGCTGACATTGCCCTGATCCCCCGTCACCAGCGCGACGGCGATGCCGCCGGGCCGCTCGCCCAGCGATGCCTTGATATGCGTGCCGATCCGTTCGCGCAACGATCCGCCGTCCGGCGCGGCGGAGAGGCACCGGATCGGCGCGAAGGCCTTGCCCGTCGCGCCCAGCCCCTGAAACCAGGCGGTCCGCGCGAAATCATAGCCGCCGGGCAGCGATGCACGCGGTGGCGGCACCAGCCGGGCGCGCAAGCTCAAACGATCGCCACGCGCGAGCCCCGGCGGCGCGTCGGCATTGGCGATGTTCACCCGGATGCGCGGCGGCAGCTCCGGCGCCTCCACCGGCCGCAGCACGGCGCGCACGCTATCCTTCGCCGCGAGCTGCTGCACCTGCTCCACATCGGCGGTGAACGCGGCGATGACAGGGCGGGTCAGCACCGGTGCGGCGACCCATTCCGCCTTGCCCCAGGCGAGCGCGCATCCCCCGGCGATGGCGAGCCCGCCCGCCAGCAGCGCGAACCCGCTGCGCCGTCCGGTGCCGGCGGCCAGTCCCGCCAGCGCCATGCCGATCGCGGCGGCGATCAGCGCCAGCCACGCCGTCTCATCCGGCAGCAGGAACCAGCTCGCGATTCCCGCCCCCATCGCGACCGGCAGCCATAGCGGCAGCTGGTCCCGCTCCGCCTCCAGCCAGCCCTCGATCCGGCCGTTTGCAAGCGCGCGCCAAGACCCCCGTTTGCGCAGGGCGAACGGCATGCTAGGGGCCTTCGCGTCCATATTCATCAAGCCTTCAGCTAAGGAGCTTCAGCGCGTGAGCGCAAGCAGCGTCGTCACCCGTTTTGCCCCTTCGCCGACCGGCTTTCTCCATATCGGCGGCGCGCGCACGGCCCTTTTCAACCTGCTTTTCGCGCGCCATCACGGCGGCAAATTCCTGTTGCGGATCGAGGATACCGACAAGGCGCGCTCCACCCAGGAAGCGATTGATGCGATCCTGGACGGCATGAAATGGCTGGACCTGAGCTGGGATGGCGATGCCGTCTATCAGTCGCAGCGCGCCGCCCGCCATGCCGAAGTCGCCAATGCACTGCTGGAAAGCGGCCATGCCTATCGCTGCTACGCGACGCCGGACGAGCTGGCCGCGCTCCGCGAACAGCAACGCGCCGCCAGGCAGCCGCTCCGCTATGACGGGCGCTGGCGCGATCGCACCGATTGGCCGGCGGACGCTCCCTATGCCGTCCGCCTGAAAGCGCCGCGCGAAGGCGAGACGGTCATCGACGATCTCGTCCAGGGCCGCGTCACCGTGCAGAATGCCGAGCTGGACGATATGATCCTGCTCCGTTCGGATGGCACGCCGACCTATATGCTGGCGGTGGTGGTCGATGACCATGACATGGGCGTCACGCATGTGATCCGCGGCGACGATCATCTGAACAACGCTTTCCGCCAGCTCGGCATCATCAAGGCGATGGGGTGGCCGGAGCCTGCCTATGCCCATATCCCGCTGATCCACGGCAGCGACGGCGCCAAGCTTTCCAAGCGCCACGGCGCACTGGGCGTCGATGCCTATCGCGACGAGATGGGGATGCTGCCGGAAGCCGTTTCCAATTACCTGCTCCGCCTCGGCTGGGGGCATGGCGATGACGAGATCATCAGCCGCGCCCAGGCGATCGAATGGTTCGATATCGGCGGGGTGGGCCGCTCCCCTTCCCGCTTCGACATCAAGAAGCTGGAAAACCTCAACGGCCACTACCTGCGCGAGGCGAATGACGCCTATCTGTCCGGTCTCGTCGCGCCGCGCATCGCGAAGCTGATCGGCCGCGATCTTTCCGCCGGAGAGCAGGCCCTGCTCGCCCGCGCGATGCCGGAACTGAAGCCCCGCGCCAAGACGCTGGACGAGGTCGCCGATGGCGCCTTGTTCCTGTTCGCGACCCGCCCGCTGGCACTCGACGAGAAGGCCGCGGCCCTGCTAAGTGGCGACGCGCTAACGCTCCTGGGTCAGACCCATGATGCGCTCGACGCCGCCAGCGACTGGTCGGCGGAGCGGATCGAAGAAGCGGTGCGGCAGGTTGCGGAGAAGGCCGGAATAGGTCTTGGAAAGGTCGCGCAACCGCTGCGCGCGGCGCTTACTGGGCGCACGACCTCTCCAGGGATATTTGACGTGTTGCTGTTATTGGGGCGCGATGAATCGCTGGCGCGGCTGGCCGATCTTCGCAAGTGAACAGGGTTTAAGGAGCTAACAGATGGGTGGCATGGCAAAGCTGGCGCTCGGCGGGAAGGACACTGAGTTTCCGGTTCTGAAAGGAACGGTCGGCCCCGATGTGGTCGATATCCGCAAGCTGTACGGGCAGACCGGTGTCTTCACCTACGATCCGGGCTTCACCTCTACGGCCAGCTGCGAATCCGGCATCACCTATATCGACGGCGATGAGGGCGTGCTGCTCCACCGCGGCTATCCGATCGGCCAGCTCGCCGAGAAATCCAGCTTCATGGAAGTCTGCTACCTGCTGTTGAATGGCGAACTGCCAAAGCAGGACGAGCTCGACAAATTCACTTACACGATCAACCGCCACACGATGCTGCACGAGCAGCTGGCGACATTCTATCGTGGCTTCCGCCGGGATGCGCATCCGATGGCGATCATGTGCGGCGTGATCGGCGCCCTTTCGGCCTTCTATCATGATTCGACCGACATCACCGATCCGCAGCAGCGGATGATCGCCAGCCACCGGCTGATCGCGAAGATGCCGACGATCGCTGCAATGGCCTATAAATATTCGGTCGGCCAGCCTTTCCTCTACCCCGATAATTCGCTGAGCTATGCCGGCAATTTCCTGCGCATGACCTTTGGCGTGCCGGCGGAGCCCTATCATGTGAACCCGGCGGTCGAGCGCGCGATGGACCGCATCTTCATCCTCCACGCCGATCACGAGCAGAACGCCTCGACCTCGACCGTGCGCCTGGCCGGCTCGTCGGGCGCCAATCCGTTCGCCTGCATCGCCGCCGGCATCGCCTGCCTCTGGGGTCCGGCGCATGGCGGCGCCAATGAAGCGGCGCTCAACATGCTCCGCGAGATCGGCACGCCGGACAAGATCCCGCACTATATCGAGCGCGCCAAGGATAAGAACGACCCGTTCCGCCTGATGGGCTTCGGCCACCGCGTCTATAAGAATTACGATCCGCGCGCGACGGTGATGCAGGCGACGGTGCGCGAGGTATTCGATGCGCTGAAGGTCAGCGATCCTGTGTTCGAGACCGCGCTGCGGCTCGAGGAAATCGCGCTGAAGGACGATTATTTCGTCGAGAAGAAGCTGTTCCCGAACGTCGACTTCTATTCGGGTGTGATTCTCTCCGCGATCGGCTTCCCGACCTCGATGTTCACGGCCCTGTTCGCGCTGGCCCGCACCGTGGGCTGGATCGCGCAGTGGAACGAAATGATCACCGATCCCGATCAGAAGATCGGCCGCCCGCGCCAGCTTTATACCGGCCCGACCGAGCGGGATTATGTCCCGATCAGCCAGCGCTAAAGCGGCGCTGCTTGGTGCAGCCCTGCTCACCGCCTGTTCGGCCAAGCCGATCGGCGGCGAGCTTGCCGCGCCGCAGCCGGTGTTCGACGCCAAGACGTTCTTCGCCGGCCACACCGAGGGGCGGGCGACGCTGAAGATCATCTTCAAAGCCGCCCAGCCGGTGCATGTCGATGGCAAAGGCTGGGTCGAGCCGGACGGGACTCTGATCCTCGATCAGGTGGTCAAGCGCGGCGATCACGCGCCCGAGCGCCGCCGTTGGCGTTTCCGCGAGATGGGGCCCAATCGCTATGCCGGCTCGCTGTCCGACGCTGCCGGCCCTGTTGTCGGCGATGTCCGCGGCAACCGGCTGCATTTGGCCTACCCCATGAAGGGCGGATACAAGGCCGAGCAGTGGATATACCTGCAGCCGGACGGCCGCACCGCGCTCAACCGCATGGCGATCACCAAATTCGGCATCGAGGTCGGCCGCCTCGAAGAGACGATCCGCAAGCTGGACTGACCCTGGCCGCCATTCCGGCGAAAGCCGGAATCCCGCTTCTTCGAACGCCGGAACAGGGAAAGCTGGACCCCGCTTTCGCCGGGTGACGAGCGAGAAGTTTACGCGGCCGGCAGGCTGAGGACGAAGCGCGCGCCCTGGCCGGGGGCGCTGTCGACGCTGATCTCGCCGCCCATTGCCCGCGCCAGTCTGCGGGCGATGTAGAGGCCGAGGCCGCTGCCCGCGCCGTCCGACGGGTCGAGCCGGGTGAATTTGTCGAAGATGCGCTGGTGATCGCCGTCGGCGATGCCCGGCCCCTGATCCGCGACCAGAATCGTCGCCCGGCCCTGCTCCGCCTCGGCCCGAACCCAGATCGACGCTCCGTCCGGGGAATGCCGGACGGCGTTGCCGATCAGATTGACGAGGATCTGGACGATCCGGCCCTCGTCGCCCGTCGCGGGAAGTTGTTCGTCGGCCGACGGCGCGTCGATGCGGATATTTCGTTCAGCGGCGCGGACCTTCAGCAGCCCCGCTGCGCGGCGCGCCAGTTCGATCAGGTCGACACGCTTGCTCTGTGGCCGGAAATCGGCCTGTTCGATCGCCTGCAAATCGACCAGATCGCCGATCACGCCCAGCAAATGGCGCCCGGCGTTAGCGATATCGTTCGCATATTCGGCATAGTCGCGGCGAATCGGGCCGTCCTGCTGCTGGCCGATCGTCTCGGCCTGGCTGATGATGCGCGACAAGGGACCGCGCAGGGCTTTTTCGAGCCGGGCGCCGAACGGATCGACCGGCGCTTCTTCCGTAGCCTCTGGCAACACGGCCACAGGCGCCGCGACCTGGGCTTCGCCGTCGATATGAAAGGCGCTGCCGCGATAGCCGGCGAACCGCCCGCCGCCGTCGATCAACGGCAGGCCGGAGAGACGCACGCGCTCCCCCGTGGTGCGAACGATCGCTTCCTGCCCTTCGAAGCGCGCGCGGCCGGCGAGCGCGTCGAGTATCGGCAATCCGTCCTCATTCTCGTCGACGAACTGGAACAGACGCCCTAGCGGCTGGCCGATCAGCCCCTCCCCGCCTTCGAAGCTCAGCGACGCGATCTTCAGCGAAGGGTCAGTTTCCCACAACCAGTCGCCGCGCGACCGCATGAAGTCATAGACGCGCTCGCCACTCTCGCCGCCTTCGCGCGACGGGCGCCGTGCCCAGCCGCCCACAGACAGCGACACACCATCCTCATCGGGCTTGGCTTCGACCCAGAGATCGAGATCGTCGCTGCCTTCCGCCGCGATCACGCAGCGCGACACGAGAATGCCGAGCCGTTGAGCGAGCCGCGCCATCGTCGCGATCTGCGGCACCGCGATCGGCTGGCCGAGGCCCGATCCGGCCGATTCCTGGAGGCGCTGCAGCGGCGCTTCCGCTTCGACCAGACGGCCGTCACGGTCGATGCGGCCATGAGCAAGGCTGCTCATCGCGCCCGCCGTTCGCGGCCGATATCGGCAATGGCGTGACGGAACGACCGGTCCAGCCGCCACGTCCGCACCGCATCCTGCGCGGCCACCGCTTCAAGGTCCAGAAAGTCGTTCACCCGTTCCTCGAGCTTGGCTTCGCTCAGCCGGTTTATCGCGGCCATCTGGAGCAGGATAGGGGCCGCGACCTGAGTCGAGGCATTGATCGCACGAAGAAGGACGGCGAGCGCGCCGATGCCGGGGTCCGCCGCCAGCATGAAGGCCGGCGCGAAATCGATACGTGCGCGCACGGCCATCATCGCGACGAACAGGCTGAAACGGCCGGCCCGGAACAGTTCGAACAGCATCGCATCGCTGCCGTCCAACGCGATCGCGACACGCATCGCGGCGGCTTCGAGCGTCTCGCCTTCGTTATGAGTCGCGAGGCGATTGGCGACGATCGCCGAAAGCGCCTCGTCGCGCGCTGCCGCGGGCAGGCCGGTCGACCGGTCGAGATAGTCGCGCAAGGCCGCGGCCGCCCACCACAGCAATTTGTGCAGCAGATCCGCCGGCAGATCGCGCATCGTCAGATTGGGTTCGCCATGGCTGCCGCTGCGACGATTCTCGGCGATTTGAAGCATGGCTTCGGTTTCCGGCGCGACATCCAGATCGACCGACGGAGCCGGGCCCGGATCGATATCGGCAACGCGGCGAATCGCCTGGCAGATGCGATGCTCCTCGACGCGAGTCAGTAGCAGCGACACCAATTCGCGATCCTTGAGCACGCCGGCGCGATCGAAGATCGGGCGCACGATCGGAATGCGGGCGACGCCCAGCACCGGCGGCGCGGCTTCGGTCAGCCGGGCGATCAGGCCGGCGCGAAGCTCATGGTCGATTTCGGTGATCAACCTGTCCAGCATGTTGGACATAGCGGCGCGCTGACTGTCGGTCGGCCGCACGAAATCGGGCAAGAACAGGTCGTTGATCGCGGCGGTCAGTCGGGCATCGGCGTGGCGCGCGACCTGGGCCGCCTCGGCCAGCAGCCGGTCGGGTCCAGTCAGTGCGGGATCGCTTCCATCGCGCGCGGTAAGAGCCATTGCACCAAAGGGCCTAGCCAACATCGGTAAAGGACGCATTAAGGAGCGCTTGGCGGATGCCGCCGATCGCCATAGAGAATTGCGCGGCATGAAGCGCTGGCTGCTCCCCCTGCTGATCCTGACCGCATGCAGCGGATCGGACGATCAAGGGCCGATCCGTGTCAGCGTGATCGGCGGGCCGCCCTATCTGGTCGATCCCAATCGCGAGATTCCCGATCAGACCGAGCGCGTGCTGCTCGGCGCGGTCGCCGAGACACTGGTCGCCTATGACGAGAATGGCCAGATCACCCCTTCGCTCGCCCAGCGCTGGGTGGTGACAAGCGATGGCCTCAGCGCCATTTTCCGCCTGCGTCGCGCGGCCTGGTCGAATGGCAAGGCGGTCACGTCCGACGAAGTCGCTCGCCGCGCCCGCGCAATCATCGCGCCCAGCAGCCGCAACCCGCTCCGCGACGCTTTCGATTCGATCGAGGAGATCAGCCCGACCACGCCCGACGTGATCGAGTTCCGGCTGACCACGCCGCGCCCACCATTGCTCGAACTGCTCGCCGAGCCCGAATCGAGCATCCTGTCCCGCGCGATGATGACGTCCGGCCCGTACCGGATCGACAGCCGCGCCGGCGCCACCGCGATCCTGAAAGCCCGTGCGCGGCCGGCCGATGTGGCTCCGCCGCTGCCCGATATTCATCTGAGCGGTGACAAGGCGGCCAGGGCGATCGTGCGTTTCCAGCGCGACCTGACCGATCTGGTGCTGGGCGGCACCTATGGCGACTGGCCGACCGTGCAGACGGCCCAGCCCCGCGCCCGCACGTTGCGGATCGACCCGGCGGAAGGATTGTTCGGCCTGTCGGTGGTGAAGACCGGCGGCTTCCTCGCCGATCCGCTCAACCGGCAAGTGCTCGGCATGGTCATCAACCGCGACGCGATGCTGGATGCGTTCGATGTGCCCGGCTGGCTCGCCGTGCTGCCGGTGCTGCCCAAACGCTACCGCTCCGCCGCCGATCCGGCCTTCCCGCCCTGGGCGATCTACGATCTTTCCGGGCGCATAGCCGAAGCGCAGCGGCGCGTGCAGCTCTGGCAGGGCGCGCACCCAGGCCCGATCCGGATCCGCCTCTATTTGCCGCCTGGTCCCGGCAGCACCCTCCTCTATCGCCGTGTCGCGGCCGACTGGCACCGCGTCGGCATCGAGGCCGTGCGCAGCGGCGAGGAAGAAGCGGATGTGAGACTGGTCGACAAGGTGGCGCCGGGCGGCAGCGCGCTCTGGTATCTCGACACGCTCGCCTGCCCTTCGGCCGATGCCTGTTCGGAGGAAACGATCGAAGCGCTGGACGGCGCGCGTGACGCCCAGTCGCTGGCGGAACGCGGCGTCCGGCTTGCGGCCGCCGACCGGTCGCTGGCGGCGTCCGGCCTCTACGTTCCGCTCGCCCGGCCCGTGCGCTGGTCGCTCGTCTCGCCGCGGCTCACCCTGTTCAAGGAAAACGCGCGCGCCTGGCACCCGCTCACCGCCTTGATCAAGCCGCCCCGCTAGCGAAACCGTCTCAGGCTTCCCACGTTAGCGTCCGTGAAGGAGACCTGGATGGCCAGCCGCTACCGCCGTACCGACGAGGTTTTTCGCAGCCTGTCCCGTTTCGACGAGCCGCAAGGCGTGCGCCGCCGGGTCGAAGCGCTGGAAACGCTGCTTGAACGCCTGATCACGATCCCCGGCACCAGGCGCCAGCTGGGCCTCGACGTGATCCTGGATATCATCCCCGGCCTCGGCAGCATCGCCGCCGGCGGGCTGGGTGCCTATATGCTCTGGGAAGCGCGCAATCTCGGCATGTCGAAATGGCAGATGACGCGGATGGCCGGAAACGTCGGCATCGACACGCTGCTGGGCATGATCCCCTGGGTCGGCGCAATCCCCGACTTCTTCTTCCGCTCCAACACGCGCAACCTGCGCATCATCAAGCGCCACCTCGACCGGCATCATCCGGCGACAGTGACGCTGGACGGGGTCAGAAACAGCGGGCGCTGACGACCTTCCCGTTCCTGTCCAGTTCCAGGTTCAGCCGGTCCGGCCGCATATCCGCCGTCGCCGGGTCGCCGGTGGTGAAGACGCGGACACTGGCGGCCCCCGTCGCCTCCTGCGCGCGGGCCTCCAGTGCTTTGTCGAGCGGACGGCCGACAACGAAGTCCAGCTCCGACACGTCACAGCCCTCCATCGCCGGCGGATGCGCCAGCGCAGGGCGAGACGTCTTAGTTTTTTCGGCGAAACTCGGCCCCAGCATCAGGGCGGCGGCAAGCAAAAGGCTGATCATAAGCTTACAAAATCCAGTCCGATGTCCGCGGCCGGCGCGGACTGAGTGATCCGCCCGACCGAAATATAGTCCACCCCGGTCTCGGCGATCGCGCGGATCGTCTCCAGCCGCACGCCGCCGGAGGCTTCGGTCGGCACGCGCTTGCCGACCAAAGTGACCGCGCCGCGCAGCGTCGGCGGGTCCATATTGTCGAGCAGCAGCCGGGTCGCGCCCGCCGCCAAAGCCGGTTCGATCTGGTCGACCCGATCGACTTCGACGATGATTTCCGCGATCCCGGCATCCTTCGCGCGCCGCACCGCCTCGCCCACGCCGCCGGCGACCGCAACGTGATTGTCCTTGATCATCGCAGCGTCCCACAGGCCCATGCGGTGGTTCTGCGCGCCGCCCATCCGCGTCGCGTATTTTTCGAGCAGACGCAGACCGGGGATCGTCTTGCGCGTATCCAGCACGGTCGCGCCCGTGCCCGCGATCGCATTGACATAGCTGCGCGTCAGCGTGGCGATGCCGGAAAGATGCTGCACCGTGTTGAGCGCCGGCCGTTCCGCTGTCAGCATCGGCCGGGCCAGCCCCTCCAGCTTCATCAGATTGGTCCCGGCCGCGACCTGCTGCCCGTCCTCGACCAGCATTTCGATTTGGACGTCCGGATCCAGCGCGCGAAAGAAAGCGGCGGCGATCGGCAATCCGGCAACAGTAATGGCGTCCCGGCTGTCCATCACGCCGGCGAAGCGCGCGTCGGCGGGAATGACGGCTTCGGAAGTGACGTCCCCGCCCTCCCCCAAATCCTCGGCGAACGTCGCGCGAACAAAAGCGTCCAGATCGAAACCCGACAGGTCAAAGCTCATCTCAGTCCCCGGTCACGCGCACCGGGCCGAGATCGCCCATCCCGATCGTGCCGCTCGCCATCGCCAGCATGCGGTCGAGGCTGGTCTTGGCTTTCAGGCGCAGTTCCTCGTCCAGTTCGATGCGTGGCTCGAGATCGCGCAGCGCGATGTAGAGCTTCTCCATCGTATTGAGCGCCATGTACGGGCAGATATTGCAGTTGCAGTTGCCGTCCGCGCCGGGCGCGCCGATGAAGGTCTTGTCCGGTACCGCCTTTTCCATCTGGTGGATGATGTGCGGTTCGGTCGCGACGATCACCGTGTCGGCCTCGGACTTCTTGGCGAACTCCAGGATCGCGCTGGTCGATCCGACGAAATCGGCATGGTCGAGCAGGTGGGGCGGGCATTCCGGATGCGCGGCGATCGGCGCGGCCGGGTGCTTCGCCTTCAGCTTCAAAAGCTCGGTTTCCGAAAAGGCCTCATGAACGATGCACACGCCCGGCCACAGCAGCAGCTCGCGGCCTGTCTTGCGCGCGAGATAGCCGCCCAGATTGCGGTCGGGGCCGAAGATGATCTTCTGATCCTTCGGGATCTGCATCAGGATCTTTTCGGCCGACGACGAAGTCACGATCACATCGGACAGCGCCTTCACCGCTGCAGAGCAATTAATGTAGGTCAGCGCGATATGATCGGGATGCTCGGCGCGGAACGCGGCGAAACGCTCCGGCGGGCAGCTGTCTTCCAGGCTGCAGCCGGCGTCCATGTCCGGCAGCACGACGATCTTCTCCGGCGACAGGATTTTCGCCGTTTCGGCCATGAAGCGGACGCCGCAGAACGCGATCACATCGGCGTCCGTTTCCTGCGCCTTGCGGGACAGTTCCAGGCTGTCGCCGACGAAATCGGCCAGATCCTGCAGCTCGGGCTTCTGGTAATAATGCGCCAGGATGACAGCGTTGCGTTCCTTGCGCAGCCGCTCGATCTCGGCCCGCAGATCGAGCCCCGTTAGCGTACCGCCAATGCCACCGCGTGCGTCCATCTGTTCTTGCGCTCCCAATGGGTTCAGGCCGAGCCTGTCGAAGCCCTCCCTTCCCTTTGCCGCACGTAAGAACAAGGGAGGCCTTCGACAAGCTCAGACCAGCGGGGGTGGCACTTGTGCTGCATGGACACGCAATAGCTCCCCGGCGTAGGCCGGGGCCCATTGCAGGTCTCTGGCCCCCGGCCTGCGCCGGGGAACAGCTTATACGTGGCGGAACGGAATAAACGCCGACGACTTACGGACGGATCGCCTCTTCCAGCGGCGTCGACCGGTCCATCTGTTCACTCGACCTGTTCTCGTCGGGAAAGCGCACTTCCACCCGCGCATCCAGCCCCGCTGCCTTCAGCGGCAGCGCGAAATTGCGTTCGACCGCCTTGCGCGTCGCTTCGCGGGCGATGCGCATCGGCGTCGGCGACCGGGCCTGGCGGAGCAGTTCGGCCTGGGCGGCTTTGCGATTGGCCGCGTCCAAAACCTCGCCGGCATTGGTGAAACGCATCAGCAGCCCGCCGCCATCATATTGGCGCACTGCGTTCAGATCGACATTCGGGCCGTCCAGCTCGACCGGCGGCAGCGTGACGGTCAGTGTCTTGCGGCCGGCATCCCAGCGTACATCCTCCGGCCCCAGCTTCCCCAGATCGACATCGTAGCGGACGGTGCCCGGCATGATGAGCGTCTTGCGCGCGCTCAGGCCCAGCCGGCTCTGTTCCGAGGTCACCACCGCGACGAAGGAGGCAGCGAAAGCGGAGAGCCGGTTCTGCTCGCGCATGCCTTGCAGCGTCGCGGAAGCGATCACGGTCGGGTCAGGCGCGAAGGCCGATTTCACATAGCTCCGGATCAGGAAGAAGCCCGCCGCCAATATGGCGAACGCCACCGCTGCCCCGATCAGCGCGCTCCTTAGTTCTCGGGTCAAGCCGCGAGGCTCCAGCGATCGCCGGAGGCCTCGACCGCGCCGCGATCGCGCAATTCGATCAGGTGCGCGAGCACCGAACGGCCGGCGGCGCCATGAAGCCTCGGGTCGATGCCGACATACATGCGCTCGACCATGTCCGGAATCGCCTGCGGGCCTTCGCCCAGCAGCCGCAATATCTGGCCCTCGCGTTGCTTGCGATGTCCGGCAAGCCCGCGCACCAGCCGCTGCGGCTTGTCCACCGGATCGCCGTGCGCCGGATAATAGACGCGGTCCTCGCGCTGCATCATCTTGTCGAGGCTCGCCATATAGGCCGCCATGTCGCCATCGGGCGGCGAGACGACCGTTGTCGACCAGCCCATCACATGATCGCCGGTGAAGAGCGCGCCGCTTTCTTTCAGCGCGAAGCAAAGATGGTTGGAGGTATGGCCCGGCGTCGCCACCGCCTCCAACGTCCATCCCTTTCCGCTTATCTGCTCGCCATTGGCCAGCACCCGGTCAGGGTCGTAGGCCGTATCGAATGCCGCGTCGGCGCGCGGCCCGCTATCGTCCAGCGCGAGCGGAGCGCAGCCGACAATCGGCGCGCCCGTCGCTGCCTTCAACGCCGGCGCGGCAGGGCTGTGGTCCCGGTGGGTATGCGTGCACATGATCGCGACCACGCGCTCGCTCGCGACCGCCTGGATCAACGCCTGGATATGGTCTGCGTCGTCGGGCCCGGGGTCGATCACCGCGACCTCGCCATGACCGACGATATAGGTCTGGGTACCGGTATAGGTGAACGGGCCGGGATTGCCGGCCAGCACGCGGCGGACCAGTGGCTCCAGCTCAACGACACGACCGACGGGCGGCTTTTCCATCCTTCCCGAATGGGTGGCGAGAGGCGGTTTAGCAAGAGCTCCCTATTCGTCATTCCCGCGAAAGCGGGAACCCAGCAAACAATTCCAGCTGCCCACTGGGTTCCCGCTTTCGCGGGAATGACGAGACGAAGTCTAGCGCTGCTCCGCCTTCAGCCGTGCGATTTCGCGGTCGAGCCCGGACAGCGCGGCCTCGCGCGTGCGGCGCCCCACATCCTCCTCATTCAGCGACGCGGCCACCGAAGCCCGCGCCTGTTCCAGCGAGGAAATGATCTGGGCGCGCAGCTTGGCCTGGTCGATCGGCTGGAAGTTGGTGCATTTGATCATGACCTGGCCATTGTCGCTGGCCTTCATCATGACCGGCACATTCTGCGAACAGGCGCGGCTTACGACGACCGGCCGGGCGCGCATCGCTTCGCGCTGGGCAGCGCGGATTTCAGCGGCATGCTCGCGCATCGCGGCCTGCGCTTCACGAGCGGCCTCCGCCGCGTCAGCCTGCGCTTCGCGCGCTGCCTCGCGGGCTTCGTCCTGAGCTTCGCGGGCGACCTGCCGGGCCTCTTCCTGCGCCTGACGGATCTCGGCCTGCGTCTCGGGGCTGATATAGCCGCTGTAGCGCGGCATCGCGGGCATCGGCCGTATCGGATGGACCCGCGCCACCGGCGGAACAGGGGGCACAGGAGGGACCGGCGCGACACCATCCAGATAGGCGAGATGCATCACAGGCGCGGGAGCGGCGGGCGCTGGCGGGGGCAACGGCGCATCGGGCGCCGGCGGCGCATCGGGTGCCTCCGGCGGCGCGATCACCGGCATCACCGGCGCCAGCGCGGTCCGCACCCGGGCCTCGACCTTTTTGGTCGTTTCCGCCGCGAAGCCATTGGACGCGGTCAGCAACAGTCCGCCGCCGACCAGCGCGGCCGCGACCAGGCTGCCGGCCCGGGTGCGCGTCGCATCCCAGCGATACATCTTCATCATCGTCAGTCTCCTCTTGAGGTCATCCCCGGCCCCAAGAGCGCAAGCGGCCACCGGCAGGCGGTCGCAGGCGGATTTCAGCAAGGCGGTGCCATAGGCATGGCGTTCGGCGGGCGTGGCGCGCGCCAGCACCAGCGCGTCGCACGCCAATTCCTGATCGGCGCGAAAGGCGCGGTGCGCCAGGTGCGCAATCGGGTTCCACCAATGCAGCGCCAGCACGACAAGCGCGGCGAAATTGGCGGACATATCGCAGCGCCGGTGATGCTGCAGTTCATGCTCGATCGCGAGGCGCAGTTCGTCGCGCGCGTAGCGGCGGCGATAATCCTCGGGCAGCACGACCGTCTTCAGAAAGATGCCGGCGGCGAACGGTCCGGAAGCTGCAGGGCTCGAACAGACCTCGACGCCGTCGCGATCCAGTTTCGGCAGCTGCGTCGCTTCGCCGGTCACGTTGTGCACGAAGCGGCGATACGACCAAAGATGCCAGGCAAGGAACAGCACGGACCCCGCGCACCACAAAGCGCCGATGGTCAGCGGCCAGTTGATCGCATTCTCGACCGGAGCGGCGGCGGCAGGCATCGGCATCGCCAGCAGCGCCTCGATCTCGGCCATGCTCATCTTCGGCAGCATCTTCACCGGCACCGGCGTCATCTGCTCCGGCAGCGGCGGCAGCAGCATGCGAAGGGCCGGCAGCAGCCAAAGCCCATAGGCGACATGCGGGCCGAAATGGCGCGAGACCGGTCCCCGCACCGCCAACACCACCAGCATCAGCAAAGTGCTGGCGATCAACGTCTCCACGGCCCAGCTGATCATGGCTTCAGCTCCCTCAGAAGCGCTTCGAGTTCAGCAATGTCTTCAGGAGAAAGCGCGCGGCGTTCGGCCAGCTGCGCGATCAACGGCGTCACCCGGCCGCCGAACAGGCGGTCGACGAGCTTTTCCGATTCGCGGCCCACATAGGCCTCACGCTCGATCACGGTTGAGTAGAGGAACCGGCGGCCATCCGCCTCGTGACTGATCGCACCCTTGGCGAGCAGACGCGACAAAAGCGTCTTCACCGTATGGACGCTCCAGCCCCGCACGGGCCCGGCGCGCTCGGCAACTTCCTGCGCGGTCAAGGGCTGCTCCTCCCAGAGCACTTCCATCACCGCATGCTCGGCCTCGCTGATCCGTTCAGCCATCCCCAGACCCTTTTCGCCGTTGTTACGACTACAGGTGTCATCGTTTCGCTGAACAGTCAATGAATAAAGGGCGCCTGATCGTCGCCCGCGGGCCCGGAATCAGCGCAGTGCGGCCAACATCCGCCGCTTCAATTGGCGCTGAATGGTCATGCCCGAAAGATGAGCGTCCACAGCGTCGTGCCGCTCCTGCTTCAGTTGGGCGCGTATGTCCGCCACGCTTCTGCAGCGGCCTCCATCCGCCAGGTCGAAGGCGCGCTCGATGGTTGATTGGTTGTGCAAGATGGAATCCTTCCGCTGTCGGAACGCTCGACAGCGGAAAAATGTCCATGGAGCGCTCGGGCGACGGCGCTCAGCCGACCTTGGCGACGCCCTTGTCCGTCAGCAGCTCGGCCAGCTCGCCGCTTTCGTACATCTCCATCATGATGTCCGATCCGCCGACGAATTCGCCCTTCACATAAAGCTGCGGGATGGTCGGCCAGTCGCTGAACGTCTTGATGCCCTGGCGGATCGCCTGATCCTGCAACACATCGACGCTTTCATAATCGACCCCCAGATGATCGAGGATGGCGATCGCGCGGCTGGAAAAGCCGCATTGCGGGAACAGCGGCGTGCCCTTCATGAACAGCAGCACGTCGTTGGCGGAGACCAGCTCCTGGATGCGGGCATGGGATTCGTCGGTCATCACTCTACTCCTGCCGGAACGGCCGTGGTCAGTTGAAGCGCGTGCAGTTCGCCGCCCATGCGCCCGCCAAGCGCCGCATAGACGCGCCGGGTCCGTTCGACGCGCGAGATGCCGCGAAAGCTCTCCGCCACCACGCGCGCAGCATAATGATCGCCGTCGCCGGCAAGATCGGTGATCTCGACTTGCGCATCCGGGATCGCGTCCCGGATCATCGTCTCGATCTCGGCGGCGGCCATCGGCATGTTATTGCTGCGCCTCGATCAGCTGGCGGCGTGCCTCGACGGTCTGTTCTTCCAGCGCCTTGCGCACCGCGGCTTCGTCGATATCGACATCGGCCGCCGTCAGATCGCCGAGCAGCTTCCTGATCACATCCTCGTCGCCCGCTTCCTCGAACTCCGCCTGCACAACGGCCTTGGAATAGGCGTCGGTCTCCGCCGCGTTCAGGCCCATCTTGGCCGCCGCCCACTGGCCCAGCAGCTTGTTGCGGCGGGCAGTGATGCGGAACAGCATTTCCTCGTCGCGAGCGAATTTGGTTTCGAAAGCGCGCTCGCGATCATCGAACGTGGTCATGCAAACCCCTCTTGTTGCAACCCTTGAGATAAGTGGGCGATGGCCGGGGCGCAACGGCGCTCAGCCAATCTCCACGACAAGCTTGCCGACCGCACCCCGGCTGGCGAGCTTGGCGATCGCCTCGCCGCCCCGTTCCAGCGGGTAGACTTCAGAGACGCGCGGACCGATCTTGCCTTCCCGCCAGAGCCGGAAGAGGGTCGCGACATGTTCCTGATGCCGCTTCGGATCGCGCATCGTGAAAGCGCCCCAGAACACCCCGCACACGTCGCAGCTCTTGAGGAGCGTAAGATTGAGCGGCAGCTTCGGGATGCCGGCGGGAAAACCGACGACCAGATACCGCCCTTCCCAGGCGATCGCGCGCAGCGCCGGCTCGGCATAATCGCCGCCCACCGGATCGTAGATCACATGCGCGCCTTCGGGCCCGAGCTTGGCCTTGAACGCATCGGCGAGCGCTTTCGACTGCTCCTTGTCGAACGGCGCACGATCGTAGATCAGCACATCGTCGGCACCGCATGCCTTGGCGACATGCGCCTTTTCCGCCGACGAAACCGCCGCGATCACGCGCGCACCGAAGGCCTTGCCGAGTTCGACCGCCGACAGGCCGACGCCGCCTGCCGCGCCCAGCACAAGCAAGGTCTGGCCTTCCTTCAGGTGCCCGCGATCCAGCAAGCCGTGGATCGTGGTCGCATAGGTCATCAGCAGCGCCGACGCTTCCTTGAGCGGCAGATCATCCGGCACTTTGAACGCGCGGGCGGCGGAAAGCGCGACTTTCTCCGCGAGCCCGCCCGAAGAGGCGGTCAGCGCCAGCAGCCGGTCGCCGACCGCCCAGCCCTCGACGCCCTCGCCCACCGCCTCGACCGTGCCGGAAACTTCGCTGCCCGGCGCGAACGGGCGCGGCGGCTTGAACTGATATTTGTCCTCAATGACCAGCACGTCGGGATAATTGATCGAGCAATATTGGATGCGGACAAGCAGCTCGCCCTTCCCCGCGACAGGCTCCGGAACCTCGGCCAGCTCAAGCGTCTCAGGGCCGCCGGGCGCGCGCGACAACAGGGCTTTCATCAATCTCTTCTCCCTTCGCCTTCCTTGTCATTGCGAGCGGAGCGAAGCAATCCAGTCCGGCGCACGAAATGATTGCTTCGTTGCTGCGCTCCTCGCAATGACGGCTTCAATAAACAGGGACACCATATATGCATGTGCTAGCGAGGATCGGCGCGGCGCTCGTTGGACTCTTCGGGATCGCGCTCGGGTTCTGGTTCTACACGGACACCGCCGCTGCGGCGGCGTCCTTTTTCGTCGAGCCGCTCGGCAATGCCGGCCTCGCGACGCTGCGCGCGGATATGTCGGCTTTCTTTCTCGTGAGCGGCCTCTGGGCCTTCTATGCGGCCTGGAAGGAATATGGCACCGCGCTGCTGGTACCTGCTGCGCTCTACGGCATCGCGATCTCCGGACGCGCGGTGAACCTGGTCGCGGCCGGACCATATGAGGGGGCGGTCATGCCGATGACGGTAGAGGCCCTGCTCGTCGCGCTGTGCCTGTTCGGCTATTTCAAGCTGCGGCCCGTACCTTGATCGTCATCCCGAACTTGTTTCGGGATAAGCGAGATGCTGCGAGACATTCGAGACACAGCGCGACCCGCCCCTTGTCCCGAAACAAGTTCGGGACGACGAAAGAGGTTACAGCCAGGGCGTTTCCGGCTCGCGCTTCGCCTCGAACCCGGCGATCTGCTTTTCCATCGCCAGCGTCAGCCCCACTTCGTCGAGGCCGTTCAGCAGGCAATGCTTGCGGAACGGGTCGATCTCGAAGGTGAAGCGGTCCTGGAAGCGGGTCGTCACCGTCTGATGCTCCAGGTCGATGCTGATCGGATCGGTTTTCGCCACTTCCATCAGCCGGTCGATCGCCGCGCGCGGCAGCTCGATCGCGAGCAGGCCGTTCTTGAAGGCGTTGCCTGAAAAAATGTCCGAATAGCTGGGCGCGATCACCGCCTTGATGCCGAGATCGGCGAGCGCCCAGGCGGCGTGCTCACGGCTGGAGCCGCAGCCGAAATTCTCGCCCGCTATCAGGATCGGCGCGCCTACATAGGCCGGGTCGTCGAACACATTGCCGGGCTCCGCCCGCACCGTTTCGAACGCGCCCCGGCCCAGCCCTTCGCGGCTGATCGTCTTCAGCCATTTGGCGGGAATGATGATGTCGGTATCGACATTGGCGCGCCCGAACGGGATCGCCTTGCCTTCGACGGCACGGACGGGCGTCATGGCGTGCGCATCTTCACCGGCTCCGGCTTGGCGCTGACCGCGAACGCCGCGATGCCGCTCAGCAAAGCGCCTGCCACCAGAAGAATGATTGCCCGTTTCATGTCCCTGCTCCCCGTTTTTATCATTTAGCGCATCAGCTCACGCACATCGGTCAGCTTGCCCGTGACAGCGGCCGCCGCCGCCATTGCCGGCGAGACGAGATGGGTGCGCGCGCCCGGCCCCTGCCGACCCACGAAATTGCGGTTGGAGGTGGAGGCGCAGCGCTCGCCCGCCGGCACCTTGTCCGGGTTCATCCCCAGGCAGGCCGAGCAGCCCGGCTCGCGCCATTCGAACCCGGCCTCGATGAAGATGCGGTCCAGCCCTTCGGCCTCGGCCTGTCGCTTGACCAGGCCGGAGCCCGGCACCACCAGCGCCTGTTTCACATTGGTGGCGCGCTTGCGTCCTTTCAGCACGGCTGCGGCGGCGCGCAGATCCTCGATCCGGCTGTTGGTGCAGCTGCCGATGAAAATGTTTTCGACGCCCACCTCCCGCAGCTTCTGTCCCGGCGTCAGCCCCATATAGTCCAGCGACTTGCGCGCCGCATCGCGCTTGGCCTGTTCCGCGAAGCTGTCCGGGTCCGGCACTTCGCCCAGGATCGGCACCACGTCCTCCGGGCTGGTCCCCCAGGTCACGGTCGGCGCGACGCTGGCCGCGTCGATCTCGACGATGGCGTCGAAGCTGGCACCCGGGTCGCTCGGCAAAGTCCGCCAGTAAGCGACGGCCTTGTCCCAATCCGCCCCTTTGGGCGCCATCGGCCGGCCTTTGAGATAGTCGAACGTCTTGTCGTCCGGCGCGATCAGGCCGGCGCGCGCGCCCGCCTCGATCGACATATTGGACACGGTCAGCCGCCCTTCGACCGACATGTCGCGGAAGGTCGAGCCGGAATATTCGATCACATAGCCGGTGCCGCCGGCCGCGCCGATCCGGCCGATGATATGCAGGATCAGATCTTTGGGCGTGACGCCGAAACCGAGTTCGCCTTCGACGCGGATATTCATCGACTTCGACTGCTTCAGAAGCAGGGTCTGCGTGGCGAGCACATGCTCGACTTCGCTGGTGCCGATGCCGAAGGCCAGCGCGCCCAGCGCGCCGTGCGCAGCGGTGTGGCTGTCGCCGCAGACCAACGTGGCACCGGGCAGCGTGAAGCCCTGCTCGGGCCCGACGACATGCACGATACCCTGCTCGGCGTCAGTCGGCCCGATATAACGGATGCCGAACGCCGGCGCGTTGCGCTCCAGCACCGCGAGCTGCTGCGCGCTTTCCGGATCGGCGATCGGCAGCCGCCGTCCTTGGGCGTCCAGACGCGCGGTGGTCGGAAGATTGTGATCGGGCACGGCCAGCGTCAGGTCCGGCCGTCGCACCTTACGCCCGCTCATCCGCAATGCCTCGAATGCCTGCGGACTCGTCACTTCATGGACAAGATGCCGGTCGATATAAACCAGGCAGGTGCCATCCTCACGCCGTTCGACGACATGAGCATCCCAGATTTTCTCGTAGAGTGTGCGCGGGCCAGAAGTCATGCCGCTCCACTATCACTAAATTGCGTCAGAGCAATGGACTCGCGCAATTATTGGGCAGCAACATCGTCGGGCGAGGCGACACCGCCGCCGCCGGGGCCGTCGATCTTCAGCCAATCGGTGCGCGGTTGGCCATAGAGCATTTCGAGAACCTCAAGCTGCACGCCGGACGGGCGCCCGCTCTGCGAATTCCACAGCACCGCGACGCCCGACTTGGTTTCGGGATCGAACAATATGGTCGAGCGATAGCCCATCACCGCGCCC
>JAFEEY010000085.1 GCA_018240865.1 Pseudomonadota bacterium | reverse complement strand
GTTGTTGCGGCTCATCAGATTGAGGCCCAGCTGCTCGACCCGCGTCTTCGAAAGCGCCAAACAGATCAGCCCGCGCCCGTGCTTGGCCATGAAGTTGATCGCATCCGGCGTCGCCATCTGCGCCGGGATGACCAGATCGCCTTCATTCTCCCGGTCCTCGTCATCGACCAGAATGAACATCCGCCCGTTCCGCGCCTCGTCGATGATCTCTTCGGGGGAAGAGAGATAGCCGTGGCGCAGGCGGCTCACTTCAGCGGCGACCATGATAATATTCCATTCTCTGGAGATAGCGGGCGAGTACGTCGATCTCGATATTGACGGTCTGGCCCTCGGCGAGCGCACCCAGCGTAGTGACGGCCTGGGTGTGCGGGATCAGGTTGACAGTGAAGACAGTGCCGGTCGCCTGATCCTCGACGGCGTTCACGGTCAGCGACACGCCGTCGACCGTGATCGATCCCTTGGGGGCAACGAACGGGGCAAGCACTTCCGGCACGGTGAACGCGATCCGCTTCGAATCGCCATCGGCTGCGATGCTCGCGATCGTGGCAATGCCGTCGACATGACCGGTGACGATATGGCCGCCCAGCTCGTCGCCCAGCTTCATCGCGCGCTCGAGGTTGAGGCGGCGGCCCTGCGTCCATTGCTCGGCGGCGGTGCGGCTGAGGGTTTCGCCCGAGACATCGACCGCGAACCAGCCCGGGCCTTTGTCCACCACCGTCAGGCAGACGCCCGAACAGGCGATCGACGCGCCGAGATCGACGGTCGCGGTGTCGTAAGCAGTGCGCACGACCACGCGCGTATCGCCGCGCGTTTCGACGGACTCGATGGTCCCGATGTCGGTGATGATTCCAGTAAACATGTCAGCGTTGTCGCTCGTAGACTTCGAGCCGGTCACTGCCAAGCATGCGCGCGTCCGTCAAAGCCCACCGCTCGTGCGCATCGGCGAGATCGCCAAGACCAATGTCGCCGATCGCAGCTTTGCCGGCGCCGATCAGGATCGGCGCGCGATAGAGCAGGAGGCGATCGACCAGATCGGCGCGGAGGAAGGATGCAGCGGTTTCCGCGCCGCCTTCGACGAGGAGAGTGTCGAGAGGGAGGGCTGCGATGTCCTTTGGCTGGTTGATCAGCAGCATCCGCTCGTCCCGAGCGCAGTCGAGGGGCGCATCTGGTGAGTCCGAGCCGCGCCCCTCGACTGCGCTCGGGACGAGCGAGGAGAGGAGTATGCGGACAGGCGCGCGATCCTCCAGCCCCTCCAGCCGTACGTCCAGGCGCGGCTGGTCCGTCTCCCATGTCCCGCGCCCGACCAGAATTCCCTCGTGCCGGCTGCGTTCGAGATGGGCGTGGGCGCGCGCGGCCTCGCCGGTGATCCAGCGGCTGCTGCCGTCGGGGAGCGCGATTCGGCCGTCGAGCGACGTGGCCAGTTTCAGCGTGACGAACGGGCGGCCGAAGCGGCGGCGGGCGATGAAACCGGCGAAGCTGGCTAGAGCTTCCGCCTCGCGCACGCCGGTCTTCACCTCGACCCCGGCCGCGCGCAGCCGATCGAACCCCTTGCCGGCCGTGCGGGGATCGGGATCCTCCACCGCCGCGACGACGCGGGCGATGCCGGCGGCGGGAATCAGGTCCGCGCAGGCAGGCCCTCTTTCGCTGTCATGCGCGCAAGGCTCCAGCGTGGCATAGAGAGTCGCGCCGCGCGACTTTCCGCCGGCATGGTCGAGCGCCATCGCTTCGGCATGCGGGCGGCCGCCGGGCTGGGTCCAGCCCCGCCCGACCACCACGCCATCCTTCACGATCACGCAGCCGACATTGGGATTGGGCGCGGTTCGGCCCCGGCCGCGCTCGCCCAGGGCCAGCGCGGCGCCCATCCAGCGCGTATCGTCGCGAGCGCTCAGAAGCCCCACCGGGTCAGCTTGTCGTCCAGCCGCTTCAGCGCCGCGCGATTCTCGTCCTGGCGCTTCTTCTCCTCCGCTTCCTTGGCGGCGCGGGTCTTCATGTCGGCCTTTTGCGCGGCGATGATCTCGGCATCGGTGCGGTTCGACGGCCAGCTTTGGACGTACTGGATGTCGCGCTCATATGGCTTTTCGAGACTGCGGCTGTCGATCATGAAGCCGGTGATGACGGTCACGGTCGCGGCCACCGCCAGCACCGCGAAGACGATCTCGTGCTTCTGGCGCGAATGAAGGAAGAGGCGCAGGTCTCTCAGCCCGGCGAAGAGATTGAAACGGCGGAGGCGGGACATGGAGGCGAAGATAGGCGCGACCTGCCCCGCTTGCCAGCGATTCACGCCGTGATCTGGAAACGAACCGTCATCTGCTTCCATGTCTCGATCGCCACGCCGTCGCGTGTCGCCGGCTTGAAGCGCCATCTGCGCAGGGCCTGGCGCTCGGTCGCGTCGGCGAACAACGGGTCGTCGGCGGAAATGATCGCCACCTGCTTCACGCGCCCGTCTGCGCCGATCAATACCCGGACCACCGCTTTGCCCTCCACGCCGGTGCGCAGCAGCTGCGACGGGTAGGGCGGCTGGAACTCGCGCGCGGCGCTTGCCAGCGGCACCGGATCGGTAAAGATCGGGGCCGGAGTCGGATCGACCTTCGGTGGCGTGATCGTGCCCTCGCCGCCTTCGATCCCGGTACCGGCGCCGGTGGCCGGAAACTCGGCCGTCCCGCTGACTTTCGTGCTCTCGGAAGTGTCGCCGGTCGGGGCCTTGGGCGGCGGCGTATAAATCGGCCGCTGCGGCTGCTTCGCTTTCGGCGTCTGCGGCTGGATCGGGTCGGGGATGATCGGATCGGTGAGATTGATCACCGGGATGCCGGTTGGCTTGGGAAGCGGAATATAACCGTTCTTGGCGAGCATCACGGCCGTCACCGCTGACAAATTGATCGCGATCGCCGCGGTCAGCGCCAGCGGATGGCGCTGTTTCTGATTGAGGAATCCGTCTGCCTGCATCGCACCGTCTCCTTGCTGCCGATCTCTATCGGATCGGATATGCAATAGGATGATACAACATAACATAACTGACAAGAGGGATTCGCCGGGTTGCCTGCGGGGGCGGGCTCGCGCAAAGATCGGCGGCGATGACATCCCATCCCGAGCACCAATATCTGGACGCGATGGCCCGCGTCTGGACGGACGGCAGCGAGCGCGTCGATCGCACCGGCGTCGGCACCCGTTCACTGTTCGGCGTGACGATGCGGTTCGACCTGTCGGACGGCACGGTGCCGCTCCTCACCACCAAGCGCATTTTCTGGAAATCGGCGGTGAAGGAGCTGATCTGGTTCCTCAGTGGCGACACCAATATCCGCCCGCTTGTCGAACAGGGCGTGCATATCTGGACCGACTGGCCGCTCGACCGCTACCGGCGCGAGACCGGTGAGGCGATCGGCCGCGATGCCTTCGAGGCGCGGATCGTCGCGGATAAAGCGTTCGCCCGCGAATGGGGCGATCTCGGCCCCGTCTATGGCAAGCAATGGGTCGCCTGGCCCGATGGCAGAGGCGGCACCATCAACCAGATCGAAGCTTTGGTCGAGGGCCTCAAACGCAACCCGGCGTCACGCCGCCACATTTTCACCGGCTGGAATGTGGCGGAGCTCGATCGGATGGCGCTGCCGCCCTGCCACATGACTTATCAATATCATGTCGCCGACGGGCGATTGTCCGGCATTCTCTATCAGCGTTCGTGCGACCTCGGCTTAGGCTTCGGCTTCAACATTTTCGAGGCGTCGCTGCTGCTGCGCATGCTCGCCCAGCAATGCGATCTGGAACCGGGCGAGGTCGTCTGGATGGGCGCCGACACCCATGTGTACCTGAACCACGAGCATCTGGTCAGCGAGCAGGTCGCCCGCGAACCGCGGCCCTTCCCGAAGCTGGAGTTCACGCGCCGGCCGGCAAGCATTTTCGACTATAAACTCGAAGACGTCACGATCACTGGCTACGACCCGCACCCGCATATCGCCGCGCCGGTGGCGGTCTAGGCGCTCACCAGGCGATCAGTTTCAGGCCGGGAATATTGCGGAAATCCTTGACGTTGCGGGTGATGAGAACTGCGTCACGATCCAGCACCTGAGCAGCGATCAATCGATCCAAGGTACATCTGCGATCATGGCCGAGGGCGCGGATGATCCGCCCGTAAGTCAAGATATCGCTCTCGCCGAAATACTCGATCCGAAGGGACTGCAGAACGCGGTCGAGCGACTGCCGGCGAAGGTCTGACAGTTCGGGCTGCCTGTAGACGCCGTTTTCGAGCTCGATGCGGCTGATAATCGAAATCACCGGCTGTTCGTCGAGCGTCTCGATCCGGTCCAGAGTCGCATCGTCCAGATCGCGAAGCGCGATCGCGATATTGGTGTCGAGGAAGATCAAAGCCCGGGACGGTCCGGGAATTCAAAGGGATCCCGTTGCTGGACGCCGCCAGGCATCGGACCCATTGCGCGCAAGTCATCGCAGAGTGTCTTGAGTTGCCGCCTCGCCACTTCGCGATCATGCACAGGGCGGATCGTCACTTCGTCGCCATTGCGTTCGATCGTCACCCGTTGATCCGCAGCGAAACCGAGATCCTTGGGCAGTCGCACGGCGACGCTGTTGCCGCTCATGAAGGTCTTGGTTTCGTGCACGCCCATTGGCGGCTCCTTTCTCGGATATACATGTATATACGAGGCCCGTGCGACAGCCTCAAGGCTTTTGCCGTGATCATCCTGGGTGTAACGGCTTTCCGCAAAGCAAAGGGAGTGTCGAGATGCGCTACAACCCGCTTGGCCGCACGGGCCTGTTCGTGTCTGAACTGTGCCTTGGCACGATGACCTTCGGCAGCGCGGGGCGGTTCGCGGCGATCGCGGGGCTCGACCAGTCCGAATCCGATGCGCTGGTGAAAGCGGCGATCGACGCGGGGATCAATTTCATCGACACCGCCAACGTCTATTCCGAAGGCATGTCGGAACAGATCACCGGCCAGGCGCTGCGCAACCTCGGCATCGCCCGCGATCAGGTGGTGATCGCGACCAAGGCGATGGGGCCGATGGGCGAGGGACCGAACGATCGCGGCGCGTCGCGCTACCATCTGATGAACCAGGTGGAAGCGAGCCTGAAGCGCATGCAGCTCGACCATATCGACCTCTACCAGATTCACGGCTGGGACGCGGCGACGCCGATCGAGGAAACGCTCCTCGCGCTCGACAATCTCGTTCAGCGCGGGCTGGTCCGTTACATTGGCGTTTCCAACTGGGCGGCCTGGACGATCATGAAGGCGCTGGGCGTGTCCGAGCGCCTCGGCTTGGCGCGCTTCGCCAGCCTGCAGGCCTATTACACGATCGCCGGGCGCGATCTGGAGCGCGAGATCGTGCCGATGCTGCGTTCCGAAGGCGTCGGCCTGATGGTGTGGAGCCCATTGGCCGGCGGGCTGCTCTCCGGCAAATACAGCCGCGAGGGGGACAAGACGGACGGGCGCCGCGCGGTGTTCGATTTCCCGCCGGTCGATCAGGAGCGCGCCTATGACGCGATCGACGTCATGAAGGCGATCGCCGAGGCGAAAGGCGCGACCGTCGCGCAGATCGCGCTCGCCTGGCTGCTGCATCAGCCGGCGGTGTCGAGCGTGATCGTCGGCGCCAAGCGTCCGGACCAGCTGGCCGACAATATCGGCGCGACCAAGGTCGATCTGACCGCGGACGAGTTGGCGAAGCTGGAAGCGGTCAGCAAGCTGCCGGCCGAATATCCCGGCTGGATGCTGCAATTCCAGGGCATGTACCGCGCCGAGCAGCTTAATCAGAAGCGGCGTTGATAGCACCTCTCCCTGGCGGGGAAAGGTCGAGACGGCGGAGCCGTCCGGGTGAGGGGGCTCGGCTTATTCGGATAGCGCGTGCGCCCTCGCCTCGCTCGCGCTGGCGCGCGAGTCGCCCTCTCCCGCCGGGAGAGGGGGTGGCGTCGGCGTGTCCAAACTGTATTCATCACACCCGATGAAACCCGAGATCGTCTTCGTTATCGCCCGTGCCCAGAATGGCGTGATCGGCAAGGATGGCGCGCTGCCGTGGCGGATTCCGGCCGACCTCGCGCATTTCAAGACGCTGACGACGGGCGCGCCGATGATCATGGGTCGCAAGACCTTCGAGAGCCTGCCGAAGCTGCTGCCCGGCCGCCGCCATATCGTGCTGACGCGCGGGGACTGGCAGGCGGAAGGCGCCGAGGTTGCGCACACGGTCGAAGAGGCGCTGGCGCTGGTGGAGGGCCCGCGCGTCTCGATCGTCGGCGGCGCCGACATCTACCGGCTGTTCCTGCCGCTCGCGGACCGGATCGAGCTGACCGAAGTGCATGGCAGCCCGCAGGGCGATACGACCGTGCCGTCGTTCGACGGCTGGCGCGAGGCGGGCCGTGAGGATCATGATGGCTACAGCTTCGTCACGCTCGTCCGCTGAGTTGCTCAGCCTCCCCTTCGCCGATCACAGCGCGCTGTTCAGTGCCTGGGCCGCCGAGCAGCCGGACAAGGTCGCGCTCGTCGATGAGGACCGGTGGCTGACATGGACCGAGCTCGACGCCCTGGTCGAGCGGATCGCGGCGCAGCTGCAGGCCGAAGGCGTGGGCAAAGGCGCGGCGGTCGCGATCCTCGGCTACAACTCCATTCCCTATGCGCTGGCGTTCCTCGCCGCGATCCGCACCGGGGCGGCGGCCGCGCCGCTCACCACCTCCGCCACGCCCGAGGCGCTGACGGCGATGCTGAAGGACAGCGGCGCGCGGCATCTGTTCGCCGATCCGTCAATCGCGATGGACGTGCCCGAAGGCGTCACGCGCATCTCGTTCGACGAGATCGAAGCCTGGGCCGCGCCCGAGGGTACGCGCGCGGCGCCGGTCGAGATCGCGCCCGAAGACCCGTTCAACATCATCTATTCCTCCGGCACCACCGGCACGCCCAAGGGTATCGTCCAGCCGCACCAGATGCGCTGGAATTATCTTGCCCGCACTGCCGCTTACGACCGGGATTCCGTCGCCCTGCTATCGACGCCGCTTTATTCGAACACCACGCTGGTCGCTTTCTTTCCGGTGCTCGGCATGGGCGGAACGGCGGTGCTGACGCGCAAATTCGAGGCGCGGCGCTTCCTTGAGCTGTCGGAGCGCGAGCGCGTTACCCATACGATGCTGGTGCCGGTGCAATATCGCCGGCTGATGGCGCTGCCGGAGTTCGACGATTTCGACCTTTCCAGCTACCGCGCCAAATTCTGCACCAGCGCGCCGTTCGCGGCGGATCTCAAGCGCGACATCCTGAAGCGCTGGCCGGGCGGGCTGGTCGAATTCTACGGCATGACCGAGGGGGGTGCTTCCTGCATCCTCCTCGCCCACCAGTTTCCGGACAAGCTCCACACCGTCGGCCAGGTCGCGCCCAACAGCGAGATGAAGCTGATCGACGAGGACGGCAACGAGGTCGCCCCCGGCGGCGTCGGCGAGGTGGTCGGGCGCGGGCCGATGATGATGAGCGGCTATAAGGACCGGCCGGACGCGAGCCGCGCCGCCGAATGGTTCGACGCCGACGGCCGCCGCTTCATCCGCCATGGCGATATCGGCCGCTTCGATGAGGACGGCTTCCTGATCCTGATGGACCGCGCTAAGGATCTGATCATCTCCGGCGGCTTCAACATTTACCCCAGCGACCTCGAAGCGGTGCTCGCGGCCGATCCGGGCGTGGTGGAAGCGGCGGTTGTCGGCGTGCCGCACCCCGATTGGGGCGAGACCCCGGTCGGCTTCGCCGTGCTGACGCCAGGCGCCGACAAGGATGCGGTGCTGGCGGCGGCCAACGCGAAACTCGGCAAGACGCAACGGCTGTCGGCGCTGCACGTGGTGGACCAGCTTCCCCGCAGCGCGATCGGCAAGGTGCTAAAGCGGGAGCTGCGGGATCGGCTGGGTTGATTCGCCTTGGGACTGGGTTCCACTCAGAGCGGTCGCCATTCTTTCCTTTCGTCATTCCCGCGAAAGCGGGAACCCAGATTGGGTCGCGCGAAGATGCAAAGAAGCAAAGAGGCCGGTGTTCACGAGGATCACCGGCGAAGCCGATTTATTTCTTCCGCCTCGCCGGCTACCCGCTTTGACTCAGTCCCTTCGCGTCTTTGCGTCTTTGCGCGAGCAAAAACGGCCTCTCCGCTAACTCAGCTTTCGACTGGGTTCGCGCTTTCGCGGGAATGACGAAGCGAGAGGTGTCATATGCGGTGGAAACAGGCGAGGCCGCGTCCTAGCTAGAAGCCATGGCCGATTCCTCTTCCGAAATCGTCGCGCGGATCGGCAATGGAGTGGGGGCGTTCGACGCGGCGGCCTGGGATGTGTGCGCGGGGGCGGGCAATCCATTCGTCAGCCATGATTTTCTGACGATCCTTGAGGAGTCCGGCTCCGCGACGGCGCGCGCGGGGTGGCAGCCCCTGCCGATCGCGATCGAGGGCGCGGACGGACAGCTGGTGGCAGTCGCACCTGCTTACGCAAAAAGCCACAGCCAGGGCGAATATGTGTTCGATCATGCCTGGGCCGATGCCTGGGAACGCGCGGGCGGGCGCTATTATCCCAAGCTCCAGATCGCCGTGCCTTTCTCGCCGGTGCCGGGGCCGCGTTTGCTGCTGCGCGACGAGAGCGTGGCGCCGCATCTGATCGCCGCGATCGAGGCGGTGACGGTGCAGAACAATCTTTCGTCCGCGCACGCGACCTTCATCGCCCCGGATCAGGTGCCGCTGTTCGAAGCGGCGGACTGGCTGATCCGCACCGACAGCCAGTTTCACTGGAAGAATGACGGTTACGCCACATTCGACGATTTCCTCGCCGCTCTGTCCTCCCGCAAGCGCAAGGCGATCCGCAACGAGCGCGAGGCGGCGGCGCGCGGGCTGGAGATCCGGCATTTGACCGGCGCGGACCTGACCGAAGACCTGTGGGACGCCTTCTGGGTCTTCTATCAGGACACCGGCTCGCGCAAATGGGGACGGCCCTATCTGACCCGCGCATTCTTTTCGCTGCTGGGCGAGCGCATGGCTGACAAGGTGCTGCTCATTCTCGCCTGTCGCGACGGCGCGCCGATCGCCGGCGCGCTTAATCTGGTCGGCGCCGATACGCTTTATGGCCGCTATTGGGGTGCGACGGAGGAGGTGCCGTTCCTGCACTTCGAGCTTTGCTATTATCAGGCGATCGACGCCGCGATCGCCCGAGGCCTCAGGACAGTGGAGGCAGGCGCCCAGGGCAGCCATAAGCTCGCGCGCGGCTATCTGCCGGTCACGACATATTCGGCCCACTATATTCCCGACCCTGGCTTCCGCACGGCCGTCGCCGACTATCTGAAGCGCGAGCGCGCCGCCGTGGCGCGTGAAGTCGCGTTCCTGGAGGAGATGGGGCCGTTCCGGCGCTGCCGCTGATCGTCATCCCGAACTTGTTTCGGGACAAGGGAGGGGCAGGCTTGGCAGCGGAGAACAATGGGCGGCGGCTACGCTGTTCGGCCCTTATCCCGAAACAAGTTCGGGATGACGAAGAAGGCAATGCGGCCGCCTTGTGGACGCAACACACCCTTCCCATAAAGGGCTCATGTTCAATCTGATCTCCGTGCTGATCGGCCTTGTCGCGCTGGTGCTTGGGCTGCTGGCCTTCATTCCGCTGCTCGGCTGGGCCTATTGGCTGATCATTCCGATCGCGATCGTCGGCCTCGTTTTCGGCGTGCTCTCCAGCAAGACGGCGGGCCGGAACCTCAACCTGATCGTGATCGTGATCGGCATCATCCGGTTGTCGCTCGGCGGCGGGATCTTTTGAGCGACGCGGCGGAGGCCCGCAAAGGCGTCGCTTTCGGGCTCGCCGCCTATTTCTGGTGGGGCTTCCTTCCCGTCTATTTCAAGCTTTTGGGCGGCGTGCTGCCGACCGAGGTGGTGGCCGAGCGCATCCTTTGGTCGGTCGCGCTGCTGGCGGTCCTGATCACGGCGGCGCGGCGCTGGCCTCATCTGCGCGCCGCCATCGCCAATCCGCAGGCGCTTAAAATCCTGAGCGCCTCGGCGCTGCTGATCGGCGTCAACTGGCTCACTTACATCTGGGCGATCGGCGCGCATCATGTGCTGGAAACCAGCCTGGGCTATTTCCTCAACCCGCTCGTCAATGTGCTGATGGGCGTGGTGCTGCTGAAGGAGCGGCTGACCCGCGCGCAGACGATCGCGGTGATCCTCGCGGGCGCCGGCGTGTCAGTGCTGGCGATCGGCGCCGCGTCCGGCCTGTGGATCAGCCTGGTGCTGGCGCTCAGCTTCGCGACCTATGGCCTGCTGCGCAAGATCGCGCCGGTCGACAGCCTCGAGGGGCTGACGATCGAGACGGTGCTGCTCGCGCCGATCGCCGCCTTGTATCTGTGGTGGCTGGGTCCGGCGATGGCGTTCGGCGACACCCCGGCCATCTCCGGCCTGCTGGCGCTGAGCGGCATCATGACCGCAGTGCCGCTGCTTTTTTTCGCGGCCGCCGCGCGGCGCCTGCGCTATTCAACGATGGGGCTGCTGCAATATATCGCGCCGACCATTCAGTTCCTGCTCGCGGTGCTCGTCTATGGCGAGCATCTGACGACGGCGCATATCGCCTGCTTCGCGCTGATCTGGACCGGTCTCGTGATCTACGCGGTCGACGGATTGCGGCGCGCGCCCGGCCGGCGGCGCGCCGGTCCGGTCACTTGCCCTCAATCCTGATTTCGCCCTCGGTGGTTCCGTTCGCGCCGTCGCGCATGTCGAGCGTGACCGGCTTGCCTTCGTCGTTCGTGCCGGTGAAGCGAGATCCCGACAGCGTCATCTTGAAATCATTGTCGGCGAATTGCTTCGTGAACCAATCGGCAACCTTGGCGCGATCGGCGGGCGCCTGGAATCGCATCGTGAACCGGCCGTCGTTCCGGTCGTCGTCATTGTCGGTCGCGTTGATGTTGACGCCCAGGATCTTCGAATCAGGATAAAGTTTCACCCCGTCGATATCCATGTTGCCGGCGATCATGCCCATGAAGGGCACTTTGATATCCGCCTTGACGCCCGGCGTGTCGATCTTGAGCCGGCTGTCCTTGCCCGGCTCGGCATTGATCACTGTGGACCCGTTGGCCGATGTGATCTCGACCGAGGCCTTGTGCTCCTTGCGGTCGCAGGCACCCAGCACGACAAGAGGCAGCAGAAAAGCGAGGCGCGGGTTCATCATCGTCTCCACTGTATTATTTATGCAATACAGTAGAGAATGCGCGGCGCAGCGTCAAGGTTTCGCGGTCACGAACGGCGTCAGCTCGTAAATGTCGAGGGCCGCGCCATCCTGGGGGAACGGTATGGCGAGCCGCCAGCGGAAAGGCTCGACTCGTTCAAGAATCCCCGCCACATCCCGCTTCGCATCCTCGCCATAAGGCGGTGGCGCCTGGGCGGCATCGCTGAGTGCGCCAAGAAATATCTGGCGCGTGTCGTTCTCGGCCCAGAGCCGCCCGGCGGGGCGCTGGGTGCCGCCGGCCTTCACCATCGTCAGCAGCTCGCCTTCGGCTTCGACGAAACAGTCGAACGGCTTGAACGCGGCGAATGCCGGGCGGCCACCCAGCTTGATCACGCGGCAATGATAGGGGCCGGGGCTGGGCATCGCGCGGGGAAGGGCGACCTGCGGCTCGAGCAGCGGCCCTTCGGCGCGGATCGCGGTGCGGAAACGTCCGGCGGCGGCAAGGCCCTGGCGCCAGGCCTCGTCGGTCCGGCCGAGCCGCTCCTGATCCGCCTCGGTCGCAACGGACTTCCAGGTGACGGGAATCGGATCCTCGACCATTTCAACCCTGGCGGGCGGCGGCGCGGGCCTGGGATGCACGGCAGCGCATCCCGCGAGCAGCAGGAGCAGCAGGCCTGAGGCACGAAACGCAACACCGCCGGACATCATCACACTCCCGGGCTGGTCGCCCAGCCTAGCTTGGCGCAGTGTCGGACGCCATGCTTAACAAGCCCTCAAGACCGAATGCCGATGATTCTCCTTCTCGTCGCCTCCAACGTCTTCATGACGATCGCATGGTACTGGCATCTGAAGGGCGGTAGGCGAAGCCGATCCTGATCGTGATCCTGATTCGCTGTGGCAGCTCAAGATCGCGCAGGAAGCGATCGCGCTCGTCGTGTTCGGCGCGTTCATCTCGCTGATGTGCGCTGTCGGCTTCATGTTCGCCGGAAAATGACTCTTCTCCGGTGGGCCGGGGAAGAGCCTGACACCTTAGCGGCAGCGGACCCGGCCGCGCGCGATCTCTCGGCCCAGCGCGGCGCCTGCGCCTGCGCCGATCAGCGTGCCGAGCAGGCTTGAGCGGCCATTGTCGACCGCATTGCCGAGCAGGCCGCCGACAGCGGCGCCCAGGATAAGGCCGGTCGTGCCATCCGTGCGGCGGCAATAATAGCGGCCGTCATAGCCGCGATAGATGCGGTCGTTCCGGCTCAGCGTCCGGGCGCGGTAATAGCGGCCGTCGCGATAATAGCGGTCGGCATAATAATAGCGCTCGCCGCGCGGCAGCCGGTCATAATCATAGCGGCGCCATTCGCGCCAATCGCGGCGCGATTGCGCCTCGGCCTGGGCGGGAACCAGCGTTGGCAGCGTCACCGCCGCCATCAATCCGATTATTATCATTCTCATGACATTCTCCTTCCGAGAACGGGCTGTGAACGGTTTGGAACCGGTCCGGTTGCGCGCCGCGCGACTTCGGGCGATCCTCCGGGATCACCAAAGGGGACGAGAATGGCCAGCACCGATCCGCGCGTGGATGCCTATATCGACAAGAAGGCCGCTTTCGCGCGGCCGATCCTGACGCATCTGCGCGCGGCGGTGCATCGCGCCTGTCCGGATGTCGAAGAGACGCTGCGCTGGAGCATGCCCTCGTTCAGTTACAAGGGGCAGATCCTGTGCCAGATGGCGGCGTTCAAGGCGCATGCCGCATTCGGTTTCTGGCGGTCCAGGGAAGTGACCGGCAATGACCGGTCGGAAGACGGCATGGGCGAGTTTGGCAAGCTGACCAGCCTCGCCGACCTGCCGGAGAATGCGGCCCTGGAGGCAATGATCAGGAAAGCGGCGGCGCTGATCGATTCAGGCACCAAAGCGCCGCGCCCGTTCAAGCATCCCAAGCCCGAGCTTGTCATGCCCGGCGATTTCGGAGCCGCGCTCGCCGCTAATGGTGCGGCGCAAGCGGCCTATGACGACTTTCCGCCAAGCGCCCGGCGAGACTATCTCGAATGGGTCACCGAAGCGAAGCGCCCGGAAACCCGCGCCGTCCGCATCGCCCAGGCGGTCGAATGGATCGCCGAAGGAAAACGCCGCAACTGGAAATATGAAAAGTGCTAGGGTCTCCTTGTTCCCCGGCGAAGGCCGGGGCCCATTGTTTCATCGCGAGCGTCTGGACCCCGGCCTTTGCCGGGGAACTGCCCCTACTTGCTGGAGCGCGATAAGCACCAACCAGCTTAGGCTGACGAATCCTAGCGAACGGGTGTCGCCAGCAGGGTCGCGAGCCTGGAGCGGAAGGCCCGCAGCTGCTCGCCACTGAGCAAAGACGTGGTCACGAAGCTGACGCTCTTCGGGTTGATCGCCTCGCCGCCGCGATAGACTTCGAAATGCAGATGCGGGCCGGTCGAAAGGCCGGTTGAGCCGACATAGCCGATCACCTGACCTTGCCGGACGCTCTGGCCCGGCCGCACCGCGATCCGGCTCATATGCGCATAGCCCGTGCCCATATTGCCGCCGTGGCGCAGCATAACATAATTGCCGTGCCCGCCATGGCGCCCGGCGAAGGTCACCGTGCCGTCGCTGACCGCGTAGATGGGAGAGCCATAGCCGGCGCCGAAATCGATGCCTTTATGGAACCGGTTATAGCCGAGCAGCGGGTGGAAGCGCATGCCGAACCCGGAGGTCTGATAACCGGCGACCGGCCGCGTCAGCCCGGCGCGCTTCTCGCCGACGCCCGCCGCATCGAACCATTCGGTGCGCCCGCCCGCCTGCCATTTCAGCAGCTGCAGCTTGCGCCCGCGCTGTTCGATCCCGGCGTAAAGAAGCTCACCGGTCTCGATCTCGCCGGTTTCGGCGCGGCGTTGGGCGACGATCAGGTCGAAGCGGGCGTTGCTGCCGATCGCGCCGACCGACATTTTGCTGCCGATCGCGCGGAGATAGGTTTCGACGGCGGAGGCAGGCGCCCCGGCGGCACGCGCGGCGCGGTACAGGCCGGAGCCGACTTCGCCGGTCACGCGCAGCGGCGTATTGTCGACGCGGATCGGCACCGGCTTTAGCTGCAGCGCGCCGTTCACGCGCGCGACTTCCAGCCTCAGGTCGAAACGGGCCCGGAAAGCGAGCGCGTCGAGCGGACGCGCGACATGTTTGTTGGGGCGGCGGCCGAGGCGGATGTCGAGCCGCGTGCCGGCCTCGATATCGTCGATCGACGTCGCGCCCGCGACCATATTGGCGATCTGCGCGGCTTCGGCGCCGCCGACGCCCGCTCGCTCCAGCACGCTCGCGAAATCGTCGCCCGAGCCGACCGCGGCCGTCAGTTCCAGCATCGGCCGTTCGGGCGCTTCGGAAAGCGGCCGCACCGCATCGGTCGCGGCCATCCGCGCGCCCGTTGCCGAGCCATAAGCGATCGGGGCGATCGATTGCGCGCGCCCCTGCTCGGCTGCGGGGCCCGATAGGGGCGCGGGCACAGCGCCGGGCAAAGGCCGGGAAAGGCTGGGTGAGAGCATGTAGGCCGCGCCGCACAGCGCGGTCAGCGTCGCGAGCCCGCGCCACCATTCGCGCGAACCAATGCGCGCGCCGAGATCGGGGACCAGGTCAAGATCAGCGAACCGGCCGCCGAACGCCGCGCCGCGCCGTCCGAAGCCAGGCGGGGACGTAAGCGCGACGGCGCCGCTGCCGCCGCCGAGGCTGAATCCCTGATCGCCGTACTGATACAAAAATCTGCCCCCCGGCATGGCGCCACGATCGTCGCGGCGAGGTCGAAGGACTGTGGCGGATCAGGGTTAACGTCAACCTAAGCCGCTGGCGCGAAAGCCGTTCCTGCGGCGAAACGCGCGGGGCCTGCGGTCAAGTGCTTGCGATTCGGCGCGGAACCCCCACAGTAGAAGCGATGTCCAATTTCGCCTCTTCGCCCGTCGCGGCGGTGCTGGGGCCGACCAATACCGGCAAGACCCATCTCGCGGTCGAGCGGATGTGCGCGCATTCCAGCGGCATGATCGGCTTTCCGCTGCGGCTGCTGGCGCGCGAAGTCTATGACCGGGTGGTCGCGATCAAGGGCGAGAACCAGGTCGCGCTGATCACCGGCGAGGAAAAGATCGTGCCCCCCCAGGCGCGCTGGTTCCTGTGCACCGCTGAATCGATGCCCCTGGACCGCGATGTTGCTTTCGTCGCGCTCGACGAGGCGCAGTTGGGAAGCGATCCCGAGCGGGGCCACGTCTTCACCGACCGGCTGTTGCGCGCCCGCGGGCGGGAGGAGACTTTGATCCTGGGCTCCGAGGCGTTGCGGCCGATGGTCCGCGCGCTTCTGCCGAAGACCGAGATCGTCAATCGGCCGCGCTTCTCGACGCTGAGCTTCGCCGGCGCGAAGAAGCTGTCGCGCCTGCCCAAGCGTTCGGCGATCGTCGCCTTCTCGGCCGAGGAAGTCTATGCCGTCGCGGAGACGCTGCGGCGCCTGCGGGGCGGCGCGGCGGTGGTAATGGGCGCGCTTTCTCCGCGCACCCGCAACGCCCAGGTCGCGATGTTCCAGGCCGGCGAGGTCGACTATCTGGTTGCGACCGACGCGATCGGCATGGGCCTCAACATGGACGTGGCGCATGTTGCTTTCGCTTCCTTACAGAAATTCGACGGCCGGCGGACGCGGCGGCTGACCGTCGCCGAAATGGCGCAGATCGCGGGCAGGGCCGGGCGGCATCAGCGCGATGGCACGTTCGGCTCGCTGGGCGGCGAGGATGGCCCGGGCGCCTTCACGCCGGAAGAGATCGAGGCGATCGAGAATCACCGCTTCCCGCCGTTCGACTTCCTCTACTGGCGACAGGGCGAGCCGGATTTCGACAGTATCGACGCTTTGATCGCCTCGCTGGAGGCCAAGCCCGACAGCCCGGTGCTCCGCGCCGCCCCGCAGGCGATCGACCTGGCGGTGCTGAAACGCCTTGCCGATGAGGATTGGGTGCGCGCGCGAACGCGGAATCCGCAAGCGGTGAAGCGGCTCTGGGCGGCCTGCGGCCTGCCCGATTTCCGTAAGACAGGGCCTGAGCATCACGCCCGTTTCGTCGGCCGCATCTATCAGCATCTCTCCGAAGGCAGCGGCCATGTGCCGCATACCTGGTTCGCGGAGGAAATCGCCCGGCTGGATCGCACCGGCGGCGATGTCGACACGATCGCCGACCGTATCGCCTCGATCCGCAGCTGGTCCTATATCGCGCATCGACCCGACTGGCTGGAGAACCCCGCGCATTGGGCCGAGCGGACGCGCGCGACCGAAGAGAAGCTCTCCGACGCGCTGCACGCCGCGCTGACCCAGCGCTTCGTCGATCGGCGGACCTCGGTGTTGTTGCGCGAAATCGGCGCGGGGCTCGCCGAGCTCCCGGTCGCGATCGCGGAGGATGGCCAGGTCACTGTCGATGACGAGCCGCTCGGCCGGCTCGACGGCTTCGCTTTCACCCCCGATTCCGGCGCCCGCCACGCCGACACCCGGCGGCTGATCGCGGCGGCCGACCGGCGGCTGGCGGGCGAGCGGGCTAGGCGCGCCCGGGCGCTGGCGGCGAGCGAGGACGATGGTTTTGCGCTGATAACGGAAGCCGGCCAGTCACCCGAAATCCGCTGGAATGGTCGCACCATCGCTGCTTTTGAACCAACGCGCGAGCTTCTCCGCCCTCGTCTCAGGCTTGAACGCGCTGCGGCCGCGCTGGAGCCTGAAAGCCGCGACCTGATCTTCGCGCGCCTGCACCGCTGGCTGGAGGATCGGACGCAGAAACTGCTCGATCCGCTGGAGCGTCTGACCGCCGCCGCCGCCGATCCGGCGACGGCCCCCACGCTGCGCGCTTTGCTCGCGCCATTGGCCGAAGCGGGCGGAATCGTGGAGCGGCGCGCGGTCGAGACCGTGCTCGAGAACCTGACCCGCGCCGATCGGGTCGCCGCGCGCAAGCTGGGCCTGACGATCGGCGCGCTCGACATCTTCGCACCGGCCTTGCTCAAACCCGAGCCGCTGCGATGGCGCACAGCCTTGCTGGCTGTACGGATGCGTGAGTCGATGCCGGTTTTGCCTAAGCCGGGCACGGTCGCGGCGCCGCTCGGCCAGGCTTTGCCCGGCTTCCGGCTGCTCGCGAAGCAGCAGGTCCGCATCGACATGATCGAACGCATCGCCCGCGCCGCGCACGATGCGCGCGAAGGCAAGCGGTCGTTCGTTCCCGACCCGTCGCTCGCCATATCGGTCGGCCTCGAACCGGCGACGCTCAACCGGCTGATGCTCGCGCTTGGCTTCCGCGCGCTGCCGGTCGAAGCGGGCGCCATCCCTGCCTGGCGCTGGCACGGCCGGCGGCGCAGGGAAGAGCACGCGCCGGTCAATCCGAACAGCCCGTTCGCCGCGCTCGCGGGGCTGGGACGGTGAAGCGGCTGGCCAATGACCATCCGAACCCCAACGCCGGTGGAGAGGCAGGAGCTTTAGATTTGGACACGCTCCGTCTCGACAAATTCCTGTGGTTCGCGCGCCTCGCCAAAACGCGCGCATTCGCGCAGGAAGTGGCGGCGGCCGGGCATATGCGGATCAGCGGGCGCGTGGTCGACCGCGCGCATGCCCTTGTCCGCGTCGGCGACGTGCTGAGCTTTCCGCTGCACGGGCGCGTCCGGGTCATCCGCATTGAGGCGCTTCCGGCCCGCCGGGGCCCTGCGGCACAAGCGCAGCTTTGCTATATCGATCTCTCGTCATAGTTGACGCGCCCGCGCGCCGGGCATAGCGGTTTGCCATTCGCTAGAGGGGACTGAACGCCAATGACCTACGTCGTCACCGACGCCTGCATCCGCTGCAAGTATATGGACTGCGTCGAGGTCTGCCCGGTCGACTGTTTCTACGAAGGCGAGAACATGCTCGTCATCAATCCCAGCGAATGCATCGATTGTGGCGTGTGCGAGCCCGAATGCCCGGCCGAGGCGATCCTGCCGGACACCGAAAGCGGTCTCGAGAAATGGCTGGAGCTGAACAACACCTTTTCCGCGCAATGGCCGAACATTACTCGCAGCCGCGGTGCGCCTGACGATGCCGACGCGCACAAGGGCGAAGAAGGCAAATACGACAAATATTTCTCGCCGGAGCCCGGCCAGGGCGACTGATCGCCGGTCATCCGCGGCCAAGCAGCTCGAGCGTCGCCCCGTCGCGCTCGCCGCCATAGAAAGCGTCGAGCACGGCGGCGAAGGGCGCCGGATCGTCCGCGACCGCTTCGAACAGCGTCATCGACGACTTCAGTTTCAGCGCGTCGACGCCGCCCATGATCGCCTCCGGCCGTTCGTCCCTGTGCACCAGCAACGCGGCGCAGCATTCGCGTAATCGTTGCCCAAGCATCGGATAAGCGAGATAGGCGCGCGCTTCCTCCGCCGAGCCGATGCCGTAGAAACGTGCTGTTTCGCTGCGACCGAGGGCAACATGCTGCGGAAAGATGAACCACATCCAATGCGTCCGCTTGCGTCCGGCGCGCAACTCCTCGAGCGCGGCGGCATAGTGTCGCGCCTGCGCCGCCACAAAGCGGTTGAGATCGAAGCCATGCGCCATACAGTCTCTCCCGAAACGTTTCCGTCGTGCGCCCGTTGGACCATCATCAACGTCCAGGAGAACCGAAATGCCAAGGCCGATCCTCGCTCTCTTGCTTGCCGCGCCGCTGGCGGCCTGCGGTTCGTCCCCGGCCACCAACAATGAAGCAGCCGCGCCGGCGCCGGCCAATGATTTCGCCAAGGCGCTGAAGACAATGCCCGAAGGGCAGCGCAAGGCGACCTTGTACCGCGCGATCACCGACGCGAGGCAGCAATGCCAGCAGGTCAATGCCGTGCAGGACGTGCCGCCGGTGAACGGCAATCCGGCTTGGGCGGCGACCTGCGACACCGGCCAGACCTGGATCGTCGCGGTCGGCGCCGACGGCAATGCGAAAGTGATCGGCCCCGCCGCGCCGCCAAGGGGAGGCTGAGCGCTAGGGGCCGGGCCGCTGGGCCCGTCGCCAATCGGCGGGATGAAGATGCGGGCCCCGCCAGATTCCGCGGCGCGCCGCGCGAGCTTCGGCGATCTCCTGCTCATGAGGGTCGAAGCGGGCGTCGCCCGCGCTCTCGGCGAATCCGGCGCGGGCCAGCGCCGTTGCGACATCGCCCGAACGAATGCGGCAATCCGACAACGCCCGGCCATAACGATCCCGCGCGCGCTCGGTGCAGCGAAGATCGCCCGCCGCGACCAGCGCCGCCAGAGCATCGCGCGCGGCCTTGCCGCATGCCCATTCGCCTCCTGAGCCGTCACCGCAGAGCTGGCGATATTCGGGCGCGTCGATACCGGCGATGCGGATTTCCTCCGTGCCGATCTTGAGCGAATCGCCGTCGATTACATGCACCTGTGCGCTGTTCGTGGCGGCAATCTCACGCGATTCTCCCAGTTTCAATTCCCGCGCGGCGATCGCCAGCAGAATAAGGAAGAGGATCGCCCCCGATCGACGCATGATTCGCCTGGTTGTCGCCACATTGACTCTTTCCGGTGGTTAGGATGCTATCGTCATCCTTGTTGCTGACACGGGAGAAGCTGTGATGAGTATGCTGGACGGACTGCTGGGCCAACTGGGCGGCAATGTGGACATCGTCAATCTCGCGGCCAAGGTCGGCATCTCGCCCGAACAGGCGGAACAGGCGGTGCAGGCACTCGGCATCGCGCATCCGGAGCCGGGCGACACTGCGGAAACCGCTGCCGCCTCGACCGGCCTCAGCGTCGACACGATGCAGCAGATTATCGGCCATATCGGCGGCGAAGGCTCGCTCGCCCAATTCGCCAGCCTGATGAAGCAGGATGGCGGGATCGGCGGCATGCTGAGCGGGCTTGCCTCCCAATTCCTGGGCGGCGGGAAAAGCTAGGCTATAGCAGGCAGCTGCCAGTCGACCGGCGGCAGGCCTTTGCTTTCCAGGAAAGCATTGGCTTTCGAGAAATGGCGGCAGCCGAAAAACCCGTTATGCGCTGAAAGCGGCGACGGATGCGGCGCTTTCAGGACGAGATGGCGCGGGTCGACCATCCCGGCCTTTTTCTGCGCATGGCTGCCCCAGAGCATGAACACGACCGGCTCTGGCTTGTGATTGACCTCGGCGATCACGGCATCGGTGAAGCGTTCCCAGCCGCGCCCCTGATGCGAGGCGGCGAGACCTTGCTCCACCGTCAGTACCGAGTTCAGTAGCAGCACGCCTTGTCGTGCCCAGTGCTCGAGGAAGCCGTGGCGCGCCGGCGAGATGCCGAGATCGCTTTCCATTTCCTTGTAGATGTTGACGAGGCTCGGCGGGATGCGGGTGCCGGGCTTGACCGAGAAGCACAGGCCGTGCGCCTGGCCGGGCCCGTGATACGGGTCTTGACCCAGGATGACGACGCGCACCGTGTCGAGCGGGGTCAGGTCCAGCGAGCGGAACCACTCGCTTCCGGCGGGGAAGATGCGTTTTCCCGCCGCCTTCTCGGCGACGAGGAATGCCTTGAGCTTCGCCATGTACGGATCGGCGAATTGGGCGCTGAGCGGCGTCAGCCAGCTCGGGTGCAGCTTGACGTCGCTCACGCCGCTTGAGACTGGCTCGCGGCTTCGATCTCGGCGGCCTTGGCCTCGACCAGCCGGACGATATGGTCGATCATGCCTTCGTCGTTCACATGGTGATCGGTGACGCCCGACAGGTAGACCATGTGCTTGCCCGCGCCGCCGCCGGTGAGGCCGATATCGGTCTCGCGCGCCTCGCCGGGGCCATTGACGACGCAGCCCAGCACCGAAAGCGACATCGGCGTGCGGATATGCTGCAACCGCTCCTCCAGCTTCTCGACCGTGCGGATCACGTCGAAGCCCTGGCGCGCGCAGCTGGGGCAGGAGACGATGCGCACGCCGCGATTGCGGATGCCGAGGCTTTTGAGGATTTCGAAGCCGACTCGCACTTCCTCTTCCGGCTCGGCCGACAACGAGACACGGATCGTGTCGCCGATGCCGAACCAGAGCAAAGAACCGATGCCGATCGAGGATTTGACGGTGCCCCCGATCAGTCCGCCCGCTTCGGTGATGCCCAGATGCAGCGGGCAATCCACCGCTTCGGCGAGCTGTTGATAGGCAGCGACGGCCAAGAAGACGTCCGACGCCTTCACCGCCACTTTATATTCGTGGAAATCATGGTCCTGCAGCAGCTTGATATGATCGAGTGCCGATTCGACCAACGCTTCCGGGCACGGCTCGCCATATTTTTCGAGCAGGTTTTTCTCGAGGCTGCCGGCATTGACGCCGATGCGGATCGCGCAGCCATTCGCTTTGGCCGCGCGCACCACTTCCGCGACACGCTCGGACGATCCAATATTGCCCGGATTGATGCGCAGGCACGCGGCGCCGGCATCGGCCGCTTCCAGCGCGCGCTTGTAATGGAAATGGATGTCGGCGACGATCGGCACGCGCGTGGCGCGGGTGATCTGACGGAAAGCCGCGGTCGCCTCAGCGGTGGGGCAGGAGACGCGGATAATGTCCGCGCCGGCTTCCTCGCAGCGGCGGATCTGGTCGATCGTCGCCTTCGCATCCTCGGTCGGCGTATTGGTCATGGTCTGCACCGTCACTGGCGCGTCACCGCCTACCGGCACATTGCCGACCATGATCTGGCGGGATTGGCGGCGCGTGATGTCGCGCCAGGGACGAACCGACATGAAGAATCCTGTGCTGGATGTTGCCTGCCATATAGCGATGGCGGAGCGGTTTCGGAACCATTAGAGGCGCGGTCCTCAGGCAAGGAGCAGGGAAATGAATGCGACGCCGGACTGGACGCTCGTCGTGCATGGCGGCGCCGGCATCATCGAGCAGGGCACGCTGACGCCTGAACAAGAGGCGGGGGTGCGTGCTGCGCTCGGCCGCGCGCTTGAAGCCGGGGCAGCGGTGCTGGCCGGCGGCGGCGAAGCGCTCGATGCTGTCGAAGCCGCGGTGCGCGTGCTGGAGGATGACGAGCATTTCAACGCCGGGCGCGGATCGGTCTTCACTTATGAAGGCGCGATCGAGATGGATGCAGCCGTGATGGATGGCCGCAACCGCGATGCCGGCGCGGTCACCGGCGTGACCGCAACGCGCAATCCAGTCAGTCTCGCCCGGCGGGTGATGGAAGCCAGTCCGCATGTGCTGCTGAGCCGCGAAGGCGCCGATCGCTTCTCGCGGGAACAGGGCGTCGAGCAGGCCGGACCCGACTGGTTCGAGGTCGCGGAACGCCGCCGCCAGCTGGAAGAGCTGAAGGCGCGCGGCGCCGACCATTTCGACGTCGAGATGAAATACGGCACGGTCGGTGCGGTCGCACGCGACAAGGCCGGACACGTCGCGGCAGCGACCTCGACGGGTGGCATCACCGGCAAGCGCTGGGGGCGGATCGGCGATTCGCCGCTGATCGGGGCGGGCACTTATGCCGACGATCGCGCCGGCGCGGTGTCCGCCACCGGCTCTGGCGAATTCTTCATCCGCGCCGTGGTCGCGCACGAAATCTGCGCCCGCGTGCGGCTGGGCGGTGAATCCATCCTCGGGGCTGCGCGCGCGGTCATCAAGGATATGGGATCGCTGGGCGGTACCGGCGGCGTAATCGTGGTTGGTCCGGAAGGCGATGGCGGCTGGGCGTTCAACGCCGCGGGCATGTATCGCGGGCGGATCTCAAGCGGGCAGGATCCGGTGGTGGCGTTGTACGGTGATGAGTAAGAAAATCCTCCCCGGAACGGGGAGGGGGACCATGCGCAGCATGGTGGAGGGGGTCCGTCACCTCGCTGTCCTATGCCAGAGCCCCCTCCACCACGCGCTGCGCGCGCGGTCCCCCTCCCCGTTCCGGGGAGGATTTTTGGCGGCTGCTCTCCTTTTCACCGCCGCGCCCGCCCAGGCCTATTGGAACTATGGCCATGAAACGGTCGCGGCGATCGCTTGGAGCCAGGTGACGCCGATCGTCCGCGCGCGCATCCGCAGCCTGATCGCGCACGCGCCGGAGCTCGCCACGCCGGAATGCCCGATCCACAACATCGAGCAGGCGAGCATCTGGCCGGACTGCATCAAGAAGGGCGAGCGGTTCAGCTATGCCTATCCCTGGCACTTTCAGAATATCGACATCTGCAGGCCTTTCGACATCAAGAGCAACTGCGCGTTCGGCAATTGCGTGTCGGCGCAGATCACCCGCAATGAAAAGCTGCTGAAGGATCGTAGCGTGCCGCCGCGCGAGCGGCTGATGGCTCTCGCTTTCCTTGTCCATTTCGTGGGCGACCTGCACCAGCCGCTCCATGCCGCCGAACGCGCCGATCTGGGCGGCGGCAAGGTTAAGGCGCGTTACGGCCAGGCCGGCGGTCGGATCAACCTGCACATGATCTGGGACGGCTATCTCGCCGAGCGGGCGATCAGCACTCCGCCGCCTGGCCCGCGCGGGCTGCTAAGCGAAATCCCGGCGAGCGCACGGGCGGCGGCCGCGGCCGGCACGGTCGAAGACTGGTCCCGTGAGAATTGGGACGTGGCGCGCGACTATGCCTATGCGCCGGTCTCCGGCGGCGATCCGTGCGCCAACCGGCCGGAGCAGGTCACGCTCGACAATGCGAAGATCGAGGCTGCGATCCCGATCCTGCGCCGCCAGGTGGCCCGCGGCGGCCTGCGCCTCGCCCGTTTGCTGGACGAGGCGCTGGGTTGAACCCTCTCCCCAATGGGGAGAGGGGTAGCTTTTACTGCACCGTCACTGTCACGGCGCGGCGGTTCTTGGCCCAGCTGGCTTCGTCGGAGCCCAGCGCTTCCGGACGCTCCTTGCCATAGCTGATCGTGCTGATGCGGCCGGCGCCGATGCCGAGCGAAGCGAGATAATTCTTCGCCGCATTGGCGCGGCGTTCGCCGAGCGCGAGATTATATTCGCGCGTGCCGCGTTCGTCGGCATGGCCTTCAATCGTCACGCGGACATTGGCGAACTGC
>JAFEEY010000084.1 GCA_018240865.1 Pseudomonadota bacterium | reverse complement strand
CCGAAGACGATCTGGATCAGCTTGCGGAATCCGCCCGACGTGTCGCCGAAGGCGAGCGCTAGGCCGGTGGCGATGATGATGATGACGGCGACGATCTTGGCGACCGGGCCTTCGATCGACTGGAGGATTTTCTGAAGCGGCGCTTCCCACGGCATGGAGGAGCCGGAGGCATGGGCGGCCGGGACGAGGATGAGATTGACGTAGGCGAAGGCGGCGGCGGTCGCGACGGTGCGACGGACGCGCATGGGGATGCGGATCATGCGGGTTCTCCTGTGCTGCTGGGGGTGGCCAAAGGGCTGGGGTGCGTGATGCGGTAATCGCCGTCGGCCGTGAGTCCTTCGACGCGGGCGAGCTCGGCGAGCCGACGCGCGGAGCCGCGGCCGGAGAGGACGGCAACAAGGTCTATGGTCTCGGCGATCAGGGCGCGCGGGACCGTGACGACGGCTTCTTGGATGAGCTGTTCGAGGCGGCGCAGTGCGCCGATGCCGGTGCCGGCGTGGATGGTGCCGATGCCGCCGGGATGGCCGGTGCCCCAGGCTTTGAGGAGGTCGAGGGCTTCGGCGCCGCGTACCTCGCCGATCGGGATACGGTCGGGGCGCAGGCGCAGCGAGGACCGCACGAGATCGGACAGCGAGATGACGCCATCCTTGGTCCGCATGGCGACCAGATTGGGCGCGGCGCATTGCAGCTCGCGCGTATCTTCTATGAGGACGATGCGGTCGGTGGTCTTGGCGACTTCGGCCAGGAGCGCGTTGACCAGCGTAGTCTTGCCGCTGCCGGTGCCGCCTGCGACGAGGATGTTGGCGCGGGTCTCGACGCCGTGCCGTAGCGCCTCGGCCTGGCGCCCCGACATGATCCCCGCCGCCGCATAGTCGTCGAGCGTGAACACGGCGACGGCGGGCTTGCGGATCGCGAAGGCCGGCGCGGCGACCACGGGTGGCAACAGCCCCTCGAACCGCTCGCCGCCTTCGGGCAGCTCCGCCGAGACGCGCGGAGACTTCGCGTGAACCTCGACGCCGACATGGTGTGCGACGAGGCGAACGATGCGCTCGCCGTCCGCTGCCGCCAGCGTCATGCCGGTGTCGCTGATGCCCTCACCGAGCCGATCGACCCACAGCCGGCCGTCCGGGTTCAGCATCACCTCGATGACGGCGGGGTCTTCGAGCCAGGCCGCGATCGAGGCACCGAGCGCCGTGCGCAGCATCCGCGCGCCACGGGATTTCGCTTCGGATCGGATCGGGTGGACGGTCAAGACTTGGCCCCTGCAATGGACCGGGCGAACCGCCGCCCGGCGTCAGGAGCACATCAAGAGAGCCAGAAATTTATCCGCCGCAACAGCTAGTTGAAGGCGTAGTAGAGACGGCGGCATATACTTGCAGGATGCGGATCGGCCGACCGGCACCCCGCCTGCCGAGACCATGATTATTCCGAATCGGGTGCCTGCTTCGGCCAGACATCCTCGGGGATCTCATCCATCAGGCTCTTGCCGCTCGCGTAGCGGCGGCCGAGTGTTTCAACGAACCCCTCATAGCGCTTGCGGCCCTTCACTTGGGCCGCGGCCTGCTCGTCGTCGGGAAGCGGCGGCGTCACCGCCAGCCAGAAGCGGACGAATAGCGTCAACGCCTCGGTGGTCAGGCCCGTATTGCGCTCAAGCCGTTGAACCTGTCGCGACAGACGGTCGAGCCGCCGCGCGAACGCGGCCTCCATTCGGTCGGCGCCGTCCGGCGACAGATAGGAGGCGACCGCCGCCTCCACGATCGCCGAGCGCGAAATGCGCCGGCGGATGGCCAGCTCGTCGACCTGTTTGGCGAGCGCGGGAGGGAAATAGACATTGAGGCGGGTGCGCATCACGGACTCCTACAGATCGATCCCGTCGCCGGGGTCGAGCGACGCCTGCCGCGCGAGCCCCTGCATCCGGCGCCTCACGGCGGCCTGCCGCGCCGCGTCCTCGGGTTCGTCGTCGACGATCGCGAACTCCTGTGCGGGCGGCGCCGTCGTCTCCGGCGCGATGGCGACATGCTCGGGCAGCTCGGGCTCCCGGCGCAGCCCGCCATTGGCGGCGTCCTCCTGCGCACGAACGATCCGCGCCACATCGGCAGGATCGGCGGCGGCCGCGCGGCCGGTCCAATCGTCTGGCCGGGCCGCGACGGCAGCCGGTTCGGGCGCGGCCATGATCCGCTCGGCGAAACGCGGATCGCGGAAGTAGCGCGCCTTCTTCGCGCGGATCGGATGAACGCCCGCCACCATCACGATCTCATCGTCGGGCGGGAGTTGCATCACCTCGCCCGGCGTGAGGAGCTGGCGGGCGGTCTCGGACCGCGACACCATCAAATGTCCGAGCCAAGGCGAGAGACGGTGCCCGGCATAGTTCTTCATCGCGCGCATCTCGGTCGCGGTGCCGAGCGCGTCCGACACGCGCTTGGCGGTCCGCTCGTCGTTGGTGGCGAAGCTCACGCGCACATGGCAGTTGTCGAGGATCGCGTTGTTGGGGCCGTAAGCCTTTTCGATCTGATTGAGCGACTGTGCGATGAGGAACGCCTTCAGCCCGTAGCCCGCCATGAACGCCAGCGCGGACTCGAAGAAGTCGAGCCGGCCGAGCGCCGGGAACTCGTCGAGCATCAGCAGCACGCGATGCCGGTCGCCCTTCGGCGTCAGCTCCTCGGTCAGCCTCCGTCCGATCTGGTTGAGGATGAGGCGGATCAGCGGCTTGGTCCGCGAGATGTCGCTGGGCGGCACGACGAGGTAGAGCGTCGCCGGCCGGTCGCCCTCGACCAGATCCGATATGCGCCACTGACAGGCCCGCGTGACCTCGGCGACGACCGGATCGCGGTAAAGGCCGAGGAACGACATGGCGGTGCTGAGCACGCCCGATCGCTCGTTATCGGATTTGTTCAGCAGCTCGCGCGCGGCCGAGGCGACCACGGGATGCACGCCGGCCTTGCCCAGGTGCGGCGTCGCCATCATCGCGGCCAGTGTCTGCTCGATCGTGCGCGACGGATCGGACAGGAATCCCGCAACGCCGGCCAGCGTCTTGTCGGGCTCGGCGTAGAGGACGTGGAGGATCGCGCCGACCAGCAGCGAGTGGGAGGTTTTCTCCCAATGATTGCGACGCTCGAGACTGCCTTCGGGATCGACCAGCACGTCGGCGACATTCTGCACGTCGCGCACTTCCCACTGGCCGCGCCGCACTTCCACCAGCGGGTTGTAGGCGGCCGACGCGGCGTTGGTCGGATCGAACAGCAGCACCCGGCCATGCCGCGCGCGGAAGCCCGCGGTGAGCTGCCAGTTCTCGCCCTTGATGTCGTGGACGATCGCCGATGCCGGCCAGGCCAGCAGCGACGGCACGACCAGGCCCACGCCCTTGCCGCTCCTCGTCGGCGCGAAGCACAGCACATGCTCGGGGCCGTCGTGGCGAAGATAGTCGCGCGCGAGTTTGCCGAGCACCACGCCGTTTGGTCCGAGCAGGCCGGCGGCGCGAACCTCCCGCTCGGTCGCCCAACGCGCCGACCCGTAGGTCTCGGCGTTCTTCAGCTCGCGGGCACGCCATACCGACATGCCGATGGCGACGGCGATCGACACGAACCCGCCCGACGCCGCGATATAGGCGCCCGTCAGGAAGATGCCGGGCGCATAGGCGTCGAACGAAAACCACCACCAGAAGAAGGCAGGCGGCGGATAGATGCGCCACTCGCCAAGCATGAACCACGGCGGACCAAGCTCGGGCTGATAGGCGAGCGCGGCGGCGGTCCACTGCGTCGCGCCCCAGACCGCGGAAAGCACGATCAGGAACACGATGATGATCTGGCCCCACAAAATCTTGGTCGCAGACATGAGTTCACTCCTGAATTAGAGGCCGAGGCCGCGCTTGCGGCCCAGCGTCCAGTCGATGCCGCCGCCTGCGCGGACGACGCCCGACACCTGCCGGCCGAGCTGCTGTTCGAGGGTGCTGGCCCAAGGCACGAGCCGGAAACCGAGGCCGTCGTCGATCATGGCGAAGCGGCCGGATGCGAGCGCGAGGCACCGGCGCACGACACCGGCGACCTTCTCGCCGGTTTGCGCCGGCCGATAGGCCAGCCCAGTCTCGCCCGCGATCTTGGCGCCAATCGAGTCCAGCTCGCGCTTGCGCAGTGTGTCGAGCATCCCGCGCTCGAACACCGTGCGCTCGCCGAAGCGGCGCGCCAGTCCTTCGCGGACGAGATGATCGGTGCGGGCGTCCATCGCCCGGCGCACCTCGGCGCCGAACCCGCCGTCCGCGACGCCGGCGCCACGCTCGATCAGGCGATGGTCGAGCCAGGTCGCGCCGGGCGCCTTGATCTGCGCGGGCAAGTCGAGATCCGATCGCGTGGCGAGGATGAGCGTCGGTTTCTCTTCGCCGGGCCTGCCGACGCCGCGCAGCTCGACGATACCGCCGAGCGCCGGGCTATGCTCCAGCGCTTCGAGACCCGGCAGCCGAACATGATGGGTGCGGCCATCCGTGCCGTCGATCACGGCATAGGCCGTCCCGGTCAGCTCGTCGTGCAGCCCCTTGTCGATCAGCCGGCCGGCGATCGGCTTCTCGGGAGCGCCGCTGACGACGGCATAGCTATCGAGCGGCCGATCCTGTCCGCGCTCTTTGAGCGCCGCGCCGATCGTGCGGATGATGTCGCCGCGTGACCCCAACTCCCGCAGCTTCGCCTGCGCACCTTCGGCAACTGCCCATTGACCCGGCTCGCCCTCGGCCGCCAGCCCCATCGTCTCCAGATGCTGCAACCGCCCGATCATCAGCCGGCGGAGCCGCGGATCGTCCGGGCCGGGCCGCTCGGGGCGCAGGTCGATCACGCCCAGCTCGTCGGCGGCGCGCCCGATCTCCCCGTCGAGCCGGGTCCAGCGCTCGGCCGTCACCTCGCGGTCGAGCGCGCGCTGGACTTCATGCTCGGGCTTCGGCCCAAGCTCGGCGAACGCCAACTCCTCGGCGCGCGAGCGCAGGCCGTGGCCGATATAGTCGCGCGCCATGACGAGATCGGCGCCGGTGTCGGTGACGCCGCGCACGAGCAGATGGACGTGCGGATTGTCGGTGTTCCAGTGATCGACCGCGATCCATTCCAGGCGCGTGCCGAGGTCGGCTTCCATCTGGCGGACGAGATCGCGGGTGTATTCGCGCAGGTCGGAGAGATCGGCCGCATCCTCGGGCGAAACGATGATGCGGAAATGATGCCGGTCGTCCTTGCACCGCTCGGCGAAACTACGATCGTCGGCGCGATCCCCCTCGGCGTCGAACATGCGCGCGGGCGAGCCGTCGCGGGTGACGCCCTCGCGCTTCAGATAGGCGATGTGGGCGGACAACGGCGCCATGCGCCGGCCGCCGATGCGGTGGCGGACGGGCAGCGCCTTGACCAGCACGCGCCGGTCCGATCCGAACAGGCGGCTCCGCGCGAACGATGTGCGCCCGCGCCCAAAGCTCGATTGCCCCCGCGAGCGCGATCCGCCCCAACCGGCGCGCTTGCCGCCGCCGCTGCGGGCGGCGACGCGCAGCACCTCGGCCACCAGGCCGCGCGCATTGCGGCCCTGCGCCTTGCTGCGCTTGGCCTTGCCCGGCCGGACGCGGAAATCGCTGTCCTCGCTCATGGCCGGGCTGTTTTCCGCCGATAATGGCGTGTGGTGCCGTTCGGCGTATTGATATTGCTGGCTTTTCTCTTCCGCGCGGCACGCGCGCCGACCGACGCCCCCGCGTGAAGCCTCGGAAAAGCCTCGGCTTTTCGGCAAAACGGGGTGCGGCTTGTATCTTGCCCTCGTCTGTCCCTGCCGTTTTCTCCCTCCCCAGCCTCACTTCTGCTTCGGATGGTCGAGGGTTGCGCGATGCCGATCATTGCGGTCGGCCCGCGCGAGCGCGGGAGACGAACAGCGTGTCGGCCTGCCTCTCCGTTGGCGATGCAATGGCGTTATCCTCGCCGGGTGCTGGTCGGCCCGGCGGTGTTGGCGCTGCACCAGTCGCGCTCCCCGGTTGCACAGGAACCGCATCCGAATCCGCGCTCGCCGTGCGCACGAACAGCGCGGCGCGGCGCCAGGCGAATGGATCGGGCGAAGCGCTCACCACTGTCTCAACCGCATCCGACGTGCCGACTATCGACGTCAGTTTTGCGAGATAGGCGCGCGTCTCGGCGGGCAGCGGACGGCCGCGCGACAGGTAATCTTCGTAGCGTCCCGGCCCCGCATTATACGCCGCCAGCATCGCCGTCGCGCTGCCATAGCGGTCGAACATCGCCCGCAGATAGGCCGCGCCCGCCATGATGTTGTCGCGCACGTCATAGGGATCGCTCCCGAGACCGTGGCGGGCGCGCAGATTGGCCCAGGTCGCGGGCATGATCTGCATCAGGCCCATCGCCCCGGCCGACGAAACGGCGCGGGCATCGCCGTTGCTCTCGACGCGCATCACCGCCCAGATCCACGCCTCGGGAATGCCGAAGCGGCGCGCGGCGTTGGCGACATGCTCTGCATAAGGATGACGCGCCACGGCTCGATCCGTCGCCGCCTCCTGCGCCGACGCCGCTGCCGGGACAGCGCCGGCCCAAAGCAGACCGAGGGCGAGCGCCACCGCCGATCCGACTCCGCTCCGCCGCCAGCCTGCCAGCGTGCTCGCTGCGGTAAAGGGTGCGCGCGGCGCGCCGGCCTTCGGCCGCCCTTGACCTTCGCTGCGCGCCCCGGCCGGCCTTGGGCCGAGCGGGACGGAGGGATGAGACGGCTTTCCCGCGAACAAAGGGATGATAGAGAAGCGCACGATCTCAGTCCTGCTCGCGCGGCTTCTGGGGCCGGTTCCAGCGCAGCGACCATGCCGATGTGTCATTGGTGTTCTGGAACAGCGCGGCGCGGATCGGCTGCGCGAAGGTGGGATCGTCGATGCGCAGCGAGACGTAATCCCCGGCGCGTTCGCCGCTCTCGTTCCAGCCCGCGCCGATCTCCGGCCCATCGCCGTCATCGCCGCGATGGACGCGCCAGTCCGGCGCCTTCTCGGCATCGCTCGGCTCGGCCGGAACGATGGAGATGCGGATGTCGAGCATCGCGCTTTCGAGGATGCCTTCAAAGCCATTGGCGGTGCGGATGAAGCTGCCGATCTGCATGGGAATCTCCTTTGGGTTGGCAGGGAAAAATCGGGTCAGCGCCAGGTGAGCGGCGCGTCGGGGGTCTGGCGGGTGAGGATCGGGATCGCGCGGCCGAGCACGGCGGAGGCGCGGAGCGGCCCGAAATAGCGGCCGTCCAGGCTGTCGGGATGATCGGGATTGAGCAGCAGCAGTTCGCCCGCCGCGAGCGTGCGGCAGCCCTGCCAGACCGGCAGCGGACGGCCGATCCGGTCGCGCATCAGCGCGACAGCGACGGGCCGTCCCTCGACGCTCACCGCGACACCGATCCGGCACACATGCTGCCCGGCCTTGGCGGCGACGTGCTTCAACAACGGCACGTTCCTGCCGAGATAGCCGCGCTCGGCCATCCAGCGCCCAAGCCGCTCGGGCGGCTCGACCGCGACCAACGCGCCGCGCGGCGGGTCGCGGTCCGGCTCGATCCGATAGAGGCCGAGCGGCGCGCTCGCGCTGGCGTTCCAGACAACGCGCGGCAGCGGATCGGTGATCGCGATGACGGCGAACGCGATGACGAAAGCCGACGCGGTGATCGCTGTGGCGCGGACGTAGAAGCGGCGCGTCATCCCTCGATCTCCCGGCGCTTGAGCCAGGCGCGATGACGTTCCAGCGTGTAGAGCCGCGGCTGATGTCCGGCGGCGATGCGGTTGTGGACGTGGCGCCAATGATCGGGTGCGGCGTCGCACGGATCGACGCCCGCCGCTTCGGTCGCGTCGATCGCGGCGAGCACCTGTTGGACCTTGGGCCAGCCCTCGATCTTGAGCAGGATGTCGCCGCCCGGCCGCACGAACGGCAGCGTCGTGAACGGCTCACCGGCGGCGACCGCGCGCACCACGTCGATGCGCGAGATGATCGTCCCGTAGTCATTCGACGCCCAGCGGACGAACGCGAACACGACGCCCGGCCGGAAGCTGACGATGCGGCGGCGGCGATCGACGATCTCGTCCTTGGCGACGCGGCCGAACCTGATCCAGTGCTCGATCCGCTTCCCGATCCAGGTCAGTTCGACGCGGGTCAGGCCGTCGCCGGTGGCGGTCGGCAGGCGCATGGGTGACGGCGGCACGGTCATCGCCGGCTCCGGGCGATGGCCGAATCCGCGCGCGGCATGAGGTCGTCCTGCCCCGGATCGGAGGTCGAATGCTTGATGCCGATGTCGGCCCAGGCGCGCAGGTCATCGACCGAATAGACGACGCGGCCACCGATCCGGCGGTAGGCCGGGCCGGTCCCGAAATAGCGGTGCTTCTCCAGCGTGCGGCCGGAGAGGCCGAGAAAGCGCGCGGCTTCCGGCGTGCGCAGGAAGCGGGGCGGCAGGTTGGTAGGCGTATCGGACAAGTGACGGCTCCTGCGGGCAGTGGCGGCAGGAGACGTAAATGACAGGCCGGACGCGGCCGGGTGGGGTATGAAGATGTGCGGCTGCACGGATGTGACCACCCCCTGCAAGGGCGTCACCGGGGCGGACGGATCAGCGAATGCGGAGCAGTTTGCGGTAGTCGCCGTTCATCATCGCGATGCCGTCGCGGACCAGCCGCACGACGAACGACCGCGAAGCGGACATCTTCCAATCGCTGGCTGACAATCTGGTCGCGTCATCACGTCCGAGCTCGACCGCGATCTCGCGATAGGTTGCGCCGCCGTCACGCAGGTCGAGCGCGCGGAGCATCAGGTCGAGACGCGCCAGCTTATAGGCGGTGAGCGGCCAGCCGCGCGGCAGCGGCCCCGCCGCACGGCCGAACAGGCGGCGGTGGAAGCGCAGCAGACTCGCGATGCGCGTGATGAAATCCTTGTCGAGCGGGATGACGGCGGCGAGCGGCCGACCAGGCTCCGGATCGCGCAGCCAAAGCCGATGCTCGCCGGCCGCATCGGAGACGATGACATGGCGGCCTTCGATACCGGCCGCGTCGGCGAGCAGCGCGCCGAGCGCGCGCGGATCGACCGGCGCGGCGCGCTCGAATCCATCCGGCGCGGCGTCAAGAATGACCGTGACGGCGGTCAGTTCCGGACGCCAGGCGACCGGCTCTGAAAGATCATCCGGCGCCGTGGCGAAAGGACAACCCCCAGCGCCGCGCGAACGCCGCCTCGGCGGCATCCTTCGCGACGGCGCCGCTGGCGATGCGCTTCTGCATCTGCGCATGTTCGGCGCGATAAGTGGGGTTTCGCCGTAAAAACTCGGCGGCGATTTCAGCGCGCCCGCTTGCATCGGACAAGCCGCCGATGCGTTGCTGGCGCCGTCCCGGCGGCATCGGCATTGCATCCTCCCAGCCGCGCATTGCGCGAATTTCGGGAGGGGCAACATTGCCGCGCAGGAAGCCTCACAATAGCGCGAAGGTTGCGCTCAACCATGCTCGGAAGGCTGCGGCCCGAGCCCCGAGGAAGCGCCAAAATGGATGAAATCTTAACGCTTTAGGGACGCTCGCAACCGAGCAGATGGGCATAGCCCACCTCGGTCATCCACCGCGCTCGCGCGAGATGGCTGGCGTGCATGGTCTTCGCCCGATGCGGTTCGGCGATGGCGTCGATGCCGAGAATAAGGGCGGCGGCCTCGCGCCAGTCGGCGCCCTCCTCGGCCGCGTCGAGCAAGCGCAGATAGTCCGCCAAATGGCTTTCGTCATACGCGGTGAGCTGCGATACATCCGGCGCGCGATCTGCGAAATGGCTGGTGCTCATGGCGCCCCCGACATGATCCTCATTAACGAACCTAGACCAAATACATGCGCCGGCTATGTGCAAGTCTCGCATCGTTCGTTGCACCTGTTGCAGCGATGAGCGCCGCCAGACCGGCGATACACCTTATAGGAGATAAACCGGATAGTGTGTATCGTCCAGTTTGCCGCGCATGGATATGCGCCGCCTCGTGGGATTGAACTTCGCCAGATTGAGGAAGGAGAAGGGCTTTACCCAGGAGCGCTTTGCCGAGACGTCGGGCTTTACTCAACAATATGTAAGCGATCTGGAGCGCGGGCGACGCAATCCCACGGTCGTCACCCTGTTTCATTTGGCATCGGCGCTTGGTGCCACGCCGGCCGAACTCCTCGCCAACACCGACTCGTCCGAAGGTGACTAGTGTGGGTTTTGAGGCCGTTGCGGAAGCGGTAGCGCAGAGCGTTCCGACTAAATCTCATGCAAGCCGAAGAGGCCCGGCGGCTTGCGCCGCCGGGCCTCGCCCGCCCCGGATCAGAACGGGATGTCATCATCGAGGTCGTTGTCGGAGGTTTTGCCATCCACTGCGGGTTTGGCCCGGCTCAGGAAGTCCACCGTCTCGGCGATAATCTCACAGCCGTACCGATCGACGCCATCGCGGTCGGTCCACTTGGTGTAGTGGATGCGACCGCGGACCAGCACCTTCATCCCCTTCTCGCAATGCTCCTGGATGGTCTTGCCGAGCCCGTTGAAGGCGGTGATGCGATGCCACTCGGTATCCTGCACGCGATACCCGTTGTCGTCCCGAACGACCTTGCCCTCCAAGTACCGAGGCCGCGAGGTGGCAAGAGTGAAGTTCGTGATCTGGGTGCCGCCCTGCGTGGTGCGGCTCTCGGGGTTCTGGCCGATGTTGCCGGCGAGGATAACGATGTTCTGCATTTCAAGTCTCCGTTGCTTCAAGTCCGAGGGACCGTCCCTCCGACGAGACCCGGCCAAGACCGTCGGGAGGCGCCTGCATCGACGCGCAGCGGAGACCCGACCCCTAAGGCCCGAAGTGGTGCGGGCAGGCGCGGCACGCGCCAACACGGTTCGGAGCCGCGGGGGTTGCTGGCGAAAACCGAACGGGCTTAGGGGATCAGTCAGTCGGAGGGACCGTTTCTTCGGCGAAGCGAAACGGAGCGATACAGAACGGAATTGCTCGGCGTTCTGAACGCCAGGGACGCCCAAGAGGTGCAGGCCAGGTGGTCTCGGGCGCAACACGTCCGTCACTGAGATGGATACGGCCGGCGGGGAATTCGGTCACACCAACCGCAGCGCAGGAGTCCGATAGCGTCTGATCACCGCCGCTCGGGATGCCTGACGGAGGCCGCGAAGGGAGATGTGCTGGTCCGCGAGCGACCTCCCTACAGGACCGACCGCCGCGTCGATTGCGATGCAGAGATTGTCGCAGCGTGGATCACGAGCGCAGGACCGTGGTCGGGGGGCAAGCATTCGGCCGGGGGTGCTCGCCGCCGTCGATCCGGACGCGGGCGAGGTCTGGCGGAGCCCCGGCGGGCCTCTGATTGGCTGCCCTCACGGGCCTGCGCCGCTCAAATTGCGAGCGGGCAATAGGCATTGTAACGCCAGAAAACGGCGCGCCGCTGCCCGCCGAAGAGCTTTATATCTGACATCACACGGCTCTCGTGCTGCCGTTCGCAACGACGACAGCAGCCAAACAAGCACGAACCGCCTTCGGCGCGTCGGATCGCGCCGAAGGCAGATGCGGGTCCGTCGCTCAGCGTGAGAACGGATCGTATTCTTGCACGATGCTGTTCGCGTCGCCGTCAAACTCGCGCGCTTCGAGCACGCCGAAGATGCGATCGCTGATCCTGAAGACGACGATGCAGGTCATCAGCGTCCGGGCGAGGTTCCAGGCGTGGGATTGTGCGATTTCGAGGGACATTGATCCGGCTCCTGTCTTGGGGAGCGGGGACCACCCCCGCTCGACAGGCGCCCGAAGTGTTGGGCGGATGGCCGCAATCACCGTCAAGGCGAAGCCTGACGGCCGCACGCTCGCGTAGCGGACCCTTTACGGGTTGATGGCGCCAGGCCATCCGCTCGACCAAGGATAGCGCCTCAAAGAGCGGGGGTGGTGCGCGCGGAGACGGGAGCTGGATGTCGCTACCGGACCAATCGCCCCGCACGTATGCCAAGCTGGCGGCAGGGTGACTTGGCCGAATGGGGAAGCCTTGATGCGTCCCCACTTCAGCAACGAGAGAAAGGCGGCGCTTACGCGCCGCCCTGTTGCCGGAAGTCCCAGACCTTGATGCCCATCGCCTTGGCCTTGTCGCGGAGATTGTCCTGGATGCCGGTGCCGGGAAGGATAACAACGCCCTTCGGCAGGATCGCCAGCATCTCATCGTTGCGCTTGAACGGCGCAGCCTTCTTGTGCCGGGTCCAGTCGGGCTGGAACGGTATCTGCGTGACGCTGCGATGATCGGCCCAGCGGGCGGCGATGCGCTCACCTCCGCTCGGCGTCGCGCCATGCGCCAGCACCATGTCGGGATGCTTGGCGTGGATCTTGTCGAGCAAGTCCCAGATGAAACGGTGATCGCTGTAGGCCGGCCCCGAGCTGAGCGCGATCAGCGTTCCGGCGGGCACCAGCACCTGCTGTTCGGCGCGCTGTCGCGCATTGATGAAGTCGCGGCTGGACACCACCGCCGAGGTGAGCGCCTTGCGGTTGACCTTCGAGCTGGAGCGCGGAGTCCAGGCTTTCAGGAGGTGGATGCGGAACTGCTCGGCGCAGGCGTCGCGAAAGAACTCCATCGAGTCGCGGCGCTCGATCATGGTCGCGCCCTCGCGCAGCAACCGCTCCAGCTCGACCGACATCACCTCGGAGCCGTCCTGTTCGCGCTGACTGCGTCTTTGGGCGACCTCGTTGTCATCAAGCTCGCGCTCGATCCGCTCGCCGGCGCGGTGGAAGACATTGGTGACGTTCCAGAGCAGGTCTTCAAGGTCGGGTTCGAGCCGTGTGTCGTTCAGGCAGGACACCATCGCATCGAAGATGTCGGCGACTGCGCCTGCCGCTGAGCGGGCCTCGGGCAGCGGTCGTTGGTCGGGCTCGTCGTCGAAGGGTCGGTATCCGTATAGCGCCAATTCCTGAAGCAGGTAGGCGGTGGGGGATTCCTCGTGTTCGGGTTCATGTTCGGAGAGCGGTTCGTCGGTTGACATAATGACGCCTTTCATCGGCTGGCCGCGCCCTTCGCGGCCTTCGCAGGCGTCGAAAGACGGCGGGCGAACCGGGCTTGCACCGCCATCCCGCGCCTCCAGCGCGGGTGGGGGCCGAGCGCAGCGCTGGACGGCAGGGCGGCGGCTAATTTGTCTCGCGATGCAAAGCGGCCCCTCGGGGCCGCGGCGGAAATTAGCCGCCGAACGCCGTTGCCGGGCCGGGGCGGCTGTCGTCCCGAACGCCTCTCAAGAAGGCAGCAAGGGCGCGGGCCTCTCCGATGATCAAAAGCGTCATCACAACCGGCAGACCGAACCTCTCTGAACCCCAAACCGAAACCCCGCCGCCTTTCCGGCCTCAGCCGGCGATGGCCAGGAAACGGCCCGCATCTTCAGCGACGAGTTGCGCCGCCAGCGCCCCCGCCATCCGCTCGGGTCCGACCAGGCGCAGATCCTCGTTGAAATCGCCGAGCATGGGCGAAAGCGGCACGACCTCGATCCCGGCGCCCGAAGCCCGCTCCGTCAGCTTCGCTACCGCCACGCTGCCAGCGGGATCGTCATCGCGGCCGACATAGAGGCGTCTCAGCGCGGGCGGGAACAAGATGGCGCTGAGGTGGGCCGAGCACAGAGCGGCGATCATGGGCATGGCGGGCATGGCCTGGCGTAGCGACAAGATGGTTTCGATGCCTTCGCCTGCCGCCATTACCGCATCTGCCCTGCCGAAACGGACACCGTGCCCGAGAAGGAAACCCATCGCGCGCCGAGGCGTGGCCACCGGCGCCTTCACTGCCGCGGCCGGGTCGAGCCAGGTGCGATGGACGCCGGTGATCGCACCGTCCTGATCGGTGACGGCGGCGATCATGGCGGGCCATGCGCGACGGGTTCCCGGCAAGTCCTTCCGCGATGGAGTGTAGTAGCAGCGCGGATGGAAGCGGAGCGGATCGTCGGCCCGAAGGGCGGTGATCGCCCGCTCCCGCAGATAGGTCTGCACGAGGGAGCCACGGACAGGCGCGGATGCGGCGAACAGGCGCTGAGCGGCTTGCGGCGAGCCGGTCGGCGCTTTCGGCTCCTGTGCATGGCGCGGACCATCGCCGCCGGGTTCGGGATGCGGCAGGCTGAGAAAGTGCCGGGCCTCGTCGAGCGAGTCGCGGAGCTGCGCATGGCCGCAGGCGAGCATGATGATGTCGAGCAGGTCGCCATGCTCGCCGGTCGCGGCGTCGGTCCATTTGCCGGCTGCGCCGCGGCCGTCCTCCGAACCCGAAAGCCGCACATAGAGGCTGCGGCCCGGCGTATTGTGAGCATCCCCGACCAGCCAATAGCGGCCCTCGCGATGCCCCTTCGACAGGTATTGGCGGCACACCGCCTCGGCCCGGTCGCCGAGACGTTGCGCCAATTCGCCTGCCTGATCCGACAGCCGGCCCATCACGCGGCCGTCCGGTCGGCGATACGCTGGAGCGGCCAACGCTTCATGATCCGCTCCAGCACGACGGCGCCGCTGGCATCGACCGGCACGAACATGCGCAGCGTCCACGAGATGATCTCGTGGAACAGGCCGTAAGCGGTCAGCCGCTCGCGCATGGCGTCGGTGAAGCCGGTCAGTTCGATCCGGTAGGCGTTCATGACGCGGACGCGGCGGAGCTGGAGACCTTCGGCCAGATCGAGAGCGGTGCGGCCGCCCATCAAGGCGGCGAAGGCGGCGTTCGGCTCCAGGGTCGGAGCGGCATCATTGGCGGTGGCCGTCGCCACCCAGGCCGGCGAGACCCGGCGGCCGATGATCCGCTCGCCGTCATCGGTCTGGAGCCGATAGACGCGCGTGGATTCATTGGGCAGGCGTTTCCAGATCGGCAGCAGCAGGCCGGTGACGATGTGCATGGCGCTGGTGGCGAACTCCGGCACCTCGGCCAGTTCCGCGTCCCAGGCGCGGGCGAAGTCGGCCCGCGATGCTTCGCGCCAATGGGTCTGCGCCATCGTCTCCAGCGGCATAGGCGTCGATTCCATCGGCCGGATCAGCCGCACCCGGCGCTCGACGCTGCCGTCGTCGAGCAGCAGCCCGCGCGTCCTTATCTGCACGGCCGCACGGCCGGATTGGGCGTTGACCAGCAGGACCGTGCGCGGGTCCGAACAATGGTCGAGCGCCTCGTCGAGGGGCAGCGGCCGATTGCGGTCCTTGCGTTCGATGGTCAGCAACCTCGTCTCCGCCGTGGTTCCCGGATGAGTATAGATGGTGCTGCGGCCGGTGATCGTGAAGCTTTCGGCCTGAAGCGTCTCCAGGCCCAGCTCGTAGGTTCCCGAAACGATTGCGCCCTCGATGCGGGCGGTCAGCAAATCCTCGAACGCGGTGAACAGGATGTTCTGCATGTCGATGATGAGCGCGAGCATCCGATTGAGGAAGGTGGTGATCGGCGGCAGTTCGTCCTTGAGGCCGTTGCTGTCGCTGAGGCTCAGCCCGGTCGCCTGCTCGAAGGCGGTGAGCGAGCAGCCTTCGACCTTCCCTGCATAGAGCAGCCGGTAGAGCTGGCGCAGCGCGTCGCGCGCATATTGCGATTCCAGATTATCCTCCGGCCGAAACAGTCCCTGGCCGCCGGTCTGCCGCTGGCCGCGCGTGATCGCGCCCAGCGTGTCGAGGCGGCGCGCGATGGTCGAGATGAAGCGCTTCTGCGCCTTCACATCGGTCGTGACGGGCCGGAACAGCGGTGGCTGCTTCTGATTGGTGCGGTTGGTGCGGCCGAAGCCCTGGATGGCGTTGTCGGCTTTCCAGCCAGCCTCCAGCAGATAATGGACGCGCAGCCGCTGGTTCCTAGCGCCGAGGTCAGCGTGATAGCTGCGGCCGGTCCCGCCGGCATCGGAAAAGATCAGGATGCGCTTGGCGTCGCTCTGGAACGCATCGGTCTCGCCGACATTGGCCGAGCCCGGCCGGCTCTCGACGACATAGCGGTCGATGCCGTCCGATCCGCGGCGTTTGACGATGCGCCGCGAGCGTCCCGTCACCTCCGCGACCATATCGGTCCCGAAATGGTGGATGATCTGGTCGAGCGCGGCCGGCACCGGCGCCAGCGAAGCGAGGCGCTCGATCAGCCGGTCGCGGCGCAGGGCGGCTTCGCGGGACTCGACGGGATTGCCGTCCGCGTCGGTGACGGGCCGCGAGGACAGGTTGCCCTCGCTGTCCGTGAACGGCTCGTAGAGCTGCACCGGGAAGCTGTGTTCGAGATACGACAGCACATATTCGCGAGGCGTCACGTCCACCCGAACGTCGTCCCATTCCTCAGTGGGAATGTCGGCCAGGCGCCGCTCCTGCAACGCCTCGCCGGTCGAGACGATCTGGACGACGGCACTGTGGCCGGCTTCCAGATCGCGCTCGATGCTGGCGATCATCGAGGGCGTCTGCATCGCCGTGATGAGGTGATTGAAGAAACGCTGCTTCGCCGACTCGAATGCGCTGCGCGCCGCCGACTTGGCCTGGGCATTGAGCGTGCCCGTCGCCCCGGTGATGTTCGCGGCCTGCATCGCCGCGTCCAGATTGTTGTGAATGATCTGGAAAGCGCCCGCGTAGGCGTCGTAGATGCCGATCTGCGCTGGGGTCAGCGCATGTTCGAGCATCTCATATTCCACGCCGTCAAAGGACAGCGATCGGGCGGAATAGAGGCCGAGCGCCTTGAGGTCGCGCGCCAGCACCTCCATCGCCGCGACCCCGCCGTCCTCGATCGCCGCGATGAACTCGCTGCGCGTGGCGAAAGGGAAATCCTCGCCGCCCCACAGGCCGAGGCGCTGGGCGTAGGCGAGGTTCTGCACGGTGGTCGCGCCGGTAGCCGAGACATAGACGATGCGTGCGTCGGGCAGTGCGTGCTGGAGCCGAAGCCCCGCACGGCCCTGCTGCGAGGGCGCCTGCTCGCCGCGATCGCCGGTGCCACCGGCCGCGTTCGCCATCGCGTGCGCCTCGTCGAACACGATCACGCCGTCGAAGTCGGCGCCCAGCCAGTCGACGATCTGCTGGACGCGGCTCGCCTTCTCGCCGCGCTCCTGCGAGCGCAGCGTGGCGTAGGTCGTGAACAACACGCCCGCGTCCAGCGTGATCGCCGTGCCCTGCCGGTAGCGCGAGAGCGGCGTCACCAGCAGGCGCTCCTGGCCGAGCGCCTCCCAATCGCGCATCGCGTCCTGATGCAGGGTCTCGGAACGGCTCACCCACACCGCGCGGCGGCGGCCTTTCAGCCAGTTGTCGAGAATGATGCCCGCGACCTGGCGGCCCTTGCCCGCGCCGGTGCCATCGCCGAGGAACCAGCCCCGGCGGAAGCGCACGGCTTGTTCCGCATCGTCCGGCGCGGCGGTGACGACATCGCAGGTGCCATCCACCGTCCACGCGCCGGCGAGATGACCGGCGTGTGCCTCGCCCGCGAGGATCACGGATTCGAGCTGGGCGTCCGAGAGGATGCTGTCGGCGATGAGGTTCGCCGGCAGGGTCGGTCGATAGCTCGGCTTGGGCGGCGAGACCGAGGCCATCGCCGCCGACTGGACCAGCGGCGTCGGGTGCGGCTTGGCGCCGTCGATGCGCAGCGACTGGAGCGCGTAGGGCTCGTAGATCGCGTCGGTCAGACGGCCGGCTTCGGCGGGCGTCCACTCGATCGGCTCATAGACCAACTCCGCCGCCTCGGGCAGCACGACGGGCGCAAGCGCAGGCGCGGAGGCGGCTCGACGACGGGGCGCGGGCGTGGCGGCCATGGCCTGCAAAGCGACGGGCATGGCCGGCGGCGGCGTATCGGGACCGGCCCCGCGCGGCGGCACATGATTGAGCACCCAGCCAAGCAGGGTCGCGGTGTCGGGCGCTACTCCGGGCGAGGCCGGGAAGTGGCGAGGATCGTCAGCGGGGACGCGCTCGAGAACGGTCAGGCGCGTGTCGATGGTCGTGCCGTGCTTGGCATAGACCCGGCCGTCGATCGCCGCTGAGAAGATGACGCGGCCACGCTCCTGAAGTTGGACAAAGGCGTCGGTCCAGGCGGGATTGTCGGGCGCGCAGCTCGCCCCGGTGATCGCGACCAGACGGCCGCCCTCGGCGAGCCGGGCCAGCGCGGACCCGATATGGCGCAGCGCCGCGTCCTTCATGGTCCGATCGACATGGGCGACGGCCGAGAACGGCGGGTTCATCACCACCACACTCGGCACGATGTCCGCGCGCAGATAGTCATGGATATGCGCGGCGTCGTGGCGGGTGACGGGGCAATCGCCGAACAGGCCGGCGAGCATCTCGGCGCGGATCTCGGCCAGCTCGTTGAGAACCAGGCCCGCGCCGCGCGTCTCGGCCTGCACCGCGAGCAGCCCGGTGCCGGCGGAAGGTTCGAGCACCAGGTCGCCCGGCCGGATCGCGGCCGCGAAGGTGGCCACGAAGCCAAGCCCGGCCGGTGTCGAGAATTGCTGAAACGCCTGGCTGGTCTCCGACCGGCGCGTATGGGTGGGGAGCAGGGCCGCCACCTTCTCGATCATCGCGAGCGCGGCGACCGGCGAGGCGGACTTGCGCAGGATCGTGCCGCCATATTTGCGCAGGAACAGAACCTGCGCCGCTTCACAGGCGTCGTAGGCGGTTTTCCAGTCCCAGGCGCCATCGGCGTCGGAGCCGCCGAACGCGGTCTCCATCGCGGTGCGCAGGGCGCGCGCGTCGATCGCGCGGCCGCGTTCGAGGTCGGGCAGGATGAGCGCGGCGGCGGTAAGGATGGACCGGGCGGTCGCGGCGAAACCGGGCGCGACGGGAAACGGCGCCGCCGGACGGGCAGCGGGTGCAGCAAGAGTCATGGCGAATGTCCTTGAGGAGAGCCGGGATGGAACGGGCCGCCGGATGCTCTCTCTCGATCCGGCCGACCCGCCCGTTTCCGGCCCGCCTCTCACTCTCTTGAGGGCGCGGGGCACGAGCGCATCGCGGGGGCCGATCGCCATGCGAGGGAGAATCCCGTCTCCCGCTGTCGGACAAAAAAAGAGCCCGCCCCCGGTCGAAACGGGGACGGGCTATGCTCAAGGTCAGGCGTCGGGAGCGGTCGGCAGCACCCAGGTTTCGTGCCGGGCCTCGTCGATCACGAAGCCATGCGGCCCGGAGCGATATTCGGCCGCAGGGACGAGGAAACCCCGAAACGGCTGCCGGTCACGTTTTCCGCCGAGCGCCGCGATGCACGTCACGGAGCCAGGCGAACTCTGCGGCCGGCTCGCGGATATGACGATCCAGTCCTGAGCGTGCGCCTCCTCGAACAGCCTGCGGTCGTTCAGGAAGGATTCGCCCGGTGCAAGGGGTCTGCCGTGGGCAGCTTCCCAACATTCGGGGAATGTGTCGCGCAGCGTCTTCTCGGCAATGCGCCGCTCATAGGCCGTGAACAGCTCGGGAAAGCCGAACGCGACCTTCGCCCATTCGCAGTCCTCCTCATACCAGCCGCCCTCGACGCGCAGCACGGCAGGCATAGCCGCGTTGCGGGCGTCATCGAGATTGAAGCCGCCGTGGCTGGCGGTGTGGTGGAAGACGACGCCCTCGGCGTAGACTTCGCCGCCCTGCGATCCGCCCCAGGGTGTCCAGAGATCGGACGATTGGCGCTGTCGGTCGAGCGCGTTTCGCTCTCGCTGATGCTGGACCTGCTCCTCGACATGGGCGCGGAAACCGGCCTCGTTCGGCACGGTGCCGGCAGCGCCATAGAAGTCGGCCTGTTTCCATTCGGGGATAGGTCGGTTCAGGCGCCAGGCGCTTGCGATGCGCAAGCCGTCCGCGACCGGAACGGCGAGATAGGCTGTATCGCCAACCAGCGCGGCCAGATGGTTGTCGGCGGTGCTGCCGTAGACGGCCAGGATCGAAGCGGCGGCGTTCATGCCGCCCTCCCGATCAAAGCGTCGCCAGCTTTCTCCTCTCCGACGACTTCCACGACCATGTTGGAATATCGGTTGCGCGACATCCATTCCTCGGCCGCCGCCATATCCGGCGCCAGATGACGCAGTTCCTCACGATCGCCGTCGCGGGTGAGGACGCGCACCATACCGGGCGCAGGCAGCTCCATAACCTCGAACCGAAGGTCGGTCGTGACCTGAAATCCCCTGTTCACGATCACGAGGATGACGCCGTTCGAGCCGAAGTCGCCGAGGTGGAGCATGAAGGTCGCCGGGAACGTGGAGCCGCCCAGCGTGCAGGCGGCTGTCTTCTGGACCAGGCGGCCCGTATCGTTGCGGTTCTTCCAGGCGGAGAGCTTGCGCCGGAAGCGTTCGGGCGGTCGTGGGCTGCCGTCGAAAAAGCGCAGCAGGGCGCCGAGCGGGATGGCCGCGACGACGGCATGGCCGTCGAGGGCCGAAGCCGCGGGCGCCGACGGATTGAGAAATGTGGACATGGTAGGTCTCCGAGAGAGCGGGAAAGGAGCGAGCCGTCCGGCGCTCTCTCTCAATCCGGCCGGCTCACCCGGCCCCGGCCTTCCTCGGGCTCTGGCCGCCGGCCCCGTCATGGGACCGGCGGCGCGCGGCTCAGACCGTGAGCGTCCCGGCCGCGATTTCTTCGATCCAGCCAGCGGCCTCGTCGAAATCGGCGTCGCCGTCTTCGACCTGCCGCGCCAGCGCGACGGCGCCCGAGCGGCCGAACTGCCCGAGACGCTGGAGGGCGGCGAGCAGAACGGGCGCGAGAACGTCGGCGTCCGCCAGTGCGATGTCGTCGATCTTCATGGGGATTCTCCTATGGTGAGGGTAAAAGCCGCACGGCCGGAAATGGCCCGGCGGCCACGCGAAAAGGCCCGGCGCTGGGCGGGGCCGTTGGTCGGCATCGAGTAGAAAAAGGGCGGAGCGGCCGAAACCGCCCCGCCCGAGTGCGGCTATTCCGCCGCGATCGCGTAGGCAGAGTCTTCGCCTTCGCCATCCTCGCCGAGGAAGGCCGGGAGCGCCTCGGCATCGTCGCCGTCGACCGGCGCGTCCGCGATCGGCAGGACGGGTTCGAGGTTCGGCATCCGCAACGGCTCGGGAAGCCAGCCGGAATCAGCCAGCAGCCGTTCGGCTTCGTGAGCCATGTCGCCCTTCTTGAGGTGGTCGATCAGGCCGGCCTTCTGGGGTTCCGTGCCTTCGGCGACAGCTTCGAGGATGCGCGGCTTGGTGACGCGGCCGAGATAGTTCTCGTAGGTCGGCCGCCAGCCCGTTACCGCCATGTCGAACCCGATCGCGCGGGCAAGGACGTTGGCGTGCTCGATCCGGCGCGCGACCCCATGCGCCGAGACGCGACCGCCGCCATGCTTGGGCACCGGCTCCCACAGTGCGTTCACCGCATAGGCCGCGCAGTGGGCGAACAGCGCCGCCTGATCGGAGCCGTCGAGCTGCTGGATCGCGTCCCAGGCATCCCTGTCAGACTTGGGAAGCCGCGCCTTCCAACCGGCGTGGCGTTCCTCCATCGCCTTCACCGCCGCGCTTTCCCGCAGGCCCGGCGCCTGGAACGGAAAATAGACGCGGCTGACGGACAGCTCCAGGCAGGTCTCCGTGCGCACCTGATAGAAGGTGGTCAGCACCATCGCGTGCAGCACGGCGGCGAAGGCCACCGAGGGGTTCTGCGCGAAGGCGTCCTGCAAGGCGACCGTCCGGGATGCGGTCAGCTCGGCCACCAGCCTGTCCGGCAACGGCTTGATGACTTCATCATCGTCATCGTCGCCGTCGGCTGCGACGGAAACGACCGCGCCGTCGGGCTTGGTCGAGTTCACCTGCGCCGTGATGTCGGCCGGTCCATCGCTCGACGGATCTGCGACCGCATCGGGCTCGTCGGCGGAATGTTCGACGATTTCGTCCTTGGGCTCATCCTCCGGCCGCACCCAGCCGCGGTCGATGTAGAGCGTACCATCGGCTTCGAGACCGACGAACACCCCAGCGTGGGCTTGCTCCTGCGCGTCGTAGGTGAAGCGGCCGCGCGACAGCGTGGCCAGCTCGACGTCGATGGCGGTGACGCGGGCCTCGACCTCGGCCGGGACATCGCCATGGCCCGCCCATTGCTCCTCCAGCGCGTCGGCTTCGGCGCGAAGCTCGGCGATACGAGCCTCGTCCGCTTCGGTCGGCGGCTCGCGGGTAGCGTCGATCTCCCGACAGTCCTCGTCATAGCCATAGGGCAGATCGATGAGCGCCTCGACCCATTTCCAGCCCTCGGCCCTGATCGTCTCGGCCTCGGCGTCGAGCTTTTCGGCGACCAGGCGGTCGAGCAAGGCGGGATCGGACAGCCAGCCGCCATCATCGGGCTCGAACAGGTCGCGCGTCGGGACCGTACCGCCCGCCGTGAGATAGGCCGGGACGCCGATGAACAGCACGCGCCTGTCGGACACCGGCACCATGTCCTCCGTGAGCTTGTCGCGGATGAACGAGGGCGACCTGTTGCTGCTGTGGTCGAGCTGCTTCCAGAGCTGCTCCTGACGGGCGTGATCGTCGCTGACCGTGAAGGCCATGAGCTGATCAAGCGTCATGTCGCCGGCCGCATAGACCTCGTGCAGCTTGGGCGAGACCGAAGCGAGCCTCAGACGCTGACTGACCACAGCAGGCGTAACGCGGAAGTGGGCGGCGATGGCCTGCTCGCGCTCGCCCTTGTCGTGAAGCGCCTTCATGCCCCGGAATTCGTCGAGAGGATGAAGCGGCTCGCGATGGGTGTTCTCGGCGAGCGAGTCCTCTTCGGCCAGGACCGGATCACCGGCCGACTTGACGACACAGGGCACCGGGCTGGTCTTGTCCATGCGCTTGCGCTTCACGAGGATCGCCAGTGCGCTGTAGCGACGGCCGCCGGCAGGAATTTCGAACCTGCCGGTCTCGTTGCCTTCGGGGTCGATCTCCGGCCGCACGTTGAGGCCATGCAACAGCCCGCGCCGCTCGATGTCGTCGGCGAGGTCCTCGATCGTCACGCCGTTCTTCACGCGGCGGACATTGGACTGAGACAGGAACAGCTTGTCGAAGGGAATGTCCCGCGACGGGCTGAGGGTGATCTTGGGGATGGGGGCAGCTTTTGCCATGTCGGTTACTCCATGACGGGCCGCCGCGAGACACTCTCTCGGCTATCCAGCCCGTCACGAAACCGAAGGCCCCCCTCTCACTCTCTTCAGCCTGTGGCCGTTACACACCGCACATGCCCTCGCATTCATTGCCCCACAGATCGAGCTGCCCCCGATCGGCCAGCGTGCTGAGGTCGGCCTGGTCGAGCGGCACTGCCGAACGATGCAGATAGACCTCGCCCCGGATGCCGCGCAGGCCGGTGCGGATCGCGTGGTCCACGGCGACGGCCTCATCCCAGGCGGCCGGGTCACGATCGCGGATCTCGCGCCAGCGCATGTCGGAGTGGAAGGGACAGCCGACGCAGGCGCTCTTGGGCGGAATGGGATAGTCGTGTCGTTCGAGCCAGCGCAGGCAGTCGTGCCGCGACATGCGCTGCTCGATCAGCGGCCAGCGGTTGACCTGCCATGCCTCGAACGACGGCTTCATGCGTATCAACTCGTCGGCCGAGATGCCGATCCATTGCTCGACGACGGGATGGTCAGGCGAGCGGCGGCGGGTCAGCCCCACCAGCTCGCGCACCTTCCGGCGGATCGGGACGATCTTGTAGTCCTTGGTGCATTGGCGCCGGATCATGCCGATCTCGATGCGGTGCCGCTTGAGCGTGCGCGTGAAGGCGGGGATCGAGGCCCAGCGTTCGCCCGATCCCGCGCGCAGCAGATCGGCGCGGATGTCGCCGGCCGAGACGATATGCACCGGGAACGGTAGCACGCCCGACGACATCAGCCAGGCGAGATGTTCACGCACCGCGCGCGGCTCCCAGCCGGTGTCGGCGAAGATGGCGCAGTCGGGCATCGGCCCGATCTCGCCGTGCGCGGCCATCAGCGCCAGCGTGGTCGACTGGACGCCAGCCCCGAGGCTGAGGACGCGCAGTCGGACCCGATCACGGGATGGGTTCTGGCCGAGGGTGATAAGGCCCGCCTGATCGTGACCGGCGCGGGCGGCGGTGCTGGTGAGCGCCATCGCATGTCTCCGCGACGGGCCGGCAGGAGCCACTCCCTCTGCCTCGTGGACCCGTCACGGCTGACCGGACCTGGCTCTCACTCTCGGGGCGTTGCGGGGTGTCCCCGCTCGAAGGGGTAGCGGGGGACCGCAGGGCGCCCGCTCAGGGGAAGGCTTTCCCCAACAAACCTTCGCAACTCCTGGCGATGCGCTCATACACCTTGCCCCAAGAGGCGAATTTGATTAGAATGCAATCACTCTGATTTATCGTGATTGACATGAGCGATACAAAAGTGCTGACCGCACATATCCCTCTCGGCCTCGCCGAGAAGGTCGATGCGATGGCGACGCGGCTCGAACGCTCGCGCGGTTGGGTGATGAAGCAAGCGCTCGCCGCTTGGGTCGATCAGGAGGAAGAGCGTCACCGGATGACGCTCGAAGCCTTGGAAGATGTGGACGCCGGGCGCGTCATCGACCACCAGGCCATTCAGGCATGGGCGGATAGCCTCGGCACGGACAAGCCCTTGCCGCCGCCCGTGGCATGAGGATCAAATGGACCGGCAAGGCATCCTCCGATCTCGTGCGGTTGCACGAGCATCTGCGCCCGGTCGCGCCCGATGCGGCGGCTCGCGTGGTGCAGCAGCTCGCCCGTGCGCCGGATCGGCTGCTCGACTATCCGCGGATCGGCGAGAAGCTGGACGCCTATGCGCCGCGCGAGGTCCGGCGGATCATCGTCGGCAATTACGAGCTGCGCTACGAGATCGCCGACGCGACGATCTTCATCCTGCGGCTTTGGCATTGCCGCGAGAACCGCAGCTTCGAGTCGGACGAGTGATGATCGCGCCGGCCGACAACAGCGCTACAACGCAGCACGCCGCAGTTCGCCCCTATCTGCGCTACGCTGCGATACGCCATTTGCGCCGCCTGCCGCCGACCGTCAGCTTGTATGGATGGCTCTGTCTCGCAAACGCCGTTTCCGCACGCCGCGCGGATGGTCGGAAGGTCTCGACGATCTGCACGACTATATGCAGCCGCAACAGGAACGGCGCCCGTCCGCGCGGGCTGCCAACGCAAAGAACAGTCAGATCGTCGTCACCGACGACTGGCCCGAGCAAGTGCCGATCGGCGACGCCGAGCTGCGCGTCCTTGAGGGCCATCTGCGCGAGGAACTGGACGCGCTGTTCGGTCCCTTGCCGTGAATTGAGGAGCATCGTGTCATGACCAGTGCCGTCCTTGAACAAGCGGAGGCGCCGGTCGTGGCGACGGCGCGCGCCGCGCTCTACCTGCGCGTCTCGACCCCGCGCCAGGCGGACCATGATCTGTCGATCCCCGACCAGCGCCGCCAGCTTGAGGCGTATTGCCTCTCGCAAGGCTGGGAGGTCGCGGCCGAGTTCGTCGAACCCGGCGTGTCGGGCGCCGACGATCGCCGTCCCGCCTTTCAGGCGATGATCGACGCGGGGCTGGAGAAGCCGCCTGCGTTCGACACGATCATCGTCCACAGCTTCTCGCGCTTTTTCCGCGATCAGTTCCAGTTCGAGTTCTACCTGCGCAAGCTGGCGAAGAACGGCGTGAGGGTCGTCTCGATCACGCAGGTGCTCGGCGACGACCCGGCGAGCGAGATGATGCGCCGGATCATGACGCTGTTCGACGAATATCAGTCGAAGGAGACCGCCAAGCATACGCTGCGCGCGATGAACGAGAACGCCCGACAGGGCTTCTGGAACGGCGCTCGGCCGCCGATCGGCTATCGAGTGGTCGATGCCGAACAGCGTGGCGCGAAGATCAAGAAGAAGCTGGAGGTCGATCCGATCCATGCCGAGACGGTGCGGCGGATTTTCCGGCTTGCGCTGGAAGGGCCTGACAACCGCGGACCGGTCGGCGTGATGGCGATCGCCTGCTGGCTGAACGAGAACAATATCCGCACCCGCTATGGCGGACGCTGGGGCAAAGGCATGGTCCATCAGGTGCTGACGCGCACCACCTATATCGGTCAGCACCGTTTCAACACCTACGATGTCAAGAAGGGCCGCGCCAAACCGGCGGAGGAGCACGCCATCATGGAAGTGCCGCCGATCGTCACGGTTGCGGAGTTCGAGGCGGTGCAGCGCTCGCTCAAGGCGCGCAGCCCGAAGATGATGGCGCCGCGCGCGGTGGGCGGATCGACGCTGCTGACGGGCATCTGCTTTTGCGCCTGCTGCGGCGGCTCGATGACGCTGCGCACCGGCACCAGCCGGAGCGGCCGGGAGTATCGCTACTATACCTGTGCGACCAAGGCAGTGAAGGGCAAGACGGGATGCTCCGGCGTCACGCTGCCGATGGACCAACTGAACGCGGCCGTGGTCGAGCATCTCGAAACGCGGCTGCTCGATCCGGATCGTCTCGCTGTCATGATGGACCATATGATCGCCCGGCGGGACGACTGGGTGACCGAGCGCCGGCTGCACGTTGCCGACATGGAACGTCGCGCGACGGAGGCAGACACGAAGCTCGCCCGGCTCTACGAGGCGATCGAGAATGGACTGGTCAACATGGCCGACCCGTCGCTCAAGGCCCGGATCGCCGAGCTGACCGCGATCCGCGATCAGGCCAGGGGCGATGCCGACCGGGCTGTGGCGCATATCGAGCGCATCAACCCGGAGATCACGGCTGAGAGCCTGCACACCTTTGCGCGGGTAGCAAAGAGCAAGCTCCGGCACGGCGACGGCTCCTACGCGCGGAACTATGTTCGGGCCGTCGCGCAGCGGGTAGAAGTGGTCAGCAAAACGGACGTCCGCATCCGCGGCACGCGTACCGAATTACTGCGAACCCTCACCGCCGCCTCTGGCGTAGAGGCGGCGGTGCTAGGGACTCGTCCTTTCGGACCGAAATGGTGCCGCTT
>JAFEEY010000083.1 GCA_018240865.1 Pseudomonadota bacterium | reverse complement strand
GGCCACAGCCATGTGCTGGCGCCGCGGTCGCGCAGACTGGAGCCGACCCGACTGGTCGCGCGACGCCTGGCGTTGAAGGCAGCGAGCCGTTTGAGACGCAAAGGCTATCTCGCACGCCTGCTCGTGCTTCATGGCAAGTTCGAGGACGACAAGTCGAATTGGCGGACGTCGCACAAGCTGCCGGCCACTCAGGATAGTTTCGCGATCCTGGCAGCGCTCGACCGGCTGTGGCCGCGCCTTGAGGCAGCCGGGCGTGCGCGGCGCGGCGGGTTCCGGCTCAGGATGGTCGGCATCACGCTGAGTGAGATCGCACCAATCGCCGGCGAACAAGGCTCCTTATTCGCGCATTTGCCGCCGGATACGGTGCTGGCCCGCGAAACCCGCATGCTGGCGCTCAGCCAGGCGATGGATCGCATCAATGAGCGCTTCGGCCGCAATGCGGTCACGCTCGGTCCGCTGGCCGGCGGCCGCGCCGATCATGTCGGCACCAAGATCGCGTTTGGCCGCATTCCGGAACTGGCGGAATTCCACGAATGACAACGCTGGACCGCCCAGCGTCACGTTACAATATCATGTCAGGCTTGACCGGAGTTGCCACACTGGCGAAAGGTTAACTCCTATGAATCGACTCGCTCCCCTTTCCGTCGTCGCGGCGCTGCTTGCGCTGGCCGCCTGCAACAAGTCTCAGCCGGAGGTGGTCGACACCAATCCGGATCCCATGGCGAGCCAGATCGCCAACGCCGCGCCGGTCGAACTGCCGCCGGCGGTGACCGACAGCGGCATCTATCGCTGCAAGGACAACTCGGTCGTCTATATCGACTTTTTGGGCGACAAGACCCAGGCCAATGTCCGCACCAAGAAGGACGGCCCGGCGACGCACGTGAAGGCGGCCGAAGCCGGCAAGCCGATGACCGGCGACAACGGATTCTCGGTGAACGGCAGCGGCAAAACGGTGCAGGTCGCCGTCAATGGCGGCGCCGTGCAGAGCTGCACGCGCTAACCACGCTGATTTTCGAAAAACAAAAGCCGGCGCGGGAAACCGCGCCGGTTTTTTTATGCCCTCATTGCTTCGTCATTCCCGCGAAAGCGGGAACCCCGCCAGCCAGTCAAAAATTGGAGGCGAGAAGCGCGACCGCGCTCGTTTCTTGTTCCGCTGGGTTCCCGCTTTCGCGGGAATGACGAAGGAAGGTTTTAAGCCACCACCCCGGCGGTAGCCGGCTCGTACTGGTTGCGCCGTACATAGTCGAACGCGCGCTTGTTGAGCTTGGGGTTCGACACTGTGCGCATGATGCTCTGCGCCACTTCGCGTGCATCATTGTCCTGCGGCATCAGTGAGGCGGAGAGCGCGGACGAAAGCGCGATCGCGTCCGCGCGTTCGTGGATCGAGCGGGTGTCGTGCGGGTCGGGCATCAACACGATATGGCCCTGTTCCGGCAGATCGAAGTCGCGGCGGATCTTGGCGATCGCGAAGTCGCTCGCGTCGATTTCGAACGCGATGCCGGTGCCTTCGCCGAAATCGACCGGATCGCCCAGCAATTTCACACGCCAGCCCATCTGGATGAAAAGCGGCAGCAACCGCACTTCGGCGAACGCCACGCATTTGGTGCCGCCTGCGGCGCGGGTCAGCTCCAGCGGGGTGATCATCTGGCAGGCGCGGCGGCGCTGGTTGTGCCGCGCACCGCCCGATTCGAGACAGATGCCGCGCGTGATTTCCCAGACGCCATCCGTCGTCGGATCGGGCGTGCCGGGCGCGATCGCATGCGCGAATATGTCCATCAGCAGCGAGCGGTCGTCCGCGGGGCGATAGCGGCACGCCATGGTCAGCTGACGATCGACATCGAAGGAGAAGCCATAGACGGCACGGTCGTCGTCATATTGATCGACTTCCTGCCCGCCGTCGCGCACGGGAATGTTCCAGCCGAGTTCGTCCACGAACACGGCCTTCCTCAGGCGATAGAATTCCTCGATTTCGCGCTCATACAACACGCGATTTTCGCTGTTAACGACATGCAACATTGACTGACGACCCCCGCCCCCGGAGACGGCCTGTTAACCGTTCTGAATCGCCTTATACGTTAATTTTTCGGAACTTGAAGAGCAGTTCTGCAGACTGGTCACAGCCAGCCATCCACGGCGGGCCGCGACCGAAATGGCTTCGGGCAGAGTCTGGACGCCCATTTTTCGGATAGCGCTGTCGATGGCGGCGCTGACGGTCGCGACGCTGATCTTCGCCTCGATCGCGATATCGACCGGCGCGAGCCCCGCAAGCCGGCGGCCGAGGACGAAGCGTTCGCGCAGCGACAGGCCGCATTCGGTGTTCACATCGTCGGCCAGTTCCTGGAGCGCCAGCGCGCGCGCAGCGAACAGCTCGGCATAGCCGCGTATGCGCGTCTCATGCTCGGCCGAAAGCCGGCGCGACGGCTTCGCCAGCAGCACCCGCGTGCCCGGCATGAAACTTTCGTCGGTATCGATATGCTCGCAATCCTCCGCCCGGCCGATCAGTTCCGGACAGTCGCCGACCAGCGGCGTATAGCTCGCCCCCGATTTGCGCAGGCAGAAATGACCGTCAATGCCGTGCTCTGCAAGCGCACCAGAGAAAAGCGAGACCAGATGCTCGGAATCCGGCGCGATCAGCAACCCGGCCCGCAGTCGCGAGGTGGCCGGGAAATCGGCGGCCTTCGGGGCATGAGGTTTCAACGCGCGTGCCATCTGGTCAGCGCTGTCATGCGCCAGCAAGGTTAACAGTCGGTTTAGATCGCTCGCCGGAAGTCAACAGGTAAGAGGCTGTTAACCCTTCCCCGATAACGCCCGCATTGTGAGGGAAGCGAAGCCATCCAGCCGTGCCGAAATCGACACGGGCCATAGCGGGCCGGTGCCGCTTCGCGATCCCGCCATGGCGGCCAAAGCGTTGGACCTTGCGGGGCTTGGCACCGTGCTGATCTCGGCGCTGAAAGGCCGGATCGTCGCCGACAAACGCACCGCCAACCTCCTTGGCTCGCGCCGCCGGATGACCGCCCAGCAATTGCTCCGCCTCGTCGATCGCCAGCAGGGCCCGGTGGTGATTCGCGCCGTGCGTCAAGCGCTCGGCGGCACGCCGGTCACGATCGCGATCTCCGGCCGCGGCGTGAACGGCGCCGTGCTCCATGTCGATGCCGGGCTCAGCCTTGCCAGGGATGCGGACGGCGAACGCGCCCTTTTCGTCACGCTGATGGACCGGACCGAAGAGCGCGAGGAGATCGCCGACCTCAACCGCACCGTCGAGCATCTCTGGTATACGGTCGAGCTCAACCCGCAGCTTCCCTGGGTCGCCGACAATGACAAGGGCGTGACTCGCGTCACCGAACGGTATCTGAAAATGGTGGGCATCGAAGAGGAGCAGGCGCTCGGCTTCCTCGGCTGGATGCACGTCCTTCACCCGGAGGATCTGCCGCGCATGCAGGCCGGGATCGGTACCGCGTTGATGAACGGCGCGCCGCACGATCTGCGCTGCCGGTTCAAGATGGCGGACGGCAGCTATCGCTGGATGCGATCCCGCGCGTTCCCGCGCCGCGACGACGATGGCAACATCATCCGCTGGTACGGTTATACCGAAGACATTCACGAGCTCGTCCTGACCGAAATCGAGACGCGCTGGGCGGCCGAGCACGACCCTCTGACCGGCCTGCCCAACCGCGCGCTGTTCAACCAGCGCCTCGACGAGCTGACCCAGCGCGCCGCCGACGGCCTCGGCAGGCTGGGTCTGGTGATGCTGGATCTCGATCATTTCAAGGATGTGAACGACATTCTCGGCCACCATGCCGGCGACAAGCTCCTGATCCAATTCGCCAAGGTGCTGCAGGAATCGATCACGGTGGAAGCAACCGTCGCGCGGCTGGGCGGCGACGAGTTCGCGATCCTGCTGCCGGGGATCGAAAGCGGCGACGCGATCGAAGTGCTGATCGAGGAATTGTTCGCCAATCTGCGCACGCCCCTCCGCTTGAATGGCCGGGAATTCGATTGCCGTGCGTCCGCCGGCAGCGCCATCTATCCGATCCATGCCAGCAATGCGTCGGAGCTGTTCAAGCACGCCGACATTGCGCTCTATGAATCGAAGAATGCCGGGCGCGGCCGCTATATGAGCTTCGAGCCGGCGATGCGCAGCAAGATGCAGCGCCGTGTCGCGATGATCAACATCGGCCGCGAAGCCGTCGAGAACAAGCGCCTGCTTCCCTATTACCAACCCCAGGTCTCGATGCTGACCGGCGAAGTGGTCGGGTTCGAGGCGCTGTTGCGCCGGCGCGATCGTTCGGGCCAGATTTGCCTGCCGGGCACTATCGCCGAAGCCTTTAACGATTTCGAGGTGGCCGAAGCGATCGGCATCAACATGCTCGACATGGTGATCGCCGATATGACCGACTGGCGCGACCGCGGCCTTGAATGGGGCAAGATGTCGATCAATGCCTCGGCGGCCGAATTCCGCAACCGGGACTTCATCAATCGGCTGATCGCGCATACGGACGGGGCCGGCATCCCGCGCGACCGGCTTGTCATCGAAGTCACCGAAGGCGTGTTCGTCGGCCGCTCGGCACCGATCGCGAGCGAGATGATCACCGAGCTCAAACAGGCGGGCTTCGGCATCTCATTGGACGATTTCGGCACCGGCTATGCCTCGCTCACTCACCTGCGCGAAATCCCGGTCGATGCGCTGAAGATCGACCGCAGCTTCATCCAGGATCTGTTCGGCGAGACCGGCAACGACAGCGCCGCGATCGTCTCGGCGATCGTGAAGCTCGGCCAGGGCCTCGGCAAGACGGTTGTCGCCGAAGGCATCGAGACCGACCGCCAGGCCGAATTCATGCGCTCGTGCGGCTGCTCGGCCGCGCAAGGCTATCTGTTCGGCCGCCCCGCGCCCAAAAGCGCGATCGACGAACTCCTCGCCGGCCACCGCAAGCGCGCTTAAATAGGGACAGTCCCTATTTTTTTTGGGCGGCCGCGCGGTGCGGGGCTCGCCGCGCCCAGCGTTTGCAGCCAGGTTTTTTGTCCGAGCGGCCGGCCGTTGCGCAGCGCGGCCTCAATGGCATCGTCCCGATCCGAAGCCTCCACGCCGTCACGCAGATAGGCACGCCAGTTGGCGACATGGTCCCCGATCGCGGCGATGTCGGTCAGATTGTCGGAGCCAAGTCCCAGGTGCGCCCGCGCGCTCGACCAGCGCCACTCTTCGGCATGGCGCACGCACCCCGCCTTGACCGGATTATTCTCGACATAGCGCACAGCGATCATCATATGCGCGTCATCCATCGGGTAGCTGGCGAAGCGGCCCTGGAAAAGATGGCCGCTGACGCCGAGCTTCTTGTTCACACGCCAGGAATAAGCTGTGTGGGTGCTGGCCAGGGGGGCACGCAGCCCGTCAGCCGTCGCCGGCTTCAGGACAAGGTGGACATGATTGTCCATCAGGCACCAGGCCAGGCATTGGGTGTCGTAGCGCCGCAGCGCCTCCCGCAGCAGAGTCAGATAGGTCCGCCGGTCCGCGTCATCCGCGAAAATATTCTGCTGCCGGTTGCCGCGCTGGATGACGTGGTGGGCCACGCCCGGCACCACCATTCGCTGCGCACGCGGCATATCCGAAGCTCCCGAAAATAGGGACAGTCCCTATTTTTCTAGCGCCGCCTCCTGTCTCGCGCAACACGACCTCATGAAAAATAGGGACTGTCCCTATTTTCGGACGGTTGGCGGATACGCACGAGACGGCTAACGCGCGGGCCATGTCTGAGATCACGCCCGAGATCGTTGCCGAGCACGGCCTGTCCCCGGAAGAATATGAGCGCGTGCTGCACGCGATGGGCCGCGAGCCCAACCTGACCGAGCTTGGCATCTTCTCGGTCATGTGGTCGGAGCATTGCTCCTACAAATCCTCGCGCATCCATCTGAAGAAGCTGCCGACCAAGGCGCCGTGGGTGATCCAGGGTCCGGGCGAGAATGCCGGCGTGATCGACATCGGCGACGGCCTTGCCGCCATCTTCAAGATGGAGAGCCACAACCACCCATCCTATATCGAGCCCTATCAGGGCGCGGCGACGGGCGTGGGCGGCATCCTGCGCGACGTCTTCACGATGGGCGCGCGACCGGTCGCCAACATGAACGCGCTGCGCTTCGGCCGCCCCGACCATCCCAAGATGCGCCACCTGATCGCGGGCGTCGTCCACGGCATTGGCGGCTACGGCAATTGTGTGGGCGTGCCGACCGTGGGCGGCGAGGTCAATTTCCACAAGGCCTATGACGGCAATATCTTGGTCAACGCGATGACGGTCGGCATCGCGGAAGCGGACAAGATCTTTTATTCGGCCGCCTCGGGCGTCGGCAATCCGATCGTCTATGTCGGTTCCAAGACCGGCCGCGACGGCATCCACGGCGCGACCATGGCCTCGGCCGATTTCGGCGAGGACGCGGAGGAAAAGCGCCCGACCGTGCAGGTCGGCGATCCCTTCACCGAGAAATTGCTGATCGAAGCCTGTCTTGAGCTGATGGCCTCCGACGCGATCGTCGCCATTCAGGATATGGGTGCGGCCGGCCTCACTTCCTCCTCGGTCGAGATGGCGTCGAAGGGCGGCGTCGGCATCGAGCTTGTCATGGACGATGTGCCGCAGCGCGAAACCGGCATGACGCCCTATGAAATGATGCTCTCCGAAAGCCAGGAGCGGATGCTGATGGTGCTGAAGCCCGGCCGCGAGGCCGAGGCCGAGGCGATCTTCCGCAAATGGGAGCTGGATTTTGCCGTCATCGGCCATGTGACCGACACCGGCCGTATGGTGCTGAAATGGAAGAGCGACACCGTCGCCGATATTCCGCTCGGTCCGCTCGCCGACGAAGCGCCCGCCTATGACCGTCCCTGGGTGCCGACGCCCAAACAAACGATGCCCGCAGATATTCCGGGCGGCTCGATCGATATCGGCGCCGATCTTCTGAAGCTGGTCGGCACGCCCGACCTCGCCTCGCGCCGCTGGATCTGGGAGCAATATGACCACATGGTCGGCGCCGATACCGTCCAGCGTCCCGGTGGCGACGCGGCGGTGGTGCGCGTGCATGGCACGCAGAAGGGTCTCGCCATCACCACCGACTGCACGCCGCGCTATTGCGTCGCCGATCCGGTCGAAGGCGGCAAGCAGGCGATTGCCGAGGCATGGCGCAACCTGACCGCGGTCGGCGCCCGGCCGCTTGCCGCCACCGACTGCATGAACTTCGCCAATCCGCAGCGGCCCGAGATCATGGGCCAATTCGTCGGCTGCATCGAGGGCATGGCGGAAGCCTGCACCGCGCTCGACATGCCGATCGTCTCCGGCAACGTCTCGCTCTATAACGAAAGCAAGGCAACGGGCGGCGGGTCCGCGATCCTGCCGACGCCCGCGATTGGCGCGGTCGGCCTGCTCGATGACTGGCAGAAGTCGATGACGATCGGCTTCAAGGATGTCGGCGACATCATCCTGGTCGTGGGCGAACGCACCGGCCATCTCGGCCAGTCGGTCTGGCTGCGCGAAATCCATGGCCGCGAGGAAGGGCCGCCGCCGCCGGTCGATCTCGCTGCGGAGCGCCGCACCGGCGACTTCATCCGCGCCGCGATCGAGCATGGTCATGTCTCGGCCTGCCACGACGTGTCGGACGGCGGCATCGCGGTCGCGCTCGCCGAAATGGCGCTGGCGAGCGGGATCGGCGCGATGATCGACAAGCCTCAGCCGTTCGACTGCGCCCGCTCCTTCTTCGGCGAGGATCAGGCCGTGTATCTGGTGACCGTGCCGGACATGGCGCTGATCCCGTTCCTCGACACCGCCCTGGTCGCGGGCGTCACCGTCGAGCCGCTCGGCCGCACGATCAAAAACCGCCTGATCTTCGAACGGCCGGAACGCGACAGCGTGGTGACACTGGAAGACCTCCGCGCCGCGCACGAGGGTTTTTTCCCGAAACTGATGAGTGCCGACGGCGCGCTGGCGTGACGGACATTGGATACGGCATCAGATGATGCTATATGCTATGTATGCGCACCACAGTCACGATTGATGACGACCTCCTGCAAAAGGCAGCAGAGTATACAGGGATCAAGGAGCGAGCGACCTTGATCCGCATGGGACTCGAGTCCCTTGTCGCGCGTGAAGCCGGACGTCGTTTGGCGCGATTGGGGGGGAGCGATCCAGACGCATGGGCAGCGCCACGTCGACGTTTCGACTGATCCTTGCCGATACTTCGGTCTGGATCGACCATATCCGTCAGGGTGACGATCTGCTTTTTGCGCTTCTCGAGAATCAGCGCATCCTCACTCATCCCTATGTCATCGGAGAGATCGCGCTCGGCTCCTTGCGATCGCGTGCGGAGCGGCTTGCCACTCTTCACGATTTACCCTCGGTGATACCGGCACGCCATTCGGAGGTCATGAGACTGATCGAGTCAGAACGGCTGTTCGGCACCGGTTTGGGTTATGTCGATGCGCATCTGCTGACCTCCGCTATTGCGATGGACGAGGTCGCGATCTGGTCGCGTGACAAGAAAATGGTCAGCCATACCGCGCGCCTGAATGTCGCATTCGAGCCGTGACCGCGGGCTATTCCGGTACGCCGCTGGCGAAGAAGCTGTCTTTGAAGGATGGCATGCGCGTGTGGCGGCTGGCGATGCCCGAGGACGTAGCCGGCGAAATCGCGAAGAGCGGCCTCGCGCTTTGCCTGTTAAAAGCTCCTTCGGCGCCGCTCGATTGCGCGCATCTCTTCGTCACCGAACGGGCCGAGCTCGCGCGCCGGCTGGCGGCGCTAAAACCATCGCTCGCGCCAGGCGGGTTCGTCTGGGTGTCATGGCCTAAAAAGGCGTCCAAGGTTCCGACCGACATGACCGAGGACGTGATCCGCGCCATCTGCCTGCCGATGGGCCTGGTCGACGTCAAAGTCTGCGCGGTGGATGCCGTCTGGTCGGGCCTTAAGCTGATGATACGCAAGTCATGAAAAAGGGCCGCGGACCGTGCGACCCGCGGCCCTTTTCCTGTTAAACCGAAACTCAGGCGATCGCCGTCACCGGGCGGCGGCGGACCGCAGCGCCGAGCAGCGTGAAGCCGCCCAGCATCAACGCCCAGCTCGAAGGCTCGGGCACCGCGTCGATGCGGACATTGTCGAGCGCCGGGCCATAGCAGCAACCGCCCGTCGCGTCCGATGCGAAGCTGATCAGCGCGGTCGAGCCGGTCGCGAGGAATGTATAGCTGACCGTCTGCCACTTCATGTTCGCGCGCGTGTTGGTCGCATCGCTATAGGCGAAGTTGAAAGTCTGGCCATTCGCCGAGAACACGCCAGTGCGCGGGTTCGTGCCGCCATCCGGATTGCGGGAGACATCGAAGGTCACCTTGTAGGACTGGCCGGCGGTAAGCCCCGTCACGGTCTGACCGAGGGTGCCGATCGAATTGCCCGAAAGATCGACGCTGCGCACGCCGTCCGATGCCTGCCAATAGCTGCCGATATAATCGACCGAGCCCGACAGCACGTCCCAGCCGGTGATGTTGGTCTGGCCCACGGTCACGGTCGTGAAGGTTCCGGGATTGGTCCCGTCCTCGAAGCTGCCGTTAACGATCGAAGCCGCATTGGCCACGGCCGGCAGCGTCACCGCCGCAATCGTGGCGAGCATAATCTTACGCATCACAACCACCCCTATGAACGTTAGCGAGTCGTTCACTACACGGTTTCGCAAACCCTGCACAGCCTGCATGCAGAACCCGCGCGTGCTTGTGCTATTGCGGCACACATCCGGCGGCCGCAATCAGCTATTGCGAGTAACTCTCAATAGCTCTAAATACATTGCATGATCGTCTGTAACTGCAATGCGATTCGCGAGCGCCAGGTGCGGGAGGCCGCCCGGGCAGGCCATCGCGATCCATTGTCCGCCTATGCGTCGCTCGGCCGCCGCCCGCGCTGCGGCCAATGCATCCCGTTCGCACGTTCGGTGATCGCTTCGGAAACTGCGACTGCTTAGCAGTTGCAAGGATTAAAAACCGCAGAAATCCGCCATTTTCGGGATGCTTTTTAGGCCCTTCGGCGTTATGCCTCGCACATCACGGAGGCGGATATGCAGGGCGATCCCAAGGTCATCGAATATCTAAACGACGCGCTTAAGAATGAGCTGACGGCGATCAATCAGTATTTTCTGCATTACCGCATGCTCGCGCATTGGGGCGTTCAGCGGCTCGCCAAATTCGAATATGAAGAGTCGATCGACGAGATGAAGCATGCCGACCGGCTGGCGGAGCGCATCCTGTTTCTCGATGGCCTGCCGAACTTCCAGATGCTCGGACGCTTGCGGATCGGCGAGACGGTCGAGGAAATCCTGCAGGCCGATCTCGACCTGGAAAATGATGCGCTGCCGTTGCTGCGCGATGCGATCCAGCATTGCGAATCGGTGCGCGACTATGTGTCGCGCGACCTGTTCCGCCAGATCCTCGACAGTGAGGAAGAGCATGTCGATACGCTCGAGACATTGTTCGACCAGATCAGGCTGATGGGCTTGCAGAACTTCATCCAGCTTCAGTCGAAGCCGGCGGAGGAATAGGGCTCAGCCCGCGCGGCCGAACACCGCGCGGCGGCCGAAACCGCCCGCGGCGGGGCGGCGCTCCATCAGCGGATTGGTCTCGCGGTCGAACATGTGCAGCGTCGTCTCGAACATCGGGCGGAGCTTCACCACCTCGGGGATCAGCTCGTCCGGCGTCGTCTGAAGCTCGACGCAGCGCCGCGCCGTCATCTCGATAATCTCGGCGATCGCCGCCAGCGGTTCGGCCCCGAATTGCCGCGCCTCGCCCTTCAGCGTATGCGCCGGGCGCACCAGCGCAGCCGAGTTGCGGACGCGCATCGCTTCCTCGATCGCATCGAGGGACTTGACCCCGTCCTCCCGGAAATAGCCGAGGATGCGGACAAAGTCCGAGCCAAGTTCGGCGCGCGCCTGATTGAAGGCGGTCCAGTCGATCAGCGAAGAAGCGTTATCGGACATGCGAGCAGTGTTTAGGCCGTTCAGGTAAACAGTCGGTTGCCATGATGCGGCACTATTTCTTCTCCCGGTCGAACGGGTTCTTCGGCGCCCGGACCGTGAGCCGCACCGGCACCGCGCCGAAGCCCAGATCGCGGCGGATGCCGTTGACGAGGTAGCGGCGATAGCTTTCGGGCAGCAGATCGACGCGCGTGCCGAACAGTACGAAGCTGGGCGGCCGCGTCTTCACTTGCGTCATATAGCGCGGCTTGATCCGCTTGCCGCCGGGCGCGGGCGGCGGATTCTTCTCGACTGCCGCTTCGAACCAACGGTTGAGCTCGCCGGTTGGCACCCGCCTGGACCAGGCCTCGCGGGTTTCGAACGCGACCTTGATCAGCGTGTCGAGCCCTTTCCCGGTCGCCGCCGAGACGGTCAGCACCGGCAGGCCGCGGACCTGGCTCAGCCCTTCCCCCAGCGCCGCCTTGACGCCGTTGAACAGCGACGATGCGTCCTCCGCCACGTCCCATTTGTTGAGCGCGATGACAAGCGCACGGCCTTCCTGCAGCACAGCGTCGGCGATGCGCAGATCCTGCGCCTCCAGCCCGCGCGTCGCATCCAGCAGCAGCACGACGACCTCGGCGAAATCGACCGCGCGGAGCGCATCGGCGACCGAAAGTTTCTCGAGCTTGTCAGTGACGTTCGCGCGCTTACGCATGCCGGCGGTGTCGATCAGGCGGAGCGGCCAGCCGTCCCATTCCGTGTCGATCGCGATCGAATCACGGGTGATGCCGGCCTCGGGGCCCGTGATCATCCGGTCCTGCCCAAGGATGCGATTGACGAGCGTGGACTTGCCCGCATTGGGCCGCCCGACGATCGCCAGTTTCAGCGGCCCGCTCGTTCCTTCCTCATCGTCCGCCTCGTCCTCCTCATCCTCGCGGTCCAAATAAGGAAGCAGCGCCTCGAACAGATCGGCCATCCCTTCGCCATGCTCGGCGGAAATCTGGATCGGATCGCCAAAGCCCATGCCGAGCGCTTCCAGCGCCCCCTGCTCGCCCGCGCGCCCCTCGGCCTTGTTGACGGCGAGGACGACCGGTGTGTCCTCAGCGCGGAGCCAGCGGCCGATCTCTTCATCGAGCGGCACGACGCCGGCGCGGGCATCGACGAGGAACAGGGCGACATCGGCCTCGCGCACTGCCGCCTCGGTCTGCGCGCGCATGCGGCCGGGGAGCGACTGGGGATCCTGATCCTCGAACCCGGCAGTGTCGATCACCCGGAAATCGAGGCCGATCAGATGCGCCTCCCCTTCCCGCCGGTCGCGCGTGACGCCGGGCCGGTCATCGACCAGCGCCAGCTTCTTGCCGACCAGCCGGTTGAACAGGGTCGACTTGCCGACATTGGGGCGCCCGACAATGGCGACAGTGGGGAGAGGACGAGGCATTGCGGGCGTCCGTTAGCGGAAGGGACGGCAGAAGGGAAATGCGGCAACTTTCGCCGTCATTGCGAGCACCGAAGCAATCCCAGTGCCGCGTTACAATCGATACGCTCGCAAATCTGTCGATCCTGAAAACCGGCAAGGCGAAAATGATCGGTTTTCGACGCTGGAAGCGATCTGCGCGGCGCTGGAGTGCCAGCCGGGGGATTTGCTGGAGTTTGAGGGGGTGAGAACGCATAAAATGCGGCTCGGTCAGCGCGCGGTCACCTCCGTGCTCTGCCGCATCACGATGCGATAGGCGATTGGCCTACCGTCGCTACCTGCTGCGGTGCGCAGCTTAGCCCCCGCCGGATAGCGAATACACGGGTTGGGAGCGCCCTGGGCGACCAGCTCGCCCCCTTCCAGAAGGTCGCAGCGCTCAACCAACCCCTTGCTGTCCACGTCCACCGCGATAGCGAGACTCTCAGGCGTGGCGGGGAGCGGAATGCTAACATCGCGCGGCATCACCCAGGCAACACGCTGCCTATAAATGCCCTCAATACGCCTACCCGATGCGTCCTTGCCAGGCGTGAATCTGCCCCTCGCCTTGATTAGCGCGCAGGCGGTGGCATCCAGCTCGATCGAGCCGCTGCTCGTGTCGACGCGGCACTGGCTGATCCGCCCGTCCGTGTCGATCATCAGCTCGACAATTGTCGACCCGGACGCAGCTTTGGCCAGCGCGCCGGCTGGATAGTCACTGGAACTGATCCACTGCCCCGGGTCACCGATAGGCTTGGGTGGAACGACCTCGGCAAGCAACGCAGCCGCCAGGATGATCATGCTTCCCCCCTTATTACAGTCGCAACCAAGTGAAAACATTGACGCATCGCCGGCAGGGCGGTCAAGCAGGCGTAGCGAATGAAAAAAAGGCCGGGGAGCTTACGCTCCACCGGCCTTTTGTTTTTTGGGTCTGGATCGGGCGGCGGTGAAACCGCCGCCTCGTCGGTCGGGTTCGCCGAAGGGCGACCCGCCGTCCGGACCGACACGAGTCCGGAGCTAGCGAACGCTAGCTCCGGCCGTGTTCGGTCAGAAATCCATGCCGCCCATGCCGCCCATGCCGCCGGGCATGCCCGCCGGGGCCGGCTTGTCTTCCGGCAGCTCGGCGATCGTGGCTTCGGTGGTGATCAGCAGGCCGGCGACCGAAGCCGCGTCCTGCAGGGCGGTGCGGACGACCTTGGTCGGGTCGATCACGCCGGCCTGAACCAGGTTCTCATACTTCTCGGTCTGCGCGTTGAAGCCCTGGGTCTCGTCACCTTCGCGGAGCAGGTTGCCCGACACGACGGCGCCATCGACGCCAGCGTTCTGCGCGATCTGCTTGACCGGCGCGGTGATCGCCTTGCGGATGATGTCGATGCCGCGGGTCTGGTCGTCGTTCGCGCCCTTCAGGCCCTCAAGCGCCTTGGTGGCGTAGAGAAGCGCGGTGCCGCCGCCGGGGACGATGCCTTCCTCGACCGCAGCGCGGGTCGCGTGCAGCGCGTCGTCAACGCGGTCCTTGCGCTCCTTCACCTCGACCTCGGACGCGCCGCCGACCTTGATCACGGCCACGCCGCCGGCGAGCTTGGCGAGGCGCTCCTGGAGCTTCTCGCGGTCATAGTCGCTGGTCGTGTTCTCGATCTGCTGGCGGATCGCTTCGGTGCGGCCCTTGATCGCATCGGCTTCACCGGCGCCATCGACGATGGTGGTGTTGTCCTTGTCGATGGTGACGCGCTTGGCCTGACCGAGCATGCCGAGCGTGACATTCTCGAGCTTGATGCCGAGATCTTCCGAGATCATCTCGCCCTTGGTCAGGATCGCGATGTCTTCCAGCATCGCCTTGCGGCGATCGCCGAAGCCCGGCGCCTTGACGGCCGCGACCTTCAGGCCGCCGCGCAGCTTGTTGACGACCAGGGTCGCCAGCGCCTCGCCCTCGATATCCTCCGCGATGATGAGAAGCGGACGGCCGCTCTGCACGACCGCTTCGAGGATCGGCAGCATCGCCTGCAGGTTGGAGAGCTTCTTCTCGTGGATCAGGATGTACGGATCGGCGAGCTCGACCTGCATCTTTTCCGGATTGGTGATGAAATAGGGCGAGAGATAACCGCGATCGAACTGCATGCCCTCGACAACGTCGAGCTCGAATTCGAGACCCTTCGCCTCTTCGACGGTGATCACGCCTTCCTTACCGACCTTTTCCATCGCCTCGGCGATCTTCTTGCCGACTTCCTCATCGCCATTGGCCGAGATGATGCCGACCTGGGCGATCTCGTTCGAGCCGGCGACCGGCTTGGAACGGCCCTTCAGATCGTCGACGACCTTGGCGACGGCCAGATCGATGCCGCGCTTCAGGTCCATCGGGTTCATGCCGGCCGCGACCGACTTCATGCCCTCGCGCACGATCGCCTGGGCGAGCACGGTCGCGGTGGTGGTGCCGTCACCGGCCAGGTCGTTCGTCTTCGACGCGACCTCGCGCAGCATCTGCGCGCCCATATTCTCGAACTTGTCCTTCAGCTCGATTTCCTTGGCGACGGTCACGCCGTCCTTGGTGATGCGCGGAGCACCGAACGACTTGTCGATCACGACGTTGCGGCCCTTCGGGCCCAGCGTGACCTTCACCGCGTCGGCGAGAATGTCCACGCCGCGCAGAATGCGCTCACGCGCGTCGCGAGCGAAACGGACGTCTTTGGCTGCCATGTGGCTGTCCTTTCAGATTTGGAAATATGAAAAATTAAGTTGGAAGCGTCAGATCACTCGACGATGCCGAGGATGTCGCTTTCCTTCATGATCAGCAGATCCTTGCCGTCGACCTTGACTTCGGTGCCGGACCATTTGCCGAACAGGATGCGATCACCGGCCTTGACGTCGAGCGGCGTCACCTTGCCGTCATCCGCCTTGGCGCCGGCGCCGGCCGCGACGACGCGGCCTTCCTGCGGCTTTTCCTTGGCGGTGTCGGGAATGATGATCCCGCCGGCCGTCTTTTCCTCGGCCTCGATGCGCTCGACGAGCACACGGTCGTGCAGCGGACGAAAGTTCATTGTCTGCAATCCCTCCAATTAAGATTGTTGGCACTCAGCCGTGGCGAGTGCCAGCGGCGGCGATATGTGGCGGGGCCAAAGAGTCGTCAAGGCGCGCGCGGCAGAAAGTTTTCGTGAAGGCCTGCACCGCCCTGCCCTTGAAATGTGACGGCTTGGCGATGATGCTTGGCGCCGGGTTTGACGAAAGGCATCCGCATGCGATTTCTGGCCGGGTTCTGGCGGCTGCTCGTCGGCATCAAGGACGCGCTCGTCCTTATACTGATGCTCCTCTTCTTCGGCGGACTGCACGCGGCGCTGACCTACAGTCCCGCCCGTCCGGGCGGCTCCGGCGCGCTGCTGCTGGACCTCAACGGCTCGATCGTCGAGCAGCCGGCGGAGCGGGGGCCGTTCGAAGGCCTGACCCCCGGCGGCGCGGCGGTGGCGCGCGAAGTGCGGCTGCGCGACGTGGTCCGCGCGCTGGACGATGCCCGGACCGACAGCGACATCAAGGCGGTGGTGCTGAACCTCGACCGGTTCCTGGGCGGCGGCCAGGTCGCGCTGGAGACAGTGGGGACGGCGCTCGACGGAGTCAGGAAGGCGGGCAAGCCGGTCTTCGCTTATGCGACCGGATACACCGACGACAGCTACCTGCTCGCCGCGCACGCATCCGAAGTGTGGATGAGCCCGATGGGCGGCGTCGCCTTCGCCGGGCCGGGCGGATCGCGCATGTATTACAAGGGGCTGCTCGACAAGCTTGGCGTCAATGCGCACGTCTACCGGGTCGGCGCGTTCAAATCGGCGGTCGAACCCTATACCCGTACCGATCAGTCGCCCGAGGCGAGGGCCGCGAACGAAGCGCTGGCGGGCGCATTGTGGGACGGCTGGCGGCAGGATGTGACGCGGGCGAGACCCAAGGCGCAGCTGGCGTCGGCGATCGCCAATCCGGCGGGGAGCGGCAATCTCTCCCAGACCGCGCTGGGCTACGGCCTGGTCGACAAGCTCGCCGAACGCGAGGCCTTCAACCGCCGCGTCGCGCAGGTGGCGGGCGCGGACGCCAAGCGCGGCACGTTCAAGACGGTGCGACTGGACGATTGGGCCGAAGCCCATCCGCTGCGCTATTCGGGCGGCAATATCGGACTGGTGACAGTCGCGGGCACGATCGAGGATGGCGAGGCCGGGGCGGGCAGCGCCGGCGGCGAGACGATCGCGCGGGCGATCCGCAAAGGCGTCGCCGACAACAATCTGAAAGCGCTGGTCGTCCGCATCGATTCGCCGGGCGGATCGGCGCTGGCCTCCGAACGCATCCGCTCGGCGCTCATGGACGCGAAGGCCAAGGGCCTGCCAGTGGTGGTGTCGATGGGCTCCGTCGCTGCCTCGGGCGGCTATTGGGTGGCGACCGCGGGCGACCGCATCTTCGCCGAACCGACCACGATCACCGGCTCGATCGGCGTGTTCGGCGTGCTGCCCACATTCGAAGCGTCACTGAAGAAGATTGGCATTTCGACCGACGGGGTGAAGACCACGCCGCTGTCCGGTCAGCCCGACCTGTTCGGCGGCACGAGCCCCGAATTCGACAGGCTCGCCCAGACCGGGGTCGAGGATATTTACGGCCGCTTCATCGGGCTGGTCTCGGCATCGCGGAAGCTGCCTGCCGCGCGGGTCAACGAGATCGGCCAGGGCCGGGTGTGGGACGGCGGCAGCGCGCGCCAGCTGGGACTGGTCGATCAGTTCGGATCGCTGGGCGACGCCGTGACCGAAACGGCGAAGCGCGCGAAAATCGACCGAGACGATGTGTCGATCGTCTATCTGGAGCGCCAGCCAAGCTGGTGGGAGCGCTGGCTGAGCGATTGGGGCCGGCCCGACGATACGGGCGAACCCGAAGGCGGCGCCGACCTGCTCTCGATGCTGGCCGCCAGACAGGCCGCGCTCGCCTGGTCGGCAGTCG
>JAFEEY010000082.1:5687-24945 GCA_018240865.1 Pseudomonadota bacterium | reverse complement strand
ATCCATTTTGTGCAGAGATATTTGACGCCCCCGCTTACGGATAACCCCGCATGTTTGGAGAGCGGATCGACCGAGCGGTCGGGCAGGGCGCTGGTGAAGATCAGCGCGTCGCCCTTACGGCCCTTCACGCTGAGCCCGATTTCGGGGAACACTGTCTCGCCCCCTTTATAGTCGTGGTTGAGGTAGACCAGCACGGTCTTGAAGCGCTGGTTCTGTTCCGAACGGACGAAATCGAAATGCGGCTTATATTCCTGGCCGCCTTTGTAGCGCAGGATCAGCGTCGCCTCGCCCTGCTCGTAGGACGTACCGCTGGCGGCGGCGAGGCGGCGATTGAGCGCGTGGACGGCGGGATCCTCGATCATCCAATGGATGGCCGCCCCATCGGATGTCCGGATCGGATCGCGCATAGGCCGGCCCGAAGCGTCGTTCACCACCGACGGTTCATAATTTGGGTCGGCAAGCCGGCGCAGATAGTCGCATTCGACGGCCGTGAAGAGCCGCTCGATCCGCCGCACGTCCGGCCGCTCGCTCAGGGTCTCTGTAGCGGGCAGCCTGAGCGGATCGCCCTGCTCGTCGAGCGCCATTTTCTCGATCAGCGCGAGCGTCTCCTTGCGGTTACGGTCGATGCGCGCTTCGCCCTTCAGACGGGCAAGCGCGCCGGTCCAATCGCGCGGCCCGGCGACGCCATTCGCCATCAGGTTGGTCGTGATCCGCGCCGCGTCCGCATGGCCAAGATCGCCCGCGCGGCGCCAGAGTTCGCGGCCGGCCACGGGATCCTGGGCGACGATACCCCCACGCCATTTCATCTCGGCCAGCATTGCCAGCGCCTGTGGCTGATTCTGCCCCGCGAGTTGCGTCACGATCATCACTGCCTCGGCATTGCGCCCGGCCATCGACAGGTGGACGGCCTGCTGAAGCAGCGGGTGGAGAGGCGGTTTTTTGGTCATGCTAGGCCGTGGGCGCAACCAATTCGCGCCACAGCAGAATCAGCGCCGCCATCACTGCGGGGCCGATGAACAAGCCGAGCAGACCGATCGTCTCCACGCCGCCCAATATGCCGATCAGCACCCAGAGAAAGGGCAGACGGGTCGCGCCGCCGATCAGCACAGGGCGGACGAAATGATCCGCGACGAACACGACCACCAGGCCAGTGACGATGATCGCGATCGCCCAGCCGACCGCGCCCTGGCCCAGCAGGTAGAGCGCGACGCCGCCAACCGGCAGCACCACCGCGAAAGGGATCATCGCCGCGACAGCAGTCAGCGCGCCCAGCAGTACCGGATGCGGAATGCCCGCGGCGATGTAGGCGATCGCCATCAAGACGCCTTCGCCGATGCCGACCAGCACCAGCCCGTCGATCGTGCCGCGCACGGACCGGATCATCTGCACGCCGATCCGTTCGCCCGCCGGCCCGAACAGCCGGTCGGCGGCGTGACGCGCCTGCGCGGCGATCAGATCCTGGTTGCGGAGCATGAAGAAGAAGGCCAGCAGCGTGAACAGGAAGACGACGGCCTTGCGCAGCACAAGCGTGCCGAAAGCGCGCGAGCGGGCCAGGACTTCCGGGTCGCTCAGATGCCCGAACTGCCGCTGCGCCGCATCGGGGGTGGCGAGGTTCAAGGCCCACCAATCGTCGATCGTCTGGTGGGGGAAGGGCAATTGCGTGACCCAGAGCGGCTCCGGAATGCCGTTGGCGCGGGCATTGGCGAGCCAGAGCGCGATGTCATGCGCTTCCCGGGCCGCGCGGAGGATGCCGAACGACAATGGCACGAGCACCGCCAGCCCGACCGCTGCGGTGAAGAGGAGAGGCAGCCACAGGCTCTTGCCGGCCGGCCAATTCGCTTCGGCCCGGGCATAGGCAGGCGCGACCGCGATCGCGAGCACCACCGCCCAGAGCAGGGCCGGAAGGAAGGGATGCGCGACCCACAATCCGAGCAGCGCCAGCGCCACCACCAGCGCGATGCGCAGTGTCCGCTGGATCGGGGCGGGCTCCGGCGTCACGACGCCCGATTGGCGACCAGATCGTCGACCACCGACGGATCGGCAAGCGTCGAGGTGTCGCCGAGATTGGAGACATCGCCTTCCGCGATCTTGCGGAGGATGCGGCGCATGATCTTGCCGGACCGCGTCTTGGGCAGGCCCGGTGCGAACTGGATTACGTCAGGCGTCGCGATCGGCCCGATTTCGGTGCGGACCCAGCCGGTCAGCGCCTTGCGCAGATCGTCGCTCGCTTCCTCGCCGGCATTCAGCGTGACATAGGCGTAGATGCCCTGGCCCTTGATGTCGTGCGGCATGCCGACGACGGCGGCTTCGGCGACCTTGGGATGCAGCACCAGCGCGCTTTCCACTTCGGCCGTGCCCATGCGGTGGCCGGAGACGTTCAGCACATCGTCGACGCGGCCGGTGATCCAGTAATAGCCGTCTTCGTCGCGCCGCGCTCCGTCGCCGGTGAAATATTTGCCGGGATAGGTGCTGAAATAGGTCTGGAAGAAGCGGTCATGATCGCCCCAGACCGTGCGCATCTGGCCCGGCCAGCTGCGCGCGATGACCAGATTGCCCTCGGCCGGGCCCTGCAGGATATTGCCGTCGCCATCGACCAATTGCGGATCGACGCCAGGCAATGGGCGGGTTGCGGAGCCGGGCTTCAGGTCAGTGGCCCCGGGCAGCGGCGAGATCAGTGTGCCGCCGGTTTCCGTCTGCCACCAGGTGTCGACGATCGGGCAGCGGCCTTCGCCGACGACGTCGTAATACCAGCGCCAGGCCTCCGGGTTGATCGGCTCGCCGACCGTGCCGAGCAGCGTCAGCGTGCCGCGGCTGGTGCGTTTCACATGATTGTCGCCCTCGCGCATCAAGGCGCGGAGCGCCGTCGGCGCGGTATAGAGAATCTCGACGCCGTGCCGGTCCACCACTTCCCAGATGCGGCTGGGCGTCGGCCAGTTCGGCACCCCTTCGAACATCAAGGTCGTCGCGCCGTTCGCGAGCGGCCCGTAGAGGATATAGCTGTGCCCCGTCACCCAGCCGATATCGGCGGCGCACCAGTAAAGCGTGCCGGGCCGGTAATCGAACACCAACTCATGGGTCAGGCTCGCCCACACCAGATAGCCGCCGGTCGTGTGCAGCACGCCCTTGGGCTTGCCCGTGGAACCCGAGGTATAAAGAATGAAGAGTGCGTCTTCCGCGTTCATTGGCTCGGGCGGGCATTCGGCTTCGGCCGTTTCCGCCGCTTCGTGATACCAGATGTCGCGGCCGGCCTGCATTCCAACCTCGCCGCCGGTCGCCTTGACGACGATGACCTTTTCCAGGCTCGGCGCGTGCACGGCAGCGGCGTCGACATTGGCCTTCAGCGGTACGCGCTTGCCGCCGCGCCGGCCCTCATCGGCGGTGACAACGATCCTGGAATCGCAGTCCTGGACCCGGCCGGCCAGCGCCTCGGGCGAGAAGCCGGCGAACACCACTGAATGGATCGCCCCGACCCGCGCGCAGGCGAGAATCGCGAACGCTGCTTCAGGAATCATCGGCAGATAGATGGTGACGCGGTCGCCCTTCCTGACGCCTTGCGCCTTCAACACATTGGCGAAGCGGCAGACCTCTTCGTGGAGCTGACGATAGGTGTAGCGTCGCGCTTCCTCGCCCGGCTCGTCGGGCTCCCACAGGATCGCGACCGTGTCCGGCTGGGTTTTCAGATGCCGGTCGATGCAATTGACGGTCGCGTTCAGCTTGCCGTCGCGAAACCAGCTGATCCGGAAATCATCCTCGCGGAACGACCAGTCGCCGGCGATCTCGGGCCGCTTGATCCAATCCAGCCGCCGCGCCTGCTCCAGCCAGAAGCTGCCGGGATCGGCGAGCGCGCGCCCATAAAGCTGCGCATATTTCTCGGCATTCACCCGGGCCCGCTTCGCCCAGTTCTGCGGCACCGGATACAGATCAGCCATTCACCCCTCCTAGCTACTTCTGCTCATTGCCCCGCGCCGTCATGAAGGCAAGGGGGTCAGCCGATGATATAGGGCACGACGTCGCGGCGATCGGGCACGATGCGGATCGCGCGGTCGGCGGGCGGAAAGGCGCGCTGATCGCAATCGGGGCGCGGGCAAAGGCGGCACGAAACGCCGATCGGCGCCGCACGGCCCCGCTCGATATCCAGCCCGTCGGCGTAGATGAAGTCGCGCGCGTGTGCCGCCTCGCAGCCGAGCGCGACGGCGTAGCGGCGAGGCGCGCGGTCGTAACGACCGGATGGTTTCACCAGCCCCTTTGCCATTGAGACATAGCGCACACCGTCTGGGGTCTCGGCGAGCTGGACGAGGACGCGGTCCGGAATCGCCGCGGCTTCATGCACCACCCAGAGCGGGCAGGCCCCACCGAAGCGGGCGAATTGCAGGCGGGTCGCGGAATGGCGCTTGGTGATGTTGCCGGCCATGTCGACCCTGCAGAAAAAGAAAGGAATGCCGCGCGCACCGGGCCGCTGCAATGTCGAGAGCCGGTGGCAGGCCTGCTCGAAACTGACGCCGAAGCGGCGCGACAGACGATCAATATCGTGGCGCAGCAAGCGGGCGGCGGTGCGGAACGCTTCATAAGGCATCACCAGCGCACCCGCCGCGTAGTTGGTGAGGCCGAGCGCGAGCAGCCGCCGGGCTTCACTTGTGCGCAGCGCCGCCGCGTCGGCGATCGCGGCGATCTCGCTGCCCAGCTCCAGCGCGACCAATTGCCAGGCGAGCTGGAAGCGGCGGCTTTCGGGCGGCAGGGCAGGGCCAAGCATCAGCGCCCGGCGCGATGCGTCGAAGCGGCGGATGGTCGCGGCATCGGCGTCGGCCAGTTCCTCGACGATCACGCCGTAGACGGCGGCGAGGCGCTCCGCCAGCGCTTCGGCGGGCGCGCCTTTCAGGTCGCCGGAGAGCGTCTCGGCGCGCCGGTCGAGCAGGTCGATATAGTTGCCGGCCTGGTGGAACCAGTCGCGGATTTCGTCCCAGGGCAGGCGGCCTCCTTGCTCCGCGCCGCTGTCGATCGTCTCGTCGAGCATCTGCAACCGTTCCTCCGCCGCCCGGTAAGCGGCGTGGAGCGCGATCAGTCGGTCGGCCAGCTCCGGCTGTTGCTCCGCGAGGCGCGCAATTGCCTGCGGATCGGGCAGGGCGCCGCCGAACAGCGGATCGTCGAGCACCGTCCGGGCCGCCGCGAAACGGCGCGCGCCGTCATCGCCCTGAAGGCTGTCCAGATCGAGCGGAAATTGCCGGCCGAGCGCGGCGAAGACAGTGGAGGTGAGGGGCCGGTCATCATTCTCAAGCTGCGAGAGGTAGGAGACCGACACCCCCAGCCGCGCCGCCATCGCCGCCTGTCCGAGCGCGTGGCGGATGCGGAGCGCGCGCAGGCGCTGGCCGGCATAGAGTCTCTTGCCCACGTCTAAACCTCCGCTCGTCCCGAGCGTAGTCGAGGGGCGCACCTCGGAGCCTGTCACACGCCCCTCGACTTCGCTCGGGACGAGCGGGATAGGGCGTACGGAGCTCATTTGCAAACTCGCTCTTCACAACTTCGCAACTCCACATTTGCGCGGGCGTGCATTCCCTGCGAGGGAGGCGCATGCAGACTATTCTCGACGAACTCGAAAAGCGCCGCGAGGCCGCGCGGCAAGGCGGCGGGCAGAAGCGGATCGACGCGCAGCACGCCAAGGGCAAGCTGACCGCCCGCGAGCGGATCGAGGTGCTGCTCGACGAAGGCTCGTTCGAGGAGCTCGACATGTATGTCGAGCATAATTGCGTCGATTTCGGCATGCAGGAGCAGATCGTCCCGGGCGACGGCGTCGTCACCGGATCGGGCACGATCAACGGCCGGCTGGTCTTCGTCTTCAGCCAGGATTTCACGGTGTTCGGCGGTTCGCTGTCGGAACGGCACGCGCAGAAGATCTGCAAGATCATGGACATGGCGCTGAAAGTGGGCGCGCCGGTCATCGGCCTCAACGATTCAGGCGGCGCGCGCATCCAGGAAGGCGTGGCGTCCTTGGGCGGCTATGCCGAGGTGTTCCAGAGGAACGTGCTGGCCTCGGGCGTGGTGCCGCAGCTCTCGCTCATCATGGGGCCATGCGCGGGCGGCGCGGTCTATTCGCCGGCGATGACCGACTTCATCTTCATGGTGAAGGATTCGTCCTACATGTTCGTGACCGGTCCGGACGTGGTGAAGACCGTCACCAACGAAGTCGTGACGCAGGAAGAGCTGGGGGGTGCGATCACCCATACCACCAGGTCCGGCGTCGCCGACGTGGCATTCGAGAACGACATCGACGCGCTGCTGGCAGCGCGCGATTTCATCGACTTCCTGCCTTTGTCGAACCGCGAAGAGGTGCCGGAACGGCCGACCGCCGATCCCTGGGACCGGATCGACGAAAGCCTCGACACGCTGATCCCGGCCAACGCCAACCAGCCCTATGACATGCACGAGCTGATCCGGAAGACGATCGATGAAGGCGATTTCTTCGAGCTGCAGCCGGCGCATGCGGGCAACATCATCATCGGCTTCGGCCGGATCGAGGGCCGCACCGTCGGCATCGTCGCCAACCAGCCGATGGTGCTGGCCGGCGTGCTCGACATCAACTCATCGAAAAAGGCCGGGCGCTTCGTGCGCTTCTGCGATGCGTTCGATATTCCGATCGTGACCTTCGTGGACGTGCCCGGCTTTCTCCCCGGCGTCGCGCAGGAGCATTCGGGCATCATCAAGCATGGCGCGAAATTGCTATTCGCCTACGCCGAGGCGACCGTGCCCAAGATCACCGTCATCACCCGCAAAGCCTATGGCGGCGCGTACGACGTCATGGCGTCGAAACATCTGCGCGGCGACCTGAACTACGCCTGGCCCACCGCCGAAATCGCCGTTATGGGCGCGAAAGGCGCGGTCGAGATCATCTTCCGCGGCAAGACTCCGGAAGAAATCGCCGAACGCACCCGCGAATACGAAGCCCGCTTCGCCAACCCGTTCGTGGCCGCGAGCAAGGGCTTCATCGACGAAGTGATCATGCCCCACTCCACGCGGCGACGGATCGCGCTGGGGCTACGGAAGCTTAGGAACAAGCAGCTGGAAAATCCATGGAAGAAGCATGACAACATTCCTCTGTAGTCGGAACAGGGGTGAGTCGATGAGCAAACTCTACGGTGACGATGAAGAGCTTACAGGGGCAGACGCTTCGATTGTCAAAGGAATGATCGCCCGGGGCGATAAGAACGAGACGATAGCCGCGTACTTTGGTGTCAATCAGCGAGCCATCTCATACATTAGATCGGGGAAGGCGTTTCAGGAAGTTAATCCAGCTTCCAACGAGATGCTCCCGCCCCCCGGGCCATACGGCGTCGATCCCATATACGTCAGATTTTATCAAACGATGACAAGGGTGAATCGCCTCTGGAATGAAAGGCGGCTTCCTGAGGCTAAGGAGCTTTTGGAGAAGGCTCTTAGGAACCCTGTCTTTGTTCAGGACCTCGACGAAGGAGACAAGATGCTTTGCTCCATTATCCGTGACGATTTCGGGCTAGCTAGCGTAGAGATCAGATGAAACTCGGCCGCCTGAACCATGTCGGGGTCGCCACTCCGTCCATCGAAAACTCCATCGCCTTCTACCGCGACGTGATGGGGGCGGAGGTGATCCGGGAGCCGTTCGACCTGCCAGCGCAGGGCGTGAAGGTGTGCTTCGTCGATACTCCCAACAGCCAGATCGAGCTGATCGAGCCGCTGGGCGAAAGCTCGCCGATCCACGGCTTCCTCGCCAAGAATCCGGCGGGCGGGCAGCATCATCTCTGCTACGAGGTGCCGGATATTCACCAGGCCAAGGCCTGGTTCGAGGCCAAGGGCGCGAAGGTGCTGGGCGAGCCGCGCATCGGCGCGCACGGCACGCCGATCTTCTTCGTGCATCCCAGGGACATGGGCGGGGTGCTGACCGAGATCATGGAGACGCCGCGCGATCATTAAGCCCTCTCCCTTGACGGGAGAGGGCGACTCGCGGCGGAGCCGCGAGCGGGGTGAGGGTGACTGAGCGGGAGATTATTCTCCACCGCCGTCACCGTCACCAAGCTTCGCTAGGCGGACAAGCCGCCAAGCTTCGCTATCCTCTCCCGTCAAGAGAGAGGGGCAAAAGGAGACAGGTTTGACTGACTACGAAACCATCCGCACCCGCCGTGACGGTGACGTGCTGGTCGTCACCCTGAACCGGCCGGAGCGGCTGAACGCCGCGCCGCCGGAGATGTTCGACGAGATCCGCGCGGCGCTGGGCGCGCTGGACGGCGCGCGTGCGGTGCTGATCGCGAGCGAGGGCAGGGCCTTCTCCTCAGGCGCGGACCTGGCGTCGAAGGCGCTCGCGCAGGATGGCGACCCGGCGCAGCAGACCTACGAAGCGCTGACCGACAGCTACAATCCGACGATCCTCGCGCTGGCCGAGCTGAGCGTGCCGGTCGTCTCCGCCGTGCGCGGGCCGGCGGCGGGGATCGGCTGCAGCCTCGCACTCGCGGCCGATTTCGTGGTGGCGAGCGAGACGGCCTATTTCCTTCAGGCGTTCGTCAATATCGGCCTGGTGCCGGACGGCGGCGCGAGCTGGGCGCTGCCACGCCTGATCGGCCGCGCGCGTGCCGCCGAGATGATGATGCTGGGCGAGCGTGTCTCCGCCGCCAAGGCGCTCGATTGGGGCATGATCCACAGGGTGGTCGTCGACGATGCGCTGGAGGCCGAGGCGCTGGCGCTGGCGACACGCCTCGCCGCCGGGCCGACGCTGGCGCTGGGCACGATGCGGCGCAACCTGCACGCGGCGCTGGACAGCTCATACGCCGACGCAATGGCGCGCGAAGCCGATACCCAGCGCGCGATGCGCCGCACCGGCGACTCGCTGGAGGGCGGGCTGGCCTTCCTCCAGAAGCGCAAGGCGGAGTTCAGGGGGCAGTGATGGAGCGGGCGATCCAGATGGCACCCCTAAACTCCGTTCGGCCTGAGCCTGTCGAAGGCCTCCCTTCTTTCGGAAACTCGGAAAAGAAAGGGAGGGCTTCGACAAGCTCAGCCCGAACGGTGCTTGGGACAGGCTTATGAGCAAGAAACCAACCTATTCCGACTGGTCCGCCCTCGCTTCCAAGGAAGTGAAGGGCAAGGATCTCACCTGGCACACACCGGAAGGAATCGACGTCAAGCCGCTCTATACTGAGGAAGATGTCACCGCCGATCCGGGCCTGCCGGGCTTCGCACCATTCACTCGCGGCGTGCGCGCTTCAATGTACGCCGGGCGGCCCTGGACGATCCGGCAATATGCCGGCTTCTCGACCGCCGAGGAATCGAACGCCTTTTATCGCCGCAACCTCGCCGCCGGGCAGAAGGGGCTTTCGGTCGCCTTCGATCTCGCCACCCACCGGGGCTATGACAGCGATCATCCGCGCGTGACGGGCGATGTCGGCAAGGCGGGCGTCGCGATCGACACGGTCGAGGACATGAAGATCCTGTTCGACGGCATCCCGCTCGATCAGATGTCGGTCTCGATGACGATGAACGGCGCGGTGATCCCGATCCTCGCTTTCTTCATTGTCGCCGGGGAGGAGCAGGGTGTCCCTCAGGAGAAGCTGGACGGCACCATCCAGAACGACATTCTGAAGGAGTTCATGGTCCGCAACACCTATATCTACCCGCCAGAACCGAGCATGCGGATCATTTCGGACATTTTCGCATATACCAGCGCGAACATGCCGAAATTCAACAGTATTTCGATTTCCGGCTATCATATGCAGGAAGCCGGGGCGACGCAGCTGCAGGAACTCGCCTTCACTATCGCCGATGGCATGGAATATGTGAAATATGGCGTCGCTTCCGGCCTCGACATCGACAAATTCGCCGGGCGGCTGAGCTTCTTCTTCGCGATCGGCATGAACTTCTTCATGGAAGTCGCGAAGCTGCGCGCCGCGCGCGTGCTCTGGCACCGGGTGATGACGAAACTGGGCGCGAAAGACGAGCGCTCCAAGATGCTGCGCACCCATTGCCAGACCAGCGGCGTGTCGCTGACCGAGCAGGATCCGTACAACAATGTGATCCGCACCACGATCGAGGCGATGGCGGCGATGCTGGGCGGCACCCAGTCGCTCCATACCAATGCGCTGGACGAGGCGATCGCGCTGCCCACCGACTTCTCCGCCCGGATCGCGCGCAACACGCAGATCGTGATTCAGGAAGAAACGGGGATGACCAGGGTCGTCGATCCGCTGGGTGGTTCCTACTATGTCGAGGCGCTGACCAACGAGCTGGTCGAAAAGGCGTGGGAGATCATCGAGCGGGTCGAGAGCGAAGGCGGCATGGCCAAGGCGGTCGCCGCCGGCTGGCCCAAGGCGATGATCGAGGAAGCCGCCGCGGCGCGCCAGGCGCGGGTCGATCGCGGCGAGGACGTGATCGTCGGCGTCAACAAATACCGGCTGCAGGACGAAGCGCAGATCGAGACGCTGGAGGTCGATAACCATCGCGTCCGCGAAGCCCAGATCGCCCGCATCCAGCGCGTGAAGGCGGGGCGCGACAAGGCGGCATGCCAGGCCGCGCTTGAGGCCTTGCGCGCCGGTGCCGCGCCTCAATCCGTTCGGCCTGAGCCTGTCGAAGGCCTCCCTTCCGGAAACGCCGAAGCCGAAGAAAAGGGAGGGCTTCGACAGGCTCAGCCCGAACGGAATTTGTTGGCCCTCGCCGTCGATTGCGCCCGCGCGCGCGCCACGCTGGGTGAGATTTCGGCGGCTATGGAGGCAGGCTTCGGCCGCTACGCGACGCTGCCGACGCCGGTGAAGGGGGTTTATGCGGCGCCCTACGCGGATGACGATCGCTGGCGGCAGGTGGTGGATGGCGTGAAGGCGGTCGAGCGGCGGATCGGGCGCAAGCCCAAGCTGCTGATCGCCAAGATGGGCCAGGACGGCCATGACCGTGGCGCCAATGTCATCGCCTCCGCGTTCGGCGATATGGGCTTCGACATTGTCTCCGGCCCGCTGTTCCAGACGCCGGAGGAAACCGTGGTGCTGGCGCTGGAGAGCGGGGTCGACATGGTCGGCGCGTCCAGCCTCGCCGCAGGCCACAAGACGCTGATCCCCGAGCTGATCCAGCGCCTGCGCGATCAGGGGCGGCAGGATATCAAGGTGATCGCGGGAGGCGTCATCCCGCCCCAGGATTATGACTATCTGCGCGAGCACGGCGTCCAGGGCATTTACGGTCCCGGCTCCAACGTCGTCGATTGCGCGGCCGACGTGCTGCGGTTGCTGGGGCACAACATGCCCCCGGTCGGGGAGGCTGCGGAATGAGCGCGGCCAGCACTGACGATACAATCGTGGAAGCGAGCGACGGCGCGGCAGAGCTGCTGCTCTACGACTATTTCAAGCATCTGACGACGCTGGCGCTGGTCGCGCTGGGCGGCACGCTCGGCATTGCGGAAGGCAAGCTGGGCAAGGATGTGCTGGCGCTGATCGTGATCTCGATCGGGCTGGGCGGCGGGCTCGCGCTGGTCGGGCTGCTGACGGTGGTGCGCGAGCGCGTCGCCGGCCGCCCGCTGCCGCGCTCGGCGCGCTGGCTGCGCACCGCCTCCGGCGCCCTGTTCAGCTTCGGCGTGGGCGTGTTCCTCGCCGTGTTCCTGAGGACGATTTGATGGACGGCCGCGACATGGGTGATCTGGCTGAAAAGACTCCGTTCGTTTCGAGCGAAGTCGAGAAACGCGCGTCCACCCGCTCCAAGCCCCGCTTCTCGACTTCGCTCGAAGCGAACGGGGTGAGGGTTGACTGGACCCGCGAGGAAATCCGCGCCCTCTTCAATCTCCCCTTCACCGAACTCGTCTTCCGCGCCGCGACCGTCCACCGCGCGCATCACGCGGCGGATCAGGTGCAGCTCTGCACCCTGCTCAGCATCAAGACCGGGGGCTGCCCGGAGGATTGCGGCTATTGTTCGCAGTCCGTGCATGCCGACTCCGGCGTCAAGGCGACGAAGCTGATGGACCCGCGCGCGGTGCTGCAGGCGGCGGCGCAGGCGAAGGACGCGGGCTCGCAGCGCTTCTGCATGGGCGCGGCGTGGCGCAACCCCAAGAATCGCGACATGCCCGCCATCATCGAGATGGTGAAAGGCGTGCGCGCGATGGGGCTGGAGACCTGCATGACGCTCGGCATGCTGACGCCGTCTCAGGCCGAGCAGCTAGCCGAGGCCGGTCTCGACTATTACAACCACAATATCGACAGCAGCCCGGAATATTATGAGCGGGCGATCTCCACGCGGACGATGGCCGATCGGCTCGATACGCTGGCGAATGTGCGCGGGGCTGGGATCAACGTCTGTTCGGGCGGCATCGTCGGCATGGGCGAGACGCGCGAGGACCGGGTCGGCTTCATCCACACGCTGGCAACGCTGGAGCGGCACCCGGAGAGCGTGCCCGTCAACGCGCTGGTGCCGGTCAAGGGCACGGTGCTGGGCGACATGCTCGCCGATACGCCGATGGCCAAGATCGACGATATCGAGTTCGTCCGCACCGTCGCCGTCGCGCGCATCACCATGCCGCTCAGCATGGTACGGCTGAGTGCGGGCCGCGAGAGCATGAGCGAAGCAACGCAAGCGCTCTGCTTCCTCGCCGGCGCGAACAGCATCTTCACCGGCGACAAATTGCTGACCGCGCCCAACGCCGGCGACAATGCGGATGCAGCGCTGTTCGCGAAGCTGGGGCTGACTGCGCTACTGGGTGAGGAACCCGCAAGAAACGAGGTTGCGTGTGCCTGAGCTACCTTCGCAAGACGATGTCGAAATCAAGCTGCTCAAGCTGATGCGAGAGCGGGGCACGCCTCAAGCCCCCTCTGATATCTACGATCCACTTGCATCGCTGTTCTCTCTTTCGTCCGAGCAACGAAATGCTGTGCTCCCAAGCGATGGCCGGAATGCTTGGGAAAATCGCGTGCAATGGGCTCGTAACGAGTTGGCAAAAAAGGGGCTGATCTCGCGCGAGCAGCGAGGAGTTTGGGAGCTTACCGACGACGGTCGCTTGGCGTCGGATCACGATACCAACAAGCCAGTCCGCTTCACTGAACCGAAGCTAGGTAGTCCGATCAACCGCAACGAAAAGCCAAAGATGTTCAAAAAAATCCTGGTCGCCAATCGGGGCGAGATCGCGTGCCGGGTGTTCCGCACGGCCAAGAAGATGGGGATCGCGACGGTCGCGGTCTATTCGGATGCCGATGCGCGGGCGCCGCATGTGATGATGGCGGACGAGGCGGTGCGGCTGGGGCCGGCGCCGGCGGCGGAATCCTATCTGAAGGCGGACCTGATCCTGCTCGCCGCCAAGGAGACGGGCGCGGACTGCATTCATCCGGGCTATGGCTTCCTGTCCGAGCGCGAGAGCTTCGCGCGCGCCTGTGCGGAGGCGGGGATCGCCTTTGTCGGGCCGCCGCCAAGCGCGATCGCGGCGATGGGCGACAAGATCGAATCGAAGAAGCTGGCGCGCGAAGCCGGCGTCAATGTCGTCCCCGGCTATCTGGGCGAGATCGCGGACACCGAAGAGGCCGTGAAGATCGCCAACGACATCGGCTATCCGGTGATGATGAAGGCCTCGGCCGGCGGCGGCGGCAAGGGCATGCGGCTCGCCTGGTCCGAACAGGACGTGCGCGAAGGCTTTGAGGCAACCAAGCGCGAGGGACTCGCCAGCTTCGGCGACGACCGTGTCTTCATCGAGAAATTCATCGAAAGCCCGCGCCATATCGAGATCCAGGTGCTGGGCGACCAGCACGGCAACATCGTCTATCTGAATGAGCGCGAATGCTCGGTGCAGCGCCGCCACCAGAAAGTCGTCGAGGAAGCGCCGTCGCCGTTCGTCACGCCCAAAATGCGCAAGGCGATGGGCGAGCAGGCGGTCGCGCTGGCGCGGGCAGTCGGCTATTATTCGGCGGGCACGGTTGAGCTGATCGTCTCCGGCGCCGACACGACGGGCGAGAGCTTCTACTTCCTCGAGATGAACACCCGCCTGCAGGTGGAGCATCCGGTGACCGAGGAGATCACCGGCCTCGACCTGGTCGAGCAGATGATCCGCGTCGCGGCAGGCGAGAAGCTCGGGTTCACGCAGGATGATGTGAAGATCAACGGCTGGTCGGTGGAGAACCGGGTGTATGCGGAAGACCCGTATCGCGGGTTTCTGCCGAGCACAGGCAGACTCATCAGATACCGTCCGCCCGTCAGCCCCTCCCCTGAAGGGGAGGGGTTTGGGGGTGGGGGCGAGCGTCCGCTCGCCCAAAAGACTCTGCCCCACCCCAACCCCTCCCCTGAAGGGGAGGGGCTTGCCCGCGTCCACGTCCGCGTCGATGACGGCGTGCGCGAAGGCGGCGAGGTGTCGATGTTCTATGACCCGATGATCGCCAAGCTGATCACCTGGGGGCCGACGCGCGAGGCGGCGATCGACGCGCAGATCGCGGCGCTCGACCGGTTCGAGATTGACGGCCCCGGCCACAATATCGACTTCCTCTCCGCGCTGATGCAGCACCCGCGCTTCCGCGAAGGCGCGCTCACCACCGGCTTCATTGCCGAGGAATATCCCGACGGCTTCCACGGCGCCCCCGCGTCCGAGGAATTGACCGACGGCCTTGCTGCCATCGCCGCGATGATCGGACTGGAGAATGAAGTCCGCGCCCACGAGATCAGCGGACAGCTGAACGGTGACGCCGATATCCTGGCCGAGCGCGTCGTGCGCATCGGTGGGCGCGACCTGCACGTTTCGTTCGACGAGGACGATCACGGCCTGATCGCGACGATCGACGGCGAACGCAGCCTCGATCTCGACGGCGAATGGGAGCCGGGCCAGTCGCTGTTCGAAGGCACGATCGACGGTGAGCCAATCGCCGTCCGCGTCGAGCGCAAGGGCCGCAAGTGGAAGCTCACCACGCGCGGCGCGGCGCACATCGTCGATGTCTGGCCGCCGCGCGTGGCCGCGCTCAGCCGTCACATGATCGAGAAAGTGCCACCCGATCTGTCGCGCTTCCTGCTGTGCCCGATGCCGGGCCTGCTGGTGTCGCTGAACGTCAAGGAAGGCGACAAAGTCGAACCCGGCCAGCCGCTCGCGACCGTCGAGGCGATGAAGATGGAGAATATCCTCCGCGCCGAGAAAGCGGGGACAGTGAAGAGTATCGAGGCCAAGCCCGGAGACAGCCTGGCGGTGGACGCGGTGATTCTGGAGCTGGAGTAAAATTTTCGTCATTCCCGCGAAAGCGGGAACCCAGCCGAGCAAGAAAAACAGTTCGGAGCCGCTCCGCGGCGCGTAATTGGACGCTGGGTTCCCGCTTTCGCGGGAATGACGAATTGGGGGCGGATTTAGGCCGCGCCGCCCTTCCGCTCCGCCAGCTGCCGCTCCCAGGCCAGCGCGTCGGCGATGATCAGGTCCAGATCGGCGCGCCTCGGCCGCCAGGGCAGGGTGGCGAGGATCGCGCTGTTGTCGGCGACGAGGATCGGCGGGTCGCCGGCGCGGCGGGGCTCGATCCGGCGCTCGATCTTCATATTGGTGACGCGATCCACTGCGTCGAGCACTTCCAGCACCGTCGACCCGGTGCCGTAGCCGACATTGAGCGTGAGGCTGCGGTCCGGCTCCGCCATCAGCGCTTCGAGCGCGTCGAGATGCGCGGCGGCCAGGTCGCTGACATGGATATAGTCGCGCATGCCGGTGCCGTCGCGCGTGTCGTAATCGGTGCCGAAGATCGCGACATGGCCGCGCTTGCCGGTCGCTGCCTCGACCGCGACCTTGATCAGGTGCGTGGCCCCTGCGGTCGATTGCCCTGATCGGCCCTCGGGATCGGCCCCGGCGACGTTGAAGTAGCGCAGCGCCGCATAGTTGAGCGGGTGCGCGGCGGCGACGTCCCGCAGCATCATCTCGGTCATCTGCTTCGAGCTGCCGTAAGGATTGATCGGTTGGATCGGGAAATCCTCCCGGATCGGCCAGTCCTTGACGATGCCGTAGAGCGTCGCTGTCGAAGAAAAGATGAAATGCCGCACGCCGCAGGCCACGGCGCTTTCGATCAGCGCGCGTGAGGCGGCGGTGTTGTTCCTGTAATATTTCAGTGGGTTCTCGACCGACTCTGGCACGAGAATCGAGCCCGCGAAATGCATGATCGCGGCGATATCGTGGCGCGCCAACGTGTCGCGAACCAGCACATCGTCTTCAACCGCGCCTTGCACGAAGATCGCGCGCGGATCGATCGCCCAGCGAAAGCCGGTGGTGAGATTGTCGAGTACGACCACCGGATAGCCGGCATCGAGCAGGGCGAGCACGGCGTGGCTGCCGATATAGCCGGCGCCGCCGGTGACGAGGATTGCCGGTTTCGACATGCATCCCCTTTAGGCGCGTATATTGACCCGTAAAGAGCCGGGCGACATGGGGCGGTGAGGCGTTAGGAGAGGCGATGACCCGGCTGTTCCATATCAGCGACCTGCATTTCGGCTGCGAGGACCGGCAGGCGCTCGCCTGGGTGAAGGATCGGATCGCGGCGGAAAGGCCGGACGCGGTCGCGATCACCGGCGATCTAACGATGCGCGCGCGAAGTCGCGAGTTTCAGGCGTGCTGCGACTGGATCCTGTCGCTGGCTGCGCCGGTGACGGTCGAGGTCGGCAATCATGACCTGCCCTATTTCAATCTAATCGAGCGGTTCGTCGCGCCCTATCGCCGCATCCGCCGGATCGAACGGCTGGTGGAGCGCGAGCTGAAGTTGCCGGGCGTGACGCTGGTGCCGCTGAAGACGACGGCGCGCGCGCAGTGGCGGTTCAATTGGTCGCGCGGCTATGTCGGGCCGAACGCGCTACGGCGGTCGCTGGATGCGATCGCGGAAATCGCCGATCCGCAGGTCGTACTGGTGACGGCGCATCACCCCCTGGTCGAGGCGAACACGCGCGGCAAGGCGTTGACCAAGGGCGGCGAGCGCGCACTCGCTGCGCTCGCCAAGGCGAGGGTGACGGCCGTGTTGTCAGGCCATGTCCACGACCCGTTCGATCTGATCAAGGAAACCGCGAACGGGCCCGTGCGGATGATCGGCGCCGGGACGCTGTCGCTGCGCATCCGCTCGACGCCGCCCAGCTTCAACGAGCTGACGATCGAGGGCGGTGCGGTCCGTGTGAAAGTCCGCACGTTCGGCGAGGACATCCCGACGCCGGCGATGCAGATCGACGACGTGCCCCCGAACGCCGAACCGCCCAAGCCGGGCGAGCCAGTAGCGCCAGTGGCTGCCAACCCTGCTTAAGTCGTCATTGCGAGGAGCGAAGCGACGAAGCAATCCAGGGCGGCGGAGAATTTTCTGGATTGCTTCGCTGCGCTCGCAATGACGGCCTAGGCTCAGGCCGCCTCCAGACACCGCATCGCCGGTTCCTCGCACGCCTCCGCGTAAAGCAGGCACGCGACGTCATGGCCTCGCGCGGCGCTGAAGCGGCGTTCGGTGCGGCCGGTCGGGCGGAAGCCGAGCTTGCGCAGCACGCGACCGGAAGCGGGGTTGTCCGCGAAGTGCCCGGCATGGATGCGGTCGATGCGCAGCGATTCACGCGCGGCGCGGAGCAGGGCGCCGGCGGCCTCGGTCGCAAAACCCAGGCCCCAATAGGGGCGCGCGATCCAATAGCCGAGTTCATGGCCATGCTTGTCCGGGTGCAGCCCGACACCACCGATCAGGCGGGGATTACCGGCGGTGCGAGCGAAGACGAGGCAGGTCGGCGCGTGGGCATGCTGATCGCGGCTCAGCCAATTCTCAGCGGCCGCGAGCGGATAGGGCCAGGGCATGCGGGTTGTGTTGCGGGCGATCGCTTCCTCGATCGTGCGCGCCAGCTGGGGCGCATCTTCGATCCAGCCTTGCCGCAGCAACAGCCTTGGGGTCCGCACAAACATGGTCACTCTCCTTGCTCTCGCCCTGGCCGGTTTCCGTTACGGCCAGGCGACATGGATCAAGGGAGACATAGAAAAAGGGAGATCGGGGGCTACCCGTCTCCCTTATCGCCTGCCGCAGCAGACTTTCGGGTCGCCCCCAGGCGACCCGACAATGCGTTCGCCCGTTATTCGGCCGCTTCGGCCATAATCGCATCGACCGACACATATTTGCGGCCGAGCTTGCCTTCGTGGAATCGGACGCGGCCTTCCGCGGTCGCGAAAAGCGTGTGGTCCTTGCCGAGGCCGACATTGCGGCCCGGATAGGTCTTGGTGCCGCGCTGACGCACGATGATGTTGCCGGCGAGGACTTCTTCCCCACCGAACTTCTTCACGCCGAGGCGACGGCCGGCTGAATCGCGGCCGTTGCGCGAGGAGCCGCCTGCTTTCTTATGCGCCATGACTAACTACTCCGTATCTCTCGTTGCGGCTCAGGCGGCGGCTTCGGCCGAAGCCGATTCCGGGGTCTCGGCCTTGGCCTTCTTCGCCGCGGCTTTCTTCGGCTGCTCAGCACCGATCGACAGGATCTTCAGGATCGTGTGCTGCTGGCGGTGGCCGTTGCGGCGNNCGGCGACGGTCAGGCCGTCGGTCGCCTTCAGCTCGCTGCCTTCGCCGGCGAGCAGCACGTCGCCCAGAGTCACCTTGGCTCCGGCTTCACCGTCGAGCTTCTCGACGACGATCTTGTCTCCTGCGGCAACGCGATACTGCTTGCCGCCCGTGCGCACGACTGCGAACATGGCCCTCATCATTCCATCAAAGCTGATCGCCGCGCGAGAACAGTCCCGCACGGGAATGGCGCAGCTAAGTGAGAGCGCCGCGCTTGTCAACCGAAACGCGACTGTTACGACATGACAACAACCTGCAGGATTATGACAGCGCCGGCCCAACCTGCCTTCCAAGCCGTCCCGGAACAAGACAGTCTCCAGCCCATCACCGTGATGGGGATTTATGAAACACCTAATTTACAAAGCCATGCTGGTGGCCAGCCCGTCGCCGGTCGCCCTGACGGCGCAGTCCGTTGCGGCCCAGGGCGTTTCGGCAACGAGCGAGTTCTGACCTGAGTGAGGCGGGGCGCCCGTGTGCCTCGCCTCAGCCTCGCCAGCGCGCGATCGCTGTTTCATAATTTTTGCGAGCGCGCGCCGCGGCGGCATCCAGCTTTTTGAGTTCCGCCGCCTGCTGCTTTTCGATCTGCCCGCGCTCCCGGGCAAGCGCGGCCGCGCGCCGATCCAATTCCCTGATCGCGGCTGTATGCCGGGCCTCGGCATCGGTACGCGCCTGCTCGGCCGCGTCCAGCGCCGCCCGGCTCGGGCGAGGCGTGGCGCGTTTTCGCTTCTTCTCTTTCGCCGCTGCTTGCTCTTCCGCCGTGCCGCGCAGCTTGCGGACAATTTT
>JAFEEY010000082.1:0-5611 GCA_018240865.1 Pseudomonadota bacterium | reverse complement strand
ATCGGCGTGCGATAGACTTTGAGCTTGCGGGCGCGGGGCATCGCCGCGGGCAACGCACGAAACCGCTTCCAGGCTCCTACAAACGCGCTTCCAACACCATGTTGAACGGCCCTTCGGTCGCGCGCCGCACGCGGCTGAACCCGCCGGCGGCAATCACTTCGGTCAGTTTCTTTTCGCCGGCCTGGGCGCCAAGGCCTTCGCCGACTTCCTGCGCCAGCGACGTCGGCACGCAGATCATCGTCGAGGCATTGTAGAACAGCCGGCTGACGGGGCTGCCGATATTGTCCTCGGGCGCATCGCCGGCAATCGGCTCGACGATCATCCAGGCGCCGTCGGGCTTCAGCAGCCGGGACATATGCGCCGCGCAGCCGCGCGGGTCACCCATGTCGTGGAGACAATCGAACATCGTGATCAGGTCGAAATCGCGGTCCGCGATCTCCTTGGCCGGCGCGGTTTCGAACCGGACCCGATCGGAAACGTCATGAGCTCTGGCATGTGCGTTCGCCTGTTCGATCGAGGGATCATGGAAATCATAGCCGATGAAGCGGCTGTTCGGAAACGCCTGGGCCATCAGCAAGGTCGAAAAGCCGACCCCGCAGCCGACATCGGCGACCTTGGCGCCGGCCTCGAGCCTTGGCACCATACCCTCGATCGCGGGGAGCCAGGCCTGGACGATGCCGTTCACATAGCCGGGGCGGAAGAAGGCCCCGACCGCGCAGAACAGGCAGCCCGAGCTTTCGCCCCAGGCGACTCCGCCGCCATCGCGGAAGGCCGCTTCGACCTTGGGCTCGCCGGCGATCATCTCCGCCACGCAATCGAACGCGCCCGGCAGATAGACCGGGCTATCCGGTACGGCGAAGACCATCGCCTGTTCGGGGCTCAGGCGGAACCGGCCGCTGCCAGAGTCGTAATCGACATAGCCATTCGCCGCCTGCGCGAGCGCCCATTCGCGGACATTGCGTTCAGCGAGGCCCAGCCGGTCGGCGAGCTCGGCGGCTGTGGCGGGCCCGTCCCTATGCAGCGAATCGAACAGGCCAAGCCGGCATCCGATCCGCACCGTCGGCACGCTGAACGCGCCGCCCAGATCGCCGAGCATCTTGCCGACCAATGCATTGAGTTTGTCGCCGTCGAGTCCGTCCATGATCCTGCTCCGGTGTGATTGGGCCTGATTATGGTCTTGGCGACTTGGGACGTATCAAGCGCCCGTTCGAGGCGCTTTGCAAGAGCCGCGCAAGCCGATAGCTAAGCGCCTCGTCTCAGGAGATTTCGATGGACCTTGCCCGCCGAGACCTGCTCGCTTTGTCCGCCAGCGCCGCCGCGCTTTCCGCGATTCCCGGCCGGGCCTTCGCTGCCGCCGGCTCTGCCGACGCGCAAGCGGCGCGGACCCTCGACGGCATCACCGAGCAGCTGCTGCGCGACTCGCCCGAAAGCGCGACCGGCCTCGGCATCGACAAGGGCGCGCGGGCGGCGCTGAAGTCGAAGCTGACCGATACGTCCATGGCAGGCAAGCAGGCGGTGCAGGCGCACCTTCGCACGGCGCTTCAGCACCTGAAGCCGCTGAAGCTGGATACTTTGTCTCCGGTCATGCGCACCAATGTCGAAGTGGTGCGGACGGCGTTCGAGACGGCGCTGGAAGGCTTTGCCTTTCCCTATGGCGACGTCGCCGTCGGCGGTTATCGTAATTCGCCTTACGTCGTGATCCAGAATGTCGGGGCCTATCTCGACACGCCGAAAATGCTGGACAGCGACCATCTGATCGAGACGCCGGCGGACGCGGACGCCTATCTGGCTCGGATGACGCTTTACGCAGGGCAGCTGGACGGTGAGACCGAGCGGCTGAAGGCGGCGCGCGGGCAGGGCGTGGTCGCGCCCGATTTCCTGCTCGACAAGGCGTTGAAGCAGCTGACGGCCAGCCGTGAAGGCAGGGTCGAGGGCTGGGGCATCGTCACGTCGATCGCCAGGCGCACGGCGACCATGCCGGGTGCCTATGGCGCGAAGGCCGGGGCGATCGCGCAGGGCAAGATCGGGCCCGCGCTCGAACGCCAGATCGCCGAGATACGGTTGCACCGCGCCAGGGCAAGCAGCGACGCCGGGGTATGGAAGCTGCCCAAGGGCGAGGAATATTACGCCTGGGCGCTTCGTGCCGGAACGACGACTCGGCTGAGCCCCAATGAAGTCCACCAGATGGGCCTCGATCAGCTCGCCGATCTGCAGCGGCAGATGGATACGATCCTGAAGGGTCTGGGCTATGCGGAGGGCACGGTTGGCGCGCGCATGACGGCGTTGGGCAAGGATCCGCGCTTTACGTTCCCAGACAACGACGAAGGCCGCGCCCAGATCGTCAAGCTGCTTCAGGATCGCATCGCCCATATCCGCGCGCTGATGCCGCAGGCGTTCAACACGCTGGTGCGCGGCAATGTCGAAGTGAAGCGTCTGCCGCTGGCGGAAGAGCCGGGCGCGCCGGGCGCTTATGGCGGTGCGGGCAGCATCGACGGCAAGATTCCGAGCAGGCTGTGGATCAACCTGCGCACGACCCAGCTGTGGACCAGATACAGCCTGCCGGATCTTGCCTATCACGAAGCGATTCCCGGCCATGGCTGGCAGGGCGAATATACGTTCAAGCTGCCGCTGATCCGCTCGCTGCTGGCGTTCAATGCCTATTCCGAGGGCTGGGCGCTCTATGCCGAGCAGCTTGCCGACGAGCTGGGCGTGTACAAGGAGAATCCGGTCGAGCGGCTCGGCTATCTCCAGAGCCTGTCTTTCCGGGCCTGCCGGCTGGTGGTGGACACCGGCCTCCATGCAAAGCGCTGGACGCGCGCGCAGGCGATCGAATGGTTCGCGACCACCAACGGGTCATCGGTCGAGGAAGTGCAGGGCGAAGTCGATCGCTATTGCGCCTGGCCGGGTCAGGCGTGCGGCTACAAGGTCGGCCACATCTATATCAACCGGTTGCGCGACAAGGCGAAGGCAGTGCTCGGCGACCGCTTCGACTTCAGGGCTTTCAACGACGCGCTGGTGCTGGGCGGCCCCGTGCCGATGACCGTGCTGGAAGGCGTGGTGGACCGGTACGTGGCGGCGCGGAAGGCGTAGACCACAAACCGTCATGCCAGCGACGGCTGGCATCTCTTCCACTGGTCCGAATGTATTGAGATGCCAGCCTTCGCTGGCATGACGGGCAAACATGACGACTGCGATTACGGCTCCACCGTCACTCCGCTCTCGTGCTTGGCCTTCGCCACCATTTCGCGCACTTCCGCCAATAGGGCGGGGGCGTCGTAGATGATGCCGTCCTTGACCGTCCAGCGGACGCCGCCTGCGCGCTCCTGCTCCCCGGTTTTGGGGCTGAGCCGCAGCCGGCCGGTGCCGTAAAGCACTTTCAAATTGGCGAGCGGGTTTTCGGGAACGATCATCAGGTCCGCCAGCATGCCGCGCTCGACCGTGCCGAACTGGCGGGGCTGACGGGCCGCCTCGCTCAAGGTCAGCGCCCCGTTCAGCGTGGCCGATCGCACCACTTCCAGCGGCGTGAAGCCTGCTTCCTGCAGCAGCTCCAGCTCCTGGATATAGCCGAAGCCGTAGAGCTGGTAGATGAAGCCGGAATCGGAGCCGGTCGTGACCCGCCCGCCGATCGCGCGGTAATCGCTGATCAGCCGCTGGAATTTGTCGTAGAAGCGCCGCCAGCGCACTTCGTCGGCGGTGGTCCAGTCGTAGAAATAGGAACCGTGATTCTCGCGGCTCGCCTTGTAGAAGGTCCAGAGCGCGGGGAGAGTATAATCCTTGTGCCAATCGGCGGTGCGGGCGCGCATCAGGTCGCGATTGGCGTTGTAGATGGTGAAGGTCGGGTCGAAAGTGACGCCGTTCTTCTTCTGCTCCTCCAGATAAGCCCACCATTCCGGACTGCCGGGATCGGCGCTCTGATCGGTGATCGCGGCGACCTGACCGAACCGGTCATATTCGTTCAGATAATTATAGTCCGTGGGGAAGGCCTGGATCTGGTTGCCCTTCATCAGGCTTTCGAAATGGCCGTAGAAATGAGTGACGGTGCCGAGGCCGAGCCGCCCGGCCTCGACCGCATTCAACCGCGCGACACCGGTTTGCGAGAGGTGCGCGACAGTGCCGAGCCCGAGCTTCTTGGCTTCGTCGATCGCCGCGCCGATGATCTCCGGTGTCTCGCCGGGGCGATTGAAGAATTTGATGCCGTCGATGCCGTTCTTCGCCGCCCAGCGCACCCAGGTCCGTGCCGTTTCCGGGCTGTCGACCTTCCCCCAGCCGGAGCCGAGCGTCTGATAATTCCAGATGCGGGGCGCCGCGATCTCGTTGCGGGCGCTGCGCGCCTTCTCGCTGGCCGAGAGGGCCGCGCCGGCGAGCGGCACGCCGCGCACCGTGGTGACGCCATGCGCCAGCCAGAGCTTGTAGGCATAGTCGAGGTTCGGCGATTTCTCGAGATCGCCGCCATGGACATGCACATCGACAAAGCCCGGCAGCACATACATGCCGGTCGCGTCCAGCTCCTCGGTCGCGTCGCTGGGCGGACGGCCGGATTTGAGCGGCAGGCCCGGTGTGCCGGCAACGAGGATGTCGGCGATTCGATTGTTCTGGATGACGATGTCGACCGGACCCAAAGGCGGCGAGCCGGTGCCGTCGATCAGCGTGACGCCGCGGATCACCAGCTTGGGAAACGGCCCGCGGCCTTCGCTCCGCTCAGCGCCAGGAGTGAGGTCGCGTGGCTGGGCGAGCGCGGGTGCACTGACAGTCAACACGATCGCCGCCAGCGCTTTCAAAAATTTCAGCATCCGTCCCCCTTTTTCCGTTTGCTTCGAGCGAAGTCGAGAAGCGTCTCGACTTCGCTCGATATGAACGGGCCTATTTGTTCCTGAGCTGACTGATCGTGACCGCCGGGCTGATCTGCTCGACGTCGGTCTTCAGGTGCAGCAGCTTGACGCCTTTCTGGCTGAGCGCGCGGTCGAGGGCCGGATCGAAACCGTCCGTCGTCTCCACCGTCTCGGCCCAGGCGCCATAGGCGCGGGCGAGGGCGGCGAAGTCGGGATTGATCAACTCAGTGCCGGAAACGCGGCCCGGATATTCGCGCTCCTGGTGCATGCGGATCGTGCCGTACCAGCCATTATCGACCACGATCACCAGCATGTCGCAGCCATAGCGGACGGCGGTCGCCAGTTCCTGCCCGTTCATCAGGAAATCGCCGTCGCCCGAGATCGCGACCACCGCGCGGTCTGGGTGACGCAACGCCGCCGCCACGGCCGCTGGCGGGCCGAAGCCCATCGCCCCACAGGTCGGCGCAAGCTGAGTGCCATAGCCGTTGTAGCGCCAGTAGCGATGCCACCAGCCGGAGAAATTGCCGGCGCCGTTGCAGATGATCGTATCGTCCGGCATCGACTCGCGCATCGCCAGCACGCACTGGCCGAGGTCGAGCGTCGCGCCCTCGCGGGGGCGGGGCGTTGACCAGTCCAGCCATTCGGCATGGGCTTCGGTGCCAGCCTCCGATCGCGGCCCGGCTGAAAGCGCCGCTGTAAATGCCTCCATGCTCGCGCAGATGGCGAGATCGGCGCGATAGACGCTGTTCAGTTCCTCCGGATCGGGATGGACGTGGATCAGC
>JAFEEY010000081.1:21366-48344 GCA_018240865.1 Pseudomonadota bacterium | reverse complement strand
CGTAGGTTATCCTCCAGCGCGAGGTACAGTACGTCCCCCTCGTCGCATTGCACCGATCCGAAGGCCTTGCCACCCGTAGAGACCGCGTTGGCCCAATCCAAGGCCGCCCAGCTCTTGCCGAGCTTCGGAGCGCCGGCAAACACCGTGAGGCCTTCGACGATGTAGCCAGGAATGACCCAGCGGATGGGAGGAAACTCTTTCCGCATGAGGTCACGTGCCGTGATACCGACACTACGAGGGTCAATCGCTCCTGCAGCGATGATTGGCGCGTGTTTCATGCTCCGGCCTTCCGACCCGGCTCAACGGCTTCACGTGCGCCCGAGTCTCGGAAAGCCTCGAGGTCGCGAAGGTAGTAGAACACACGTCCGCCCACCTTCCGGGGCATCGGTCCGATGCCGCGAACGACATAGGCAGCTAGAGTCGCGTTCGCGAGACCCAGAAATCGCGCCGCGTCTGCGCGCGGAACCCGCCCATCTGGCAGAATTCGAACCCTCACCTCTTCCAATTTCATCACTTCCTCCAACAATATTTTTTCAACATGTATAAAAATATGAGGGAGCAGAAAGCGATTGCCAAGCGTTTTTTTGCGTATATAGAAATATATATGAATGAAGCACAGTCTCAGCGCGCTCGAGGGCGCCCTCGTAAGCCGCCTATCGAAGGCGACAGATATCCGGTCACCGCAAGATTGAAGGCCGAAGTGCGGGCCCAAGTAGAGGCCGCCGCCGATCGAAACGGTTGCTCCCTCGCCCAAGAGGTTGAAGCGAGGGTTCAACAATCTTTTCGTGACGACGCGGCACTGGCGGGTGACAGAGCCATGCTCCTGCGAATGCTCGGCGGCGCGATCTGGGCCATCGAGCAAAAGCGCGGCCAAGCTTGGAATAAGGATTATCTCACTGGCTTGGCCGTCCGGAGGGCCATGAATCGCCTCTTAGATGCGTTGCTGCCGCCACCGCCCAACGACGAGATCGTCGAAATGGCAGGGATGGACGTCCTCGACCGCCAGCAAATCGGCGAGCTCGATCCGTCGACCGCAGCGAGGGTCCAAGCTTACGAAGCTGAGCTAGATGATGCCGTCGAGTTGGGGGCCATCATGGCCGCAGATGAGCTCGAGAAGTCATCTTCAAGGTCAGACTGATGGCGTTGCGGTTCACGAAATTGGACAATCGTCTTTTGCGCGGGCTCCGGGTGGGCGACCGCGTGACCGAGCATAGCATCACAGTTGAATGCTTGAGCTCCGGAGATCTTCGGTGGTCGATCAACATCATGGTGGACGGCAAGCGTATCCATCGTGTTGTCGGCCGTGCGAGTGACGGCGTGAAGCGCGGCACCGCCGAACGCTTGATCGAGAAGTTGCGAACGGACGCGCGCGCTGATCGCCTCAGCCTCCCCCAAGGTCGCAAGCTCCACCGGTCCTTCGCCCAGGCAGCGGAGGATTACATCGAGCGGATGGAGTCAAGCGGCGGGAAGGATATGAAGAACAAGCGCCGCCATCTCCGCCAGCGCCTTGTACCGTACTTGGGCCGCGATCGTCTCGACAAAATCACCGGCTATCGCCTTGGTCAGTATCGACAGCATCGCATCAACGAAGGCGCCAGCGAAGCGACGATCAACAGAGAGATGTCGACGCTTTCACACCTTTTGAATCGGGCGGCATCGAAAGACTGGGGGTGGATGAAAAAGGACGACCTCCCCGAAATTCCGAAGGAGAAGGAAGCGAGGAAGCAAATCCGGATCCTCACTGTAGCCCAGCGCCAGCGCCTGCTGAAAGCGGCGGCTGAAGATCAGGACAGCCGCGCCTGGCTGTTCGTAATGTTCGGCTTGAACGCCTCAATGCGACACAGCGAGATTGTCCAGCGGCGTTACGACGAGGTCGATTTGGAGAACTGCTTTATCTGGATCAATAAAGCCAAGGCCGGGGAGCGTCAGCAGCCGATCACCCCAGCACTAAGGGATGCGCTCGCGCGGCAGCGAAAGATGGAGGCTGATCCCAACGGGTGGATATTTCCGGCGGCCCGCCAGACCTGCAAGACCCCGCACCGGCCAGATATGCGCGAGCCCTTCGCTCGTATTGTGAAGCGCGCCAGCCTCGATCCCAAACTCTGTACGCCGCATATCATGCGCCATACGTCGATCAGCGCGCTCGTGATGGCGAAGACGGACGTTCCAACGATTCAGAAGATCAGCGGCCACAAAACGCCATCGCAGGTGCTTCATTATGTACACTTATTTGGCGAGCACGTGCACGACGCGCTTGGCGCCTTGAACATAGCGATGCCTGAACAAGTTACACAGGAATTACACACGTCTGCAGAATGAGCGCCTCTCCAGAGCGTCGCGTCTTAGAAAAACGCATTGCCGAACAACGGCTTAGGGATGGTGGACAGGGCTGGATTCGAACCAGCGTACGGGAAACCCGGGCAGATTTACAGTCTGCTGCCTTTAACCACTCGGCCACCTGTCCACGGTGCCCGGCAGAGGCCGGGTCTTGAGCGGAGCGCTCCAATGGCGAAGCGCGGCGCGGCTGTCAACGCACGGCTGCCAATGTGCCGATGCTTGTGCAGATGCTTCGCGCTGCTAAACCCCGGCTCCGATACGAGAAACGGGGAGGCCCCATGTTCATTGCCGCTATCGCGCTGGCTGCCGCGGCGCCCGCCGCTGCCCAGGGCGAAATGGTCAACCGGATCATCGACGAGGGACTCAATCACAGCGAAGTGATGGTGACGGCCGAATATCTGACCGACCGGATCGGCGGGCGCATCACCAACTCGCCCGGCATGCGCGCGGCGGAGAAATGGACGCAGGAGAAATTCCGCGGCTGGGGTCTCAGCAATGTCCGCGCCGATCCGTTCCCGTTCGGCCGTGGCTGGTCGATCGTGTCGTCCAGCGTGCGGATGACCAGCCCGCGCCCGCTGATGCTGACCGCCATCCCGATCGCCTGGACGCCCGGCACCAATGGCGCGCTATCCGCACCGATCGTGGTCGCGCCGATGAAGCGCGAGCGCGATTTCGACCAGTATCGCGGCAAGCTGACTGGCAAGATCGTGCTGGTCTCCATGCCCGGCGACGGCAGCGAGCCTTCCAAGCCCGCCTTCAGGCGGCTTTCCGACGAAGATCTTTCCAAGCTCAACGAGTGGGAGGAAGAGACGTATGACCCGGCCGATATCGCCAAGTCGCTCAAGCGCGCCGCGTTCGACGCCAAGCGCGACGCCTTTCTGAAGGCGGAAGGCGCGGTCGCCTGGGTGCGGATCGCCTATCGCGACGGCAAGCTCGTCTCCGGCGAAGGCTATGCTTTCGGCGCGAACGAGACACCAGCGCTGCCGGGCGTCGAAATCGCGGCGGAGGATTATCGCCGTCTCGCCCGGCTTGCCAAGGCCGGCGACGCGCCGGTGATCGAGATCAACAGCGACATCCGCTTCGACGACAGCGATCACAATGCCTATAATATCATCGCCGAGATCCCGGGCACCGATCCCAAGGCCGGCTATGTGATGGCCGGCGCGCATCTGGACAGCTGGACGGCCGCCGATGGTGCCTCCGATAATGGTGCAGGCTCCGTGGTGGTGATGGAAGCCGCGCGCATCCTGGCGAAGATGGGGGTCAGGCCGAAGCGCACGATCCGTTTCGCCTTGTGGGCCGGCGAGGAACAGGCGCTGCTCGGCAGCTGGGCCTATATGAACAAATATCTGGGCAGCTGGCCGGCCGACCCGCCGGGCCTTGACGGCAACCAGCTCTATGATGCCCGCATCAACGCGCGGCCGTTCAAGCCGGGGCCGGGCTATCGCGACCTTGTCGCCTATTTCAACATCGACAATGGCTCGGGCAAAATCCGCGGCATCCATGCGGAAAATAACGTCGCGGCGGTGCCGATGCTGCGCGACTGGCTGGCGCCGTTCGCGTCGATGGGCGCCGGGACCGTCGCTATTCAGCGCACCGACGGCACCGACCATGTCTTCCTGCAGAATGCCGGCATCCCCGGCTATCAGTTCATCCAGGATCCGCTGGATTATGGCAGCCGCGTCCACCATTCGAGCATCGATACTTATGACCATATGAAAGGCGCCGATCTGCGCCAGGCATCAGTGATTCTCGCGAGCCTGTTGTACGACGCGGCGACCAGCGAAAAGACACTGCCGCGCATGCCGCTGCCGACGGCGCCTGCCGTCACCGATCCGTTCAAATATCAGGATCCGGACGATGCGCGTTAAAATCCTCCCCGGGACGGGGAGGGGGCCCGTTTGGCGAAGCCAAATGGTGGAGGGGGTGCGCCGCCTCGTCCCCCCCTCCGTCAGCCCTGCGGGCTGCCACCTCCCCGTGCCGGGGAGGATTTAGTGGCACGCGGTCACCGACCCTCGAAAGGTCATCCCGGCCCGCCGCGCTTTTATGGCCGGCACGCAGTCTGGGCCGCGCTGTCCAACCCGCAGCGCCGGGCGGTTAAGCTGTGGGCGACGCGCGAGGCGGCGGCGCGGCTGGAGCTGCCGCGCGCCCTTCCCGTCACATTCGCGGACGCCGCCGATCTCGGCCGGCTGGTGCCGCAGGACGCGCCGCACCAGGGTCTGGTGCTGGAAGTCGAGCCTCTGGAAGACGTCTTCCTCGACGAGCTGCTCGGTGCGGAGGGCGATGCGCCCCTGCTGGTGCTCGATCAGGTGACGGACCCGCACAATGTCGGCGCGATTCTGCGATCGGCAGCGGCGTTCGGCGCACGCGGGATCGTGACTCAGGACCGGCATAGTCCTCCGGAATCCGGCTCGCTCGCCCGTTCTGCGTCCGGAACGTTGGAAACGGTGCCTTGGGCGCGCGTCGTCAACCTCGCTCGCGCGCTCGACGAAATGGCGGAGGCGGGCTTCTGGCGGATCGGCCTGGCCGGCGAGGCGCAGCGGACGCTGGCCGAAACGCTCGGCTCGGCCCGGATCGCACTGGTACTGGGCGCGGAAGGCGAAGGCATGCGCCAGAACACTGCCGCGCACTGCGACGAACTGGCGCGACTTCCGATCAGCGACAGGGTAGAAAGTCTGAACGTGTCCAACGCGGCCGCCGTCGCGCTTTATGCAGTGGCGACCCGCAACTAAAGGGGGGATTGGAATGGGGGCTTGGACCCGGATCGCGCTGGCGTTCGCCGCGCCGTTGCTGCTGACCGCCTGCCTGCTGACGCCGGGCAAATTCGAATCGAAATTGGTGCTGAACGCGGACCGCAGCTTCACTTATAGCTATATCGGCGAAGTCTATGCGGTCGACCAGTCGATGACGCCTACGGGCTCCGACGAAAAGCCAGCCGAGGCTGCTAAGAAGAAGGCTGAGACCGAGACCAAGAATCGCGCCATTGCCGACGCGCTCTCCAAAGAGGCCGGCTATCGCTCGGTCAAATATCTGGGCGACGGCAAATTCACGATCGACTATCAGGTGAGCGGCCATCTCACCCACGCCTTCATCTATCCGTTTAACCTGGATGCGCAGGCGATCGTGCCGTTCGTCGCGGTCGAGCTGCGCGCCAACGGCACGGTGCGGGTGAAAGCGCCGGGCTTCGCCAACGAAGCCAAAGATCAGGCCGGGCCGATGGGCGGCATGGGCGGCGACGGCGGCAGCGACAAGCTCGACGGCATTTTCATCCTCGACACCGATGCCGAGATTGTCAGCCAGAATAATGAGGAAGGGCCGCAGGCGGCGGGCGCCCGCAAGACGATCAGCTGGAAAGTCAGCCCGCTGACCCGCGACGCGCCGACAGCGGTGCTGCGGTTGCGCTGATCAGGTCATTGCGAGGAGCGAAGCGACGAAGCAATCCAGTCGACCTCGACGCTATACTGGATTGCTTCCCCCGGCTTTCGCCGGGGTCGCAATGACGAGCGCTTTAATCCTCCGCGGCGATCGTGACGCGCAGGCCGTCGAGATCGGCGGTGAACGGAATCTGGCAGGATAGGCGTGAGCTTTCATCGCGATGATCGCTCGATTCGAGCAGGTCGTTCTCGTCCTCGCTCATCGCCGAAAGCTTGCCGGTCCATTCGGGATCGACATGGACGTGGCAGGTGGCGCAGCTGCAACAGCCGCCGCACAGCGCCAGCAATTCGTCGAAGCCGTTCTCGCGGATCACTTCCATGACGCTGAGGCCGACATCGCCCTCAACCGTTCTTTCGTTCCCGTCGCGCGTTACCACCACCAGCTTCGGCATTGCGTTCCCTTTCTGTTCAGCCTAGCGAGAGGCTTTGGCGCCGCAATGTCGCGGCGCGGCGTGAGGGTCAAGCGATGGGATTGTCGGCGGAGCAGCTGAAAGAGTCGCTGGATGCGCTGGCACTGGTCGAGCCGGCCTTCGCGACGGCGCTTGCCAATGCGGGCTACCCGGAGCCGCGCATCCGCGAGCCAGGCTATGAAACGTTGCTGCGCACGATCGTAGGCCAGCAGGTGAGCGTGGCGGCCGCCAATTCGATGTGGACCAAGTTGGAGGCGGCGCTGGGTGACCCGGCGGACCCGCAACGGATGCTGGCAGCGTCGGATGAATTGCTCCGTTCGGCCGGCCTGTCGCGGCAGAAGAGCGGCTATGCGCGGAGCCTTGCCGGGCTGGTGGCGAGTGGTGAGCTGAATCTGGCGCACCTGCCGGAAGACGACGAAGAAGCGATCGCGCAACTGACCAAGATCAAGGGCATCGGCCGCTGGTCGGCAGAAATCTACCTGCTGTTCGCAGAAGGGCGGCCGGACGTCTGGCCGGCGGGCGATCTGGCGGTGATGCGCGAGGTTGGGGTGCTGCTCGGGCTGCCTGAACGCCCGGACGAGAAGCTCACGCGGGAACTGGCGGAGAAATGGCGCCCGCATCGCGGGGCCGCCGCGATTTTCGCCTGGCATCACTATAAGATGGTCGCGATTTGAAGCTGGTTTTCATTTACGGCCCGGCAGCTGCGGGCAAGCTGACGATTGCCCGGCTGGTGGCGGAGCAGACGGGCTACGCACTGTTCCACAATCATCTGATCGTCGACGCGGTGGCCGCGGTCTTTCCGTTTGGCTCGCCCGAATTCGTGCGGCTGCGTAAAGCGTTCTGGCTGGAGACGATGATGACGGCTGCGCGGGAACGCCGATCGCTGATCTTCACTTTCGCGCCAGAGCCAAGCGTCGAGCCGGATTTCCCCGGCCGCGTCCGGCGGACGGTCGAGGCGGCGGGCGGTGAGGTCATATTCGTCGCGCTCACGATTTCTGAGGCGGAACAGGAAAGGCGGCTGCTCGCACCGGACCGGGAAGCGTTCGGCAAGCTCAGGTCGGTCGCGCTGCTCCGCGAGCTTCGGGCAGACATGGCGGTATGCATGGGCGCGATGCCATCGCCTGTTCTTTCGATCGCCACGGACGAAGTCAGCGCCGCCGAGGCAGCGGCGCTGATCGTCGAGCAGCTCGCTCTTTAGGCGAGAACGACGGTGGTTCGCCGGGCACGGCGGACGGCAGCGCCCAGCAGGCCGAAGCCGCCGATCATCATCGCCCAGCTTGCAGGCTCAGGTACGCCCGGCGGCGGCGTGACATTGCCGTCGCGCACCTGGAACAGGTAGCGGCCGGCAATGCCGACGTTGCTGTTCGAAGCGAGGGCGAACGGCCTGCCGTCGATAAACGAACCCGGGGTCTGCGAGCCGGCCAGCTGGAAGAAGGTGTTCGCCTGGCCGCCGGTGCCGGCGTTGTAACCGACGGAGGCGCTGTTCCCGCCCAGGCCGTTGGTGCCGTTGCTGCCGCCCGCGGAACCGGTTTCCCACTGAATCTTGTCATAGTTGAAAACGATGTCGAAATTGCCGGCGCCGGTGTCGGCGCGATCGACGAGCAGCAGTTGGAACGTGTTGCGCTTGTCGTCCGACGTGCCGCCATAGACGCCGACCTCGTTCCACGTCACGCCCAAGGCGGCGCGGCCGTTGAAGGTGCCGCTGCCATAGCCGATGGTGCCGCCTTCCTCATTGTCGACATCGGCATAGAAGGCCGCGATGATCGGCTGGCCGGTATAGCTGGCGCCCAGCCCAACCGGAGTGTAATCGTCCTGGCTGGTATTGAACGTCACATAGCCATTGCTGCTGATATAGGTCGCGGTGCGGCTATTGCCGAAGAAATTGGCGATGAAACCGAGCGCCTGCGGACCTGTCGCCTGATCGTCTTGAGCCGGAAGCAGCGTCGAGTTGAAGCCCGAAACCACGGCGGCGGATGCCGGCGCGGACAGGGCCGCGACCGAAAAGGCGGTGACGGTGAGCAAGGATTTAAGCATGAACTACCCCTAGAGTTGCTCGCGCCCGGTGCGGGCGCGGCGGACGTTTAGACTTGGACCGGTTCGGAACACGCCTTCCCGGTCGCCCCGGCGGCTCCCCGATTTAGGGTGGAATATGAAAGCCTTGGTCGACCAAAAGGCGATCGCCATCGACAAAGTGAAGAGCGATTTAACCACTGACCCGTTGCGGGACAGGACGGAGCGCCTAAAGCGTGGGGCATGAATCAAGCGCCAGTGCCGCTGATCGAGCGGGCCAAATTGTTCGGCAACCCCACCCGTGCGCAGGGGCGGATCAGCCCTGACGGGCGTTGGCTGTCCTGGCTGGCGCCGCGCGACGGTGTCATGAATCTATGGCTGGCGCCGGCTTCCGACCCGGCGAACGCGAAGCCGATGACGGCGGAAAAAGAGCGGCCGATCGGTCAGTATCTGTGGGCGCCGGATTCCTCTGCGCTGCTGTATGTGCAGGACAAAGGCGGGGACGAGAATTTCCTGCTCTACCGCGCCGATATTGCGACCGGCGCCGATACTTGCCTGACGCCGTTCGACAACACGCGGGTGCAGATCGTCGGCACCTCGGTCAGCAGGCGTGACCGCATCCTGATCGGCCTCAACAATCGCGACCCGCAATGGCACGACGTGCACGAGCTGGAGCTCGCGACAGGCGCGCTCACTGAAGTGATGCGCGCCGATGGCTATGCCGGCTTCCTCGCCGATGATTCGCTGGCGCTGCGCATCGCGATTCGACCCAATGCCGAAGGCGGCATGGATTTCTTCCGGATGAACGGCCGCGAGGTGGAGGAGGCTCCGTTCGTCTCGACCGTGCTGGAGGATGCGCTGACGACCCAGCCGGCCGGTTTCACCACTGACGGCACGACGCTCTACTGGATCGACAGCAGGGGCCGGAACACTGCGGCCCTGGTCGCCGAGGATATGACGAGCGGTGCCCGCACGATCGTCGCGGAGGACGCACGCGCGGATATCGGCCATGTTCTCGCGCACCCGGCGAGCGGTGAAATCGAGGCCTATGCGGTCGATTATCTGACCAAGGACTGGATCGCGCTCGACCCGGCGATCGGCGCGACGCTGAAGCGCCTCCGCGAACTGCTGAAGGGCGACATCGAGATCACGTCGCGCACCGACGACGATCGCAAATGGACGATCGCGGTCGACCCCGTCGCCGGGCCGCCCGCCGTCTACCTGTTCGATCGCGAGACCGACGCGCTCGACCTGTTCTACGTTTCGCGGCCGGAACTGGAGCATGCCCCTTTGGTGCCGATGCACGCCGTCGAGATTCCGGCCCGCGACGGGCTGACGCTCGTGTCGTATTTGTCGCTGCCTTACATGTCCGATGTGGAGCGGGACAGCATTCCCGATACTCCGCTGCCGATGGTGCTGCTGGTGCATGGCGGGCCGTGGGCACGCGACCATCACGGCTATAATCCCTATCACCAATGGCTCGCGAACCGCGGCTATGCGGTGCTGTCGGTCAGCTTCCGCGGCTCGACCGGGTTCGGCAAGGGCTTCATTTCCGCCGGCGACCTCGAATGGGGCGCCAGGATGCATGACGATCTGATCGACGCTGTCGAATGGGCTGTGGCCAAGGGCATCGCGCAGGCGGACAAGATCGCGATCATGGGTGGTTCCTACGGCGGTTACGCGACGCTGGCCGGCCTCGCCTTCACGCCGGACGTGTTCGCCTGCGGCGTCGATATCGTCGGGCCGTCGAACCTTGAAACGCTGCTCGCGACGATCCCGCCTTATTGGAAGCCGGTCGTGCAGCAATTCCATCGCCGCATGGGCAATCCCGAAACGCCCGAAGGCCTCGCGCTGCTGAAGGAGCGCTCACCGCTCTACAAGGCGGATCGGATCGCGAAGCCGCTGCTGATCGGGCAGGGCGCCAACGATCCCCGCGTCAAACAGGCGGAATCGGACCAGATCGCCGCGGCGATGCAGGCGCGGAACATCCCGGTCACTTATGTGCTGTTCCCGGACGAAGGCCATGGTTTCGCCCGGCCGGAAAACAATGTCGCGTTCAACGCGATCATAGAGGAATTCCTGGCCGAGACCTTGGGCGGCCGGGCCGAACCGGCCGGTGAAACGCTGGCGGCCTCCACCGCGCAATTCTTGGCGCGGGCGAAGTAACCCTGAATCGGCTGGTAACGCTTCGCCTGCCCCGCTAGGGGGCTCAGGCCGCGCAAGGGTGTGCAGATGAAGATCACGATGATCGGATCGGGCTATGTCGGGCTCGTCTCCGGAGCCTGTTTTTCCGATTTCGGCCATGATGTGGTGTGCGTCGACAAGGATGCGTCGAAGATCGCGGCGCTGGAAGCCGGCCGCATGCCCATTTTCGAACCCGGTCTCGATCAGCTGGTCGCCAGCAATGTGCGCGCCGGCCGCCTTTCCTTCACCACCGATCTGCAAGCGGGCGTTGCCGGCGCCGACGCCGTGTTCATCGCGGTCGGCACTCCTTCGCGGCGCGGCGACGGCCATGCCGATCTTTCCTATGTGTTCGCTGCTGCCCGCGAGATTGCCGGGAGCGCGGACCGGCCGAGCGTCGTCGTCACCAAATCGACCGTGCCGGTCGGCACCGGCGACAAGGTTGAGGCGATCCTGAAAGAAGCGCGCCCCGATCTTGAATGGGCGGTCGTCTCCAACCCGGAATTCCTGCGCGAAGGCGCGGCGATCGGCGATTTCAAGCGGCCGGACCGGATCGTCGTGGGCACCGAGGATGCGCGCGCGCAGGACGTGATGCGCGAAGTGTATCGCCCGCTCTATCTCAATGCCGCGCCCTTGCTGTTCACTGGCCGGCGGACGGCGGAGCTGATCAAATACGCCGCTAACGCTTTCCTTGCGACCAAGATCAGCTTCATCAACGAGCTGGCGGACCTGGCCGAAAAGGTCGGCGCCGACGTGAAGGACGTGTCGCGCGGCATCGGGCTCGACAATCGCATCGGCGCCAAATTCCTGCACGCGGGCCCCGGCTATGGCGGCTCCTGTTTCCCCAAGGACACGCTGGCGCTGTTGAAGACCGCACAGGATTATGACGTGCCGCTGCGCATCGTCCACGCGACGGTTGAGGCCAATGATCTGCGCAAGGTGGCGATGGGCCACCGCGTGATCGCGGCGCTGGGCGGATCGGCCAGGGGCAAGCGCGTCGGCCTGCTCGGCCTCACTTTCAAGCCCAACACCGACGATATGCGCGATGCGCCTTCGATCGACATCGTGAAAGTGCTGCGCGAGGCGGGCGCCACGATCGCCGCCTACGATCCCGAAGGGATGGAGCAGGCGCGGCTTGCGTTGGGCGAGCTCGACTACAAGACCAACCCCTATCAGGTCGCCGAAGGCGCCGACGCGCTGGTGCTGGTGACGGAATGGGACGCATTTCGCGCGCTCGATCTGAAGCGGCTGGCCGGCGCGATGCGGCAGGCGGTGCTGGTCGACTTGCGCAACGTCTATAATCCGGCGGAAGCGGAGAAAGCGGGCCTCGCCTATCACGGCATCGGCCGCGGCGCCGCCGGCGACGAAGCGCCGATCGAGCAGAAGGTCGCCTGATCTGAGCGTCAGCCGCAACGCGACGTACAATCTCATCGGCGCGGTGCTGCCGATCCTGCTCGCGCTCGTCACGGTCCCCATCTATCTGAAACTGGTCGGGACGGACCGGTACGGCGTGCTCGCCATTGCCTGGCTGCTGCTCGGCTATTTCGGCCTGTTCGACCTGGGGCTGGGCCGGGCGACGACATACAGCATCGCCGCGCTGAAAGACGCGCCGGCCCAGGCGCGCGCCGACGTGTTCTGGACGGCGATCGTCACCAACATCATCATGGGCGCCATTGGCGCGCTGGTGCTGTGGGCGGCCGCCGCCTTCTTCTTCGACGCGATCTTCAAGGTCGATCCGAAGCTCAGGCCGGAAATCATGGCGAGCGTGCCCTATCTGGCGCTTGCGGTGCCGATCGCGACGATGACGGGGGTGCTGAGCGGGGCGCTGCAGGCGCGCGACCGGTTCCTCGAGACCAACATGATCTCGGTGCTGTCGACCAGCCTGTTCCAGGTTTTCCCGATCGTCGTCGCGCTGATCCACGGGCCCGATCTCAGCGGGCTGCTGATCGCGTCGATCGCGGCGCGGCTGGTCGCGATCGCGGTGATGTGGTGGCGATGCCACGTCTTCATCACGCGCGGGCAGAAAGTCCGGTACGACCGGGCGCAGATCAGGGATCTGCTCGGCTATGGCGGCTGGGTGACTGTGACGGGCCTGTTCGGCCCGATCCTCGTCATTCTGGACCGGTTCGCGATCGGCGCCGTGCTGGGCGCCAAGGCAGTGACGATCTACACCGTGCCGTTCCAGCTCGCCCAGCGCATCACCATTTTCCCCAACGCCCTGGTCACCGCCGTTTTCCCGCGCATGCCGACCGCGAACGAGGACGAACGGAATGCGATGAACGAGAAGGCCATCCGCGTGCTGCTTGCCGCGATCAGCCTGCCGATTCTGGGCGCGATCTATATCCTCCATCCTTTTCTCGATCTGTGGGTCGGCAAGGAAATCGGGCGGCAGGCCGCCGATGTCGGCACATTGATCGTGCTTGGCTATTGGGCGAACGCCTTCGCGGTGGTGCCCTATAGCTGGATGCAGGGCGCGGGCCGGCCCGATCTCGTCACCAAAGTGCTGCTGATCCAGATCCCGCCCTATCTGGCCTTGCTGTATCTCGGGATGAAGCAATTCGGCCTGATCGGCTGCGCGGCGGTGTTCGCGTTCCGCTGCTCGGTGGATTTCATGCTGATGTGGTGGGCGGCCAGGCGCAAGCTCGCGCCGATCCCGCTTGTCGCCCTGGTCGGCGCACCGATGCTCGCCGGCGTGATCCTGTCGGATATGCTGACCTATACCGATCCGCTGTGGTGGCTGAGCGGCGTCGTGCTCGCGGTGATCGTCGGGCTGATGTCCTGGCGGATCGCCCCACCCGAGCTCATCGACAAGGCGCGGGCTTTAATCAAGCATCGTTTCTAACCCCCTCCCCACAAAGGGGGAGGGGCTATTGAATGCCCACCCGATCCGGGTGCGCCGCCGCGACCGGTTCTAGTGCCTGCAGCGCGGAGTCGATCCGCACCAGGATCGGATAAGGCGCGAGATCGAGATTAAAGCGGCGGGCATTGTACATCTGCGGGACCAGACAGATGTCGGCGAGATCGGGCGCGTCGCCGCCCAGATAGGCGCCGCTGCCTTCCGCCAACCGCTCCAGCGCGGCGAAACCTTCGGCGATCCAGTGGCGATACCAGTCGTCGCGCGCGGCATCTTCCACGCCGAACTGGGCTTTCAGATATTTTAGCACCCGCAGATTGTTGAGCGGGTGAATGTCGCAGGCGATCAGCAAGGCCTGGGCGAGCGTGCGGGCGCGGCGCGCAGGGTCTTTGGAAACAAAGGGTGGCTCCGGGAAGCGCGCGTCCAGATAGTCGAGGATCGCCAGCGACTGAGTGAGATTGTGCCCGTCAATCTCCAGCGTCGGTACGAACCCTTGCGGGTTGCGCGCCAGATTGTCCGCCGATCGCTGGACGCCGTCGAGCAGCGACAGGTCAATGCGTTCATAGGCCACGCCCTTCAGATTGAGGCCGATCCGCACCCGATAGCTGGCGGAGGAACGGAAATAATCGAACAGGCGGATCATCGAAGGGCCCTTCCGGCAATTGCGTCGAGCTTGGCAATCAAGGCGGGGTCGCGCTTGTCCGGTGCCGTCATCAGCGCGCCGTCCAGCGCGGTGTCGATCGGGCTCGGATCGCGCGTCGGCGGCAGCAGTCCGGCGAGCTCGACGACGGTCTGCCGCGCTTTGGCCGAATTGGCATGCATGACGCGCAGCACCTCGGCGACCTCGACATCCGCCTCGTCGGCGTGCCAGCAATCATAGTCCGTGACCATGCCGATCAAAGCATAGGGCAGCTCCGCCTCACGGGCGAGCCGCGCTTCAGGCATGCCGGTCATGCCGATGATGTCGGCGCCCCAGGCGCGGTACATATGGCTTTCGGCGCGCGTGCTGAACTGCGGGCCCTCGATCGCGACATAGGTGCCGCCTTCCGTCACCTCGGCCCCGGCGCGTGTTGCGGCGGCTGCGGCGAAGCCGGACAGGCGCGGGCAGACCGGATCGGCGAGCGAGACATGTGCGACCAGCCCGGAACCGAAGAAGCTGTTGGCGCGCAGCCGCGTATTGTCGATGAACTGATCGGCCACGACGAAGCGGCCCGGCGGCAGCTCCTCGCGCAGCGACCCGACCGCCGACAGCGCGACCAGGTCGGTGCAGCCCGCTCGCTTCAGCGCGTCGATATTGGCGCGGTAGTTGATGTGCGTCGGCGAGACCGCGTGGCCGCGGCCGTGCCTGGGCAGGAAGGCGAAGCGTATGCCGGCGATGGTGCCGGTCAGAATCTGGTCGGACGGCTGGCCCCAGGGCGTTTCCACTGTCCGCCATTCCGCCCCTTCCAGCGCATCGACCGCGTAGAGGCCCGATCCGCCAACGACGCCAATGCACCATTCGCCCATGCCAGACTCCGTTCGGGCTGAGCTTGTCGAAGCCCCCCTTTCTTTCGAGCCGTAGGAAGAAGGAAGCCCTTCGACAAGCTCAGGCCGAACGGTGCGGATATTTGGGCCGTTAGGGTAAGTCTCTGTTCCCCGGCGAAGGCCGGGGTCCATTCCTCGTGGGTACGTGTCTGGACCCCGGCCTTCGCCGGGGAACAAGCGCATTCGGAGCCTAGCGCTTCATCTCTGCGATATAGGTGCGGATCAGCGCGACGCCTTCCTTGTGGGTCATTGCGCGGCCCAGTTCCGGCATTGCGATGCCGGGTTCGGTGCTGTTCATGCGGTAGAGGAGGATCGAACGGTCCGGCGCGCCGGGCTCGATCGCCACTTGCAGGTCGCCGCTGCCGTGCCCCGCCGCGACCGGCGTCTTGCCGATGCCGCGCGCGACCGGGTCGTCCTCCTCCCAGGTCAGGAACAGGCCCGAATTGCTCGCGGCGCCGGTGCGCGAATGACAATGGCCGCAATTGACATCGAGATAGGCGCGGGCCCGGGCCTCGACCTGTGCCACTTCATCGTCCCAGTGCGGCAGTTTCGGCCCGCCCGGCGCGCGATCCAACAATCCCGCCTTCACCAATCCGTCGAGCAAGGCCGGCGCAAGATTGCGGGCCTTGGGCCCAATCGGCTGCAGCGCGCCGGCCGATTGGTGGCATTCCTTGCACTGATTCTGGTTTGGCACGGCATAGCTGATCGGCCGATCGTGCACCGTCATGTCGATGCGCGTGCCACCGCGTTTCAGCAGGGCATCGTCCCCTTGCCATACATAAGGCAGCGCGACCCAGCCGCTCGCCCGGCGGAGCAGCACGCGCGTTTCCAGCCTGCGGCCGGGGTAGCCGAACGTCTTGATCAGGGCGGAGCCGACCGGAAAGTCGATCAGCCCGTCGCCTCCATAGCGAGCGGTCTGGCCCGCCGGCACATAGATGAAGCGGTCCTTCTCCGCATAGTCGGAGAAGAGCGGCGTATTCAGCGTGTAAGGCGTCACCCGCGCATTGGGCTTGCCGCTCGTGAAGAACCGGAAGTCGGAAAGTTTGGGCGGCAGCGTGTCGCCGGTAATGAGCGCATCGTCCACGCCCGGCGGCGCAGCGCTCGCGAGCAGCATCCAGCCTGCAAGGCAGGCGAGCAGCCTCACCTGATCGCCGCCTCCATCGAGGCGGGAAGGACCACGGGCTTCGGCTCAGGCGGGAGCGGGCCGGCCGGGAAGCTGGCAGGAGCCGGCTTCGCTTGATCGACGGGCACGGCGGGCGCGGGCAGGTTGAGGCTCAATGTCGGAACGATCTCTCGCACGATGACACCGGTGCCGGTGCCGTCCCAGAACACCGGCGGCAGCGCGCCGCCCATCGCTGCCGCCAAGTCCTTCCCGCCCGGGAGGCTCGGCGCGAAGCCGGCGCGGCCATGCTTGTTGTCGCGCACCACCACGTCGCGGATCAGCGGGTTGTAGCTCTTGTCCTCGAACGGCCGCTTGTAGCCGATCAGCATCACATTGCTGTTGCCGTTGTTTGCGAGCGTATTGGCGAATACGTGCACATCCCGGTTCGCCATCACCATGATGCCGGTGCCGGTCGGGACCGAGGCGACGATATTGCCCTTGGGCGCGAAATTGGGCGTGTCGTTGTCGCTCACCTGGTTCTCGAACACGCGGATCGAATGGCCGCCCATCTGCGGGAGGTTCGGCAGGTCAAAGACGAGGATGCCGCCCGCATTATGCCGCGCGGTGTTGTGATAGACGTCGGCATTATAGCAATTCTCGATCTCGATGCCGGCGACGTTCATTTCCGCGGTCGAGTTACGGACGACGATGTTCTTCGACTGGCCGACATAGATGCCGGCGTCCGACGCGCCGCGCACCGTTACCTTGTCCACCAGCACGTCGGTCGAACTGACCGGATAGACGCCATAGGCGCCGTTCTTCTCATTGGGCCCGCCCGTCCATTCGACGCGGACATTGTGATAGACGATGCGGTCGGCACCCTTGGATTTGATGCCGTCGCCTTTGGTATCTTCCACAGCGAAGTCGCGCAGCACCACATCGGGCGAGGTGACGAGCAGCCCTTCGCCTGCGCCTTTCTGGCCCTTGAAGCTCAGCACTGTCTTGTCCGGCCCGGCGCCGCGCACAGTGACTTTCGCCACGTCTAGCGACAGGCCGTCGGTCAGGTCGTAGCGCCCCGCGGCCAGCTGGACGGTATCGCCCGGCTCCGCTTCGATCAGCGCGGTCTGCAGCCTTTCCTGCGCATCGGGCGCGGGGGAGACAGTAACGGTCTTGGCGACAAGCGGCGCCGCCGTGGCGAGCAGGGCGAGGATGAGCGCTTTCATGGGAGCGAAGGCTAGCGCTTGACAGTCATGTCAGCAACGGCTGAGCCAGCGGAATGAAAGCTTTAGCGTCACTCGCCCTTCTCGCCGCCGCGCCAGTCCATGCCGCGGCGCCCGTCACCGGTACCTGGCTCACCGACAAGAAGGATGGGATCATCGAGATCGCGCCGTGCGGGCCGAAACTGTGCGGGCGACTGGTGAAGATGCTCGTGCCGCCCAAAGGTCCGGCGGTCGATCGCAACAATCCCGATCCGGCGCTCCGCAACCGGCCGCTGCTGGGCCTGCCCGTGCTGAACGGATTCGTGGCCGAAGGCGATTTGTGGCGCGGTTCCGGCTACGATCCGCAGGTCGGCAAGAGCTACAACACCACGCTCCAGCGCACCGGGCCGGATACGCTGAAAGTACGCGGCTGCCTGATCGCGTTCCTGTGCCGTTCCGCTATCTGGTCGCGGGTTCGCTAGCGCGGCTGCGGGCAATGCCGTAGGTGAGGTAGATCAGCAGCCCGATCCCGTTCCAGATGAAGAAGCTTTCCTGCGTCAGCGCCTGCAGGCTGGTGAAGAGATAGAGGCAGCCGATGATCGCCGCCGGCGCGACGAGCCAGGCGGCGGGGGTGCGGAAGCCGCCGGCCCGGGTCGGCTCGCGCCGGCGCAGCACCAGCACGCACACGGCGACGGCGATGAAGGCGCACAGCGTGCCGGCATTGGCGAGCGAGGCGATCAGGTCGAGCGGCGTGACGGCGGCAATGAAGGACACGAAGATCGCGGTCAGCACCGTGATCCGCGCCGGGGTGCCGCGTTTCGATACCTTGGCGAGGCTAGTCGGCAGGAAGCCGTCGCGCGCCATCACCATGAAGATGCGGCTCTGGCCGTAGAGGAACGCGAGCAGCACGGTCGGCAGCGCGATCGCGGCGGCAGCGGCGACGATCGTGGCGATGCCGCCTTGGCCGATCTGGCGCAGGATCAGCGCCAGCGGCTCCGGGCTGTTGGCGAATTTGGTGTAGTGCAGCGCGCCGACGGCGGCGGCGGCGACGATCATATAGATGATCGTACAGGCGACCATCGAGCCGACAATGCCGATCGCCAGATCGCGCTCGGGATTCTTGGTTTCCTCGGCGGCGGTCGAAATCGCATCGAAGCCGTAGAAGGCGAAGAAGATGATCGCCGCCGCGCCCATCATGCCATATTTGACGCCATTCTCGCCCGGCGTGCTGCCATAGCCGACGGGCGCGAAAGGTTCGAGATTGGCGGGGTCGAAATGCGGCAACGCGACCGCGACGAACAGGATCAAAGTCGCGATTTTCAGCACCACCAGCGCAGTGTTCACGCGGGCGCTCTCTTTGGTGCCAAGGATCAGCAGTCCGGCGACGACGAAGATGATGAAAATGGCGGGCATGTTCACGCCGCTCTGGGTGAAATGCAGTGTACCGTCGAGCATGCTGCCGGTGACGGCCGGACCATGTGTCAGCGCATCGGGCAAAACGATCCCGAGCCCTTTCAGGAACGCGACCGCATAGCCTGACCAGCCCACCGCGACCGTGGAGATGACCAGCGAATATTCGAGGATCAGGCTCCAGCCTACGACCCAGGCGAAGACCTCGCCCAGCACCGAATAGCTATAGGTATAGGCGCTGCCCGAAGCGGGGATCGCGGTCGCCATTTCAGCATAGCAGAGCGCCGCGCACGCGCAGATCGCACCGGCGATCGCGAAGCTGATCAGGACGGCGGGGCCAGCCCGGTCGGCGCCGACGCCGATCAGCGTCAGGATGCCGGTGCCGACGATCGCGCCGACACCCAGCGCGACCAGATGCGGCCAGGACCAGATGCGCTCCAGCTGATGCTCCGATTGCGCCGGCTCAATCTGGATCGCCTTACGGCGCAGTAGCTTGCTCATTCAGTAATCCCCCAATCCGTTCGGGCTGAGCTTGTCGAAGCCTTCCCTTTTCTCGATGTCGCGGTGGTAGGAAGAAGGGAGGCCTTCGACAAGCTCAGGCCTAACGGCGTTGAGATAAGCCTCACTTATACTCCGGATCGTTGAGCAGGTCACCGAAATCGGGAAAGTCGGTCGAGACCTTGTTCGGATAGCGCGCCTCGCGCTTTTCGAGAAAGCTTTGCACGCCTTCCTTCGCGTCGGCGCTCTGGCCGCGCGACCAGATGGCGCGGCTGTCCAGGCGGTGGGCCATCATCGGATGCGCGGCGCCCATCATCCGCCACATCATCTGCCGGGTGAGCGCGATCGAGACCGGCGCCGAATGCGCGGTCAGTTCATGCGCCAGTGCGCGGGCGGCCGGGATAAGCGCGTCGGCGGCGTGGAGCGAGCGGACGAGCCCGCCCCGCAAAGCTTCCTCGGCATCGAAGACGCGGCCGGAATAGCACCAGTCGAGCGCCTGGCTGATACCGACCAGGCGGGGCAGGAACCAGGCGGAGGCGGCCTCCGGCGTGATGCCGCGCCGGGCAAAGACGAAGCCGAAGCGCGCGGCAGTGCTGGCGAGGCGGAAATCCATCGGCAGCTGCATCGTCGCGCCGATACCGACCGCTGGCCCGTTGATCGCGCCGATCACCGGTTTCCGGCAGTTGAAGATGCGCAAGGTGACGCGCCCGCCGCCGTCGCGCACGCCCGGATGCGCATAATCGACGCTGCGATCCTCCCGGATCGGCGAGCCCTGCTCCAGCCGGTCGGCACGCTTGGCATAGTCGAACGTGTCGCCGCCCGAACCGAGATCGGCGCCCGCGCAGAAGGCGCGGCCCGCCCCAGTCACGATCACGGCGCGCACGGCGTCGTCGGCATCGGCCAGATCGAATGCCGCGATCAGCTCGCGCATCATCAATGGCGTGAAGGCATTGAGCCGGTCGGGCCGGTTCAGCGTGACGGTGAGGATGCCCTCTTCGACCGCGGTCTCGATCTGCTCGAATTGCATCAACCTCTCCCTCAATTTTCCGTCCGTCCCGAGCGTAGTCGAGGGGCGCGGCTCCGAGCTTGCCGAACGCCCCTCGACTTCGCTCGGGACGAGCGGGTTATTTCTTCGCGAGCAGATCCATCGCGGCTGTGACCATCGCTTCGCTGCCGGTCGCGATCACTTTCTCCGCGTCCGGCGCCCAGAAGGCGCTGTGGAGCGAGGGGAGCTTGGCCGGATCGCCGCCCGCTGCGTCCCATTTCGCCTGCGGCACGCCGCCGACCCAGAAGATCGTGGACTGGATGTTCTTGGGGTCCACCTCGCGATATTCGGGGAAGTCCTCGCTCACCATTACCGGCTTGGTCTGGATCACCCGCGCGTCGCCGAATTGGGTCTTGAAGGCGGCCGCGAGCCGATCGGTCAGCGGCACGTCGTTATAGGTCGAGATGCCCGACGTGCCGAACTGCGAGACGACCGGCATCAGTTCTTCGGGCAGGCCGGCCGCGATCGCTTCGCCGCGCGCGATGCGGCGGATGCCGTCGAGCAGATGCGCCCGCGTTTCCTTCGAATAGCTGCGCACCGTCAGCTGGAGCTTCACTTCCGACGGGATGATGTTGTGCTTCGATCCGCCATGGATCGAACCGACCGTGACCACCACCGGATCAGTCGGGTCGATCTCGCGTGAGGATAAGGTCTGCAGCGTGGTGACGATGCGAGCAGCGAGCACGATCGGATCCTTGGTCGTGGCGGGGGCGGCGCCATGGCCGCCGACGCCTTTCACCAGAATGTCGACGGAATCGACCGACGCCAGCGCATAGCCCGGCGTGTAGCCGACCGTGCCCGCCGGCTGCGACGCCGAGTCATGAAAGGCGACGACATATTGCGGCTTGGGAAAGCGCGTGAAGAGCCCGTCCTTCAGCATCGCCTGCGCGCCGGCATTCACTTCCTCGGCGGGCTGGCCGATCATGATGAGCGTGCCGGACCAGCTGGACCTCAGCGCCGCCATGCGCCGCGCGGTCTCGATCCAGGCGGTCATGTGCGTATCGTGGCCACAGGCGTGCATGACGGAGGTTTCCTGCCCGTCCTGGCCGATCGCCTTAACCTTGCTGGCGAAAGGCAGGCCGGTCTGTTCGGCGACGGGCAGCGCGTCCATGTCGGCGCGCAGCATCACGACCGGGCCGGGGCCGTTCTTCAGCACCGCGACCACGCCGGTTCCGCCAACGCCGGTCGTCACTTCGAACCCGGCTTTCTTCGCTTCGGCGGCCATGATGCCGGCCGATCGCTTCTCCTGCCCCGATAGTTCGGGATTGGCGTGCAGATCACGATAGATGGTCATCAGCCCGGGCATGTCCTTCGCGATGTCGGCGCGGATGGCAGCGTTTTCGGCAAAGGCAGGAGCGGCGAAGAGGAGGGGGAGAAGAAGGAAAGTGCGCACGCGGGTCTCCAGTTAAATGACAAACCCCGTCACCGTTCGGGCTGAGCCTGTCGAAGCCCTTCCTTTCTTTCCGGCATTTCAAGAAAGAACAAGGGAAGGCTTCGACAGGCTCAGCCCCAACGGGGGTTTGGAGGCCTGATTACGAAGCGGGGACCAGTTCGATCACATCCATCACGCTTTCATAATGCGGATAGGGGAGGATCATCCGCCAGCGGCCATCCCCCAGCCCCTCGATCGCACCGATCATGTCGCGGTCCGGATCGCGGCCGTAATCAAGCGCGCGCTGCTCGTCGCCGAGGGCCAGCGTGCCAAGGAAAACCAGCCGCTGCGCGTTTCCCAGGATAACGCCGACCGGGCGCTGCGACCCGGTCAGCTTGCGGAAGCTGGCGATACCGCCTTCATCCTCGATCCGGCACCCGAAGGGCGGATAAGCGACGTAAGCGAGGCCCGCATCACCTTTCGATCCGAGCTTGATGATCCGGCATCGATAGTCCCCCGCGGGCGGCCGCGCCGTCGCAACGCCGGCGTCCGGTTCAAGCAGCCGGCCTTCGCGCGCGATGTCGGCCTGATGGCCGCCGGCGCGGGCCTGATCCAGCCCCTTGACGAAAGCTGTGCGCCATTCGCGCAAGCGATCGCGGTCTGCCTGAGTGGCAACGCTCCGCCAATCCGGATCGCCGTTGACGCCAGTGCTCGCCGGCCGGACGCCGGCACCGCATCCGGTTAGGCCAAGCAAAAGCAATAACGGCCCGACCCGGCCGGCGGCGATCCTCATCATGCGACCCTCTCTTGTTTTGGAATCAAGCTAGGTGACGGATCAGTATGCGCCAAGCCTGTTAAGAGCGACCCAAAACGGGACGCACGGAACAAAGCTCTTGTTCCGAATCGACGGCTCATCCTAAAATCCGCCTAGAAAGCGAAAACGCTTCCGGTCGCGCGCACGGGTTTATTCAGGGGGGATGCGATGAAGAAGCTTTCGCTCGCGGTTGCGACCGCACTTTCCGCTCTTTCGATCCAGGCCAATGCCGCGCCGGTGCAATGGGCCGGGAATGGCCATTATTATGAATTCATCAGCGCAGGCACGTCGTTTGACGGCGCGCTCGCGGCCGCAGCTGCGTCCAGCTTCAATGGCCAGCAGGGCTATCTCGCGACCGTCACTTCGGCGGACGAACAGGCGTTCATCTACGGCAGCGTCACCACCGCCGCCACCTGGTTCTCCGGCTCCGACCGCGAGACGGAAGGCACGTGGAAGTGGCTGGCCGGCCCCGAAGCCGGCACGGTCTTCTGGCAGACCGGCGTAACGCTGACCTACGCCAACTGGAGCGGCGGCGAGCCTAACGACGCGGGTAATGAAGATGTGCTTTGGGGCAATTGGAACGGTTCCGCCTGGAACGACATCAATAGCGCCCAGCTCGGCTATGTCATCGAATATGGCGGTCTCGCCAATGGCGGGGTGCCGGAACCGGCGACTTGGGCGCTGATGATCGCCGGCTTCGGCATGGCCGGTGCGGCGATGCGCCGCCGCGGCCGCAAGCCCGCGCTCGCCTGAGCCTGGCTGCAAGTTCAAAAGGGGGATGGGCCGCGCTGAGAGGCGCGGCCCGTTTACTTTTGGGATAAACGCGCTGCCTCAATCTCGTCATGCCAGCGAAGGCTGGCATCTTTTTCCAACGCTCGGACAGAGATGCCAGCCTTCGCTGGCATGACGAAGACAGGATTTGAATCAGGCCGCGGTCCACCCGCCATCCATTGAGAGGTTGGCCCCGGTGATCTGCGCCGCCTCGTCCCGGCATAGGAACACGACCAGCGCCGCCACCTGATCGGGCTGGACGAATTGCTTGGTCGGCTGGGCGGCGAGCAGCACGTCGTTGATGACCTGCTCGCGCGTCAGGTTGCGCGTCTTCATCGTATCGGGGATCTGCCCTTCGACCAGAGGCGTCCAGACATAGCCCGGGCTGATGCAATTGACGGTGATGCCGAAGGTCGCCGTTTCCAGCGCGACCGTCTTGGTGAGCCCGGCCAGCCCGTGCTTCGCCGCGACATAGGCCGATTTGTTCGGGCTCGCGACCAGCGAGTGGGCGGAGGCGGTGGAGATGATCCGCCCCCATTTCTTCGCTTTCATGTAAGGGATCGCCGCGCGCATCAGGTGGAAGGTCGAGGACAGGTTGATCGCGATGATCGCGTCCCATTTGTCGACCGGAAATTCCTCGACTGGGGAGACGTGCTGGATGCCGGCGTTGCTGATCACGATATCCGGGCCGCCCAGCGTGTCCGCGCATTCCTTGACCATCGCTGCGATCTGATCGGGCTTGGTCATGTCGGCGGCCGAATAACGAGCGTCGGTGCCGCTCATCTGGGCGAGATTGGCGCGCTCGGTCTCGATCGCCTGGGCCTCACCGAAGCCGTTGATCATCACCGCCGCGCCTTCCGCCGCCAGCACCTTCGCATAAGCGAGGCCAATGCCGGAGGTGGAGCCGGTGACGATCGCGGTCTTGCCTTTGAGAAACATGCTGACTCCTATTTGCGGGTGAGGTCGAACGCGGCGGTCTTGCCGTCGACGATGTTGCGGGCGAGCAATTCGGCTTTGTCGATCGATTCAGTGACGGCGGCATGACCCGCCGCCCAATGCTCGCGCATCGAACGCGCCGAGAATTCATAGTCGCGCGATCCGCTTTCCCAGGCCGAGGCGCGGTAGATCAGCTGGACGATATTGACCGGCTGCTCTTCAGCGGCGTCGCGCAGAAAGACCGCGTCGGGATCGTTCTTCAGCTCATCCGGCAGCTTCCTGAGCAGCCGGGCGACGGCGCGGCGCGCCTTGCGCAGCTTCAGCAATTGATCGCTGACCTGGCGGGTGCGGCTGGAATAGCGGATTTCCTTCTCCCGCGCGAACACGTCCAGGATCGTTTTCGGGAGCGTCCCCTCGGCCGGGAACAGATCGACCTGGAAGACGAGCATCGGCTCGGTCTGGGTGTCGAGCACGTCCGACAAAGGCGTGTTGGAGACGATGCCGCCGTCCCACCAGAGCTTGCCGTCGATCTCGACCGGCGGCAGGCCCGGCGGCAGCGCGCCTGACGCCATGATGTGGCGGGCGTCCAGCCGCCGCTCGCGGTTGCTGAAATAATGGAAATTGCCGCTCTCGATCTCCACTGCGCCGACCGAGATGTGGACCGGCCCGTCGTTCAGCAGCTCCCAATCGACAAGCCGGTCGAGCGTTTCTTTCAAGAGGCCGTTGTCGTAGAAGCTGAGCGCGCCGATCGAGCCAGGCGGCGCGAAGACGGGCGGGATGAAGCGCGGCCCGAAAAAGCCCGGCACGCCCGCCATCGCGACGAACCCGGCCGACCATTCGTGCATGAGCTCGCGCCAATGGTCGTCGCCCGGAATGGCGAAGCTCGGCAGCCAGCCGGTCACCAGCTCCCAGAACTCGGTCAGCCGGGCGACCCGGCGCTCAGGCGGATTGCCGGCGATCAGCGCGGCGTTGATCGCGCCGATCGAGATGCCGGCGATCCGGTCGATCTCGATCCCCTGCGCGTCGAGCGCCTGATAGACGCCCGCCTGATAGGAGCCGAGCGCGCCGCCGCCCTGCAGCACCAAAGCGACCTGATCGGGCAGCGGCACCGCCGCGCGCCGCTTTTTCATCGAGGGCAAGTCAGCATCAGCCATATATCGTCCCGTACCCTTGTGCGCTAAGCCCGGGCAACCGAATGTGCACATGAACATTGTGCAACCGAAAGGACAGACGATGCGTCTCGACGATTACCGCACCAGCGACAATGTCGACGATCAGCGCGACCAGAGCTTCGGCGGCGGCGGCGGGTTCGGCGGCGGGGGGCTTGGCATGCTCATCGGCCTGGTCGGCAGCCGCTTCGGTATCGGCGGCATCGTCGTCGTATTGCTCGGGGCTTACCTGCTCGGCATGTTCGGCAATGGCGGCGGCCAGCGCGCGGTGTCGCCACAACAGCAGCAGGCGGGCGCCAAGACCGCTGGGCAGATCTGTTCGGTCGATGCCGCCAGCCGCTTTTCCTGTCAGGTGCTGGCGAGCACGGAAGACACCTGGACAAAAATCTTCCAGCAATCGGGCAGCCGGTACACGCCGACGACGCTGGTCTTCTACAGCGGAAACGGCCAGTCGGGCTGCGGCGCCGCGCAATCGGCAATGGGCCCCTTTTATTGCCCGACCGACAAGCGCGTCTATCTCGACACCGATTTCTATAACGAGCTGGCGAAAAGATTCGGCGCAGCGGGCGATTTTGCTCAGGCTTACGTGATCGCGCACGAAGTCGGCCACCACATTCAGGATCTCGAAGGCACGCTCGATAAGGCTCACAATGCACAAGCCCGCTCCAGCGAGGCGGCCGGCAATGCCGTGCAGGTTCGGGTCGAGCTGCAGGCCGATTGCTATGCCGGCGTCTGGGCCGCCGCGAACCGGGACCGGCTAGAACCGGGCGATGTCGAAGAAGGCATGCGCGCCGCCCACCAGATCGGCGACGACGTGCTCCAGCAGGCGTCGCAAGGCCGGGTGGTGCCCGAAAGCTTCACCCACGGCACCGCGGAACAGCGGATGAAATGGCTTCGCAAGGGCATCGAGACGGGCGACCCCGCCCAGTGCGACACGTTCAGCGGCGCGATCTGAGCAGGCCTGGTCACTCCCAGCGGAGCGAAGCAATCCGATGGGCGTCGGTGCCGTGGATTGCTTCGTCGCTACGCTCCTCGCAATGACGGGGAGCCCGGCCGCTGATTAGAGCTTCACCAGCATCTTGCCGGTATTAGCCCCCTCAAACAGGCCGAGAAAGGCGTCGAGCGTCGAATCGAGGCCCTCACGCACCGTCGTCCGCGCCTTGACCTTGCCTGATGCGATCCAGCCGGCCATTTCCTGGATGAAGGCCGGAAACTCCGCCATGAAATCGGTGTAGATGAAGCCGCGCATCGTGATGCGGGCCGGAATGGTGCGGATCAGATATTTGAGCTCCTGCGGCTTGCCGTCATTGTAGGAGTCGATCATCCCGCAGATCGCGAAACGCGCCCATTGCCGGGCGGTGGCGAAGGCGGCGTCCAGATGCTCGCCACCGACATTGTCGAAATAGACGTCGATGCCGTGGGGCGCGGCCTGCATCAGCTGCGGCAGCACCGGCCCGGCCTTATAGTCGATACAGGCGTCGGCGCCGAGCGCCTTCACGAACGCGACCTTGTCCGCGCCCCCGGCCGAGCCGATCACGGTCATGCCTTTGAGTTTCGCGATCTGCACCACTGCCGAGCCCACAGCGCCCGCGGCGGCCGAGACGAACACGATGTCGCCCGGCTTGGCCTCGGCGGTGCGGAGCAGGCCGAAATAGGCTGTGCCCCCGGTCAGGCCGAGATTGTGCAGCCAGGCTTCGTCGGGGACACCGAGCGCGGGGAGCTTCTGCACCATCGCGTCGGCGTCGATGGCGGCCTCGTCGCGCCAGCCGCCGAAATGCAAGACTTTGTCGCCGACAGCGAAGCCGGGATTGCGGCTTTCGATCACTTCGCCGACCGCGCCGCCCTGCATCGGCTCGCCCAGCGCAAAGGGCGGGACATAGCTCTTGGCGTCGTTCATCCGCCCGCGCATGTA
>JAFEEY010000081.1:18196-21322 GCA_018240865.1 Pseudomonadota bacterium | reverse complement strand
CGGCTGGTCCGGCAAAGTCGCGAGCTCGAAGTCGCTCGGCCGCGGCATCCCCTGCGGACGTGATTTGAGCACCCAGGCGCGCATCTGACCCTCCCCGTCATCCTGAACTTGGTTCAGGACAAGCTATCCGCCGCGGAGCAAACGGGCAACTTGTCCCGAAACACGTTCGGGATGACGGGGGGAGAGAGAGAGAGAGAGAGTGGCCGACCCTGTTGCCCTACCGGTAATTGTAGGTGCCGGAAAAGCTGCGTTCCAGAATGTGCGGGCCGTCGTCGCGGCGCTGATCCTCGCTTTCAAACAGGGCCCGGCGGTTCTCCTCGTCCTTCCACTGGTTGCGCGCCTGTTCGGCGGTCTTGTTGATCGTCACCTTGTCATCGACGTTTTGGATCCAGCCGCACGGAATCGAATGGTGGTGGCCGCCCGCCGCCGCATCGCTCTTGGTTAGGACGACGCGGTCGCCCCGCACGCAGTCCACGGTGCCGACATGCTCGCCGTCGGAACCCACTACATCCATATGTTCGCGCACGTCGCGCAGGCTGGTGCGCTGCTTCTGACGCTGCGTCCGCCAGTTTGAGAATTCATTGTCGAAGCGGTCCCGATTCTCGCGCCGGTATTCATCATAGTCGCGATCGAGAGCGTCGATCTGGTTCTGCCGCCAGGCGCTATAGTTCTCGTCATGCGGATAGGCGTGATCGAACCGGCCGCGGCGGGCGTAGCTTGCATAGTCGCCACCGCCCCAGGGTTCGCGCGCATCCCCGGAGAAGTCGCGATCGCGAAGGCCGCGACTGGAATAGCCACGGTCGCGGCCGTCATACTGACCGGAACCGAAGCGATAGCGATCCTCTTCGCGTCGATAATCGTCTTCGCCGAACCAGGAGCGGATTTCGTCACCGGCGCGCTCAAAGAAGCCGCGATTGTCGTCGCGACCACTGCCGCGCCAGCCGTCGCGACCCCGGTCCCGATCGCCAGCGCGCGTATCGTATTCCCGATTCTCGTAATAACGTCCGCTGGGGCTGCCATAGCCGCGATATTGATCCCGATCAGCCATTTCCAGATGCTCCTTGCCAGTGATGGTCAGGATAAACGCCCGGCTGGGCGCTCCCGGAGATTCAGCGCATGCGAAGCGGCCTGGTTCCTGTCGTGCCGGGTGCGGTTCGACGAACCGTGCGAGAGATGTTGCATCGGGCGGACGGCGCGGCTAAGGGCCTCGCTTCGCGGCGGCCCCGGCCTGCCGCGCGGATATGGTGCGGGGCCGTAGCTCAGCTGGGAGAGCGCGTCGTTCGCAATGACGAGGTCAGGGGTTCGATCCCCCTCGGCTCCACCATTTTCCCTTATTCCCGAGTCGCTTGCCCATTCTCGCCCGTCGGCGAGCCGAACCTCTTCCGTGGCTTGGCTGCAACGGTTCGCACCTAATCGCGCACAACTCGGCTGAGTCCCTGACTTAACTCGATATTAACGTTTTGAGCCCAAAGGTTAACTGGTTAATGGATTGCTTGGACGTGTGCGGGTCGCCGCGTCCCGACAAGACGAGGGGCCGCACTTATGCGCGTGTTGCTGATCGAAGACGAACCGACGACCGCCAAGGCGATCGAAATGATGCTGAATGCCGAAGGGTTGAATGTCTATTCGACCGATCTGGGCGAAGAAGGCCTCGATCTCGGCAAGCTCTATGACTACGACATCATCCTGCTGGACCTGAACCTGCCGGACATGCACGGCTATGACGTGCTGAAAAAGCTGCGCACCTCCAAAGTGCAGACGCCGGTGTTGATCCTGTCGGGCATTTCCGAAATGGATTCGAAGGTGCGCTCGTTCGGCTTCGGCGCCGACGACTATGTCACCAAGCCGTTCCACCGCGACGAACTCGTTGCCCGCATCCATGCCGTGGTGCGCCGCTCCAAGGGCCATTCCCAGTCGGTCATCCGCACAGGTAAGCTCGCGGTGAACCTGGATGCCAAGACCGTCGAGGTCGATGGCGCCCGCGTGCACCTGACCGGCAAGGAATATGCGATGCTGGAGCTGCTCTCGCTCCGCAAGGGCACGACGCTCACCAAGGAAATGTTCCTCAATCACCTCTATGGCGGCATGGACGAGCCGGAGCTGAAGATCATCGACGTCTTTATCTGCAAGCTCCGCAAGAAGCTCAGCCTTGCCTGCGGCGGCGACAATTATATCGAGACGGTCTGGGGCCGCGGCTATGTGCTGCGCGACCCGCAGGAAGAAACGGCGCCGGAAACGGTTGCCGCCTGAACCGAACCGACCGCTTGATCATGGGGCCGGTGCGCAAGACGCATCGGCCCTTTTCGTTGGCTCAGCTCGCCAGCGCGTAATCGTCGTCGTTGAGGTTCATGCCCGGCGCATTGAGCGCCAGCGCGAGCGCCGTGCCGCAAAAACCGCATTGCGCAGTCACGCGGCCGATCAGCCAGTTGCTATGGCCGCAGCCGGGGCAGCGGTTGGTCTCACCCGGGTGATAGACAACTTGATACCCGCGATGGATCAGGTCGATCGGTTGTACAGTCCCCATACGCATCAGTACCTCCACATCCAAAATGGGGTCTTCTGACAGGCGCATGATTTAGCATCGCCGGACTTATGGCTAAAGCCGGTTAACTTTCATTCCAGGGCTGTTAACTATGGTGAGCGCGTTCACGCGGCGTCGGGATCGAACCTGACCCACCCCTCTGCGCTCAGTTTTTCCACCGGCCGGTAGCGCGCCTTATAGGCCATGCGCTTCGATCCCTGCACCCAATAGCCGAGATAGACATAGGGCAGGCCAGAAGCGCGGGCGCGCAGGATGTGATCCATGATGATGTAGCTGCCGAGGCTCGGGCGGCTCTCATGATCGGCGTCGTAGAAACTGTAGATCATCGACAGCCCATCGCCTTGCCGATCGGTCAGGCAGGCACCGACCAGCCGGCCCGGCGCGAAGCCCTGGCGCGGTTCCCGATATTCGATCAGCTGCGTGTTGACGGGCGTCTGCTCGACCATGTCGGCATAGTCCATCTCGTCCATGTTCGACATGCCGCCGCCCGGATGGCGGCTTGCGAGATATTTGCGCAGCAGCTGGAATTGCTCGTCGGTGGACCAGGGCCGGCAGCCGATCACTTCCAGGTCGCGATTGCGCTT
>JAFEEY010000081.1:14537-18089 GCA_018240865.1 Pseudomonadota bacterium | reverse complement strand
GACGCATGCGCGCCGCTCAGCTCGGTGAAGACCTTGCGCTCGAATTTGCCCGGCAGATACGGGCAGGGATTGGGACTGGTCACGAAGAATCGTGGAAACCGGAATGGTGCGCTCACGACAGTCCCTCTCGCGGCGGGAATCGCGTCCCGCCTGACCAAAACGCTTATTCGCTACCCGCGCTTCAATGAAAAGCGCGTTTACGTTCTTTCTTGTGAGGCTTAGCCGAGTTCGACCATGCTGGTTTCGTAATTGGCCTCGCGCAGCGCCGCAATCAGCCGGTCGAGATGGGCGCGGTCGCGTGTCTCGCACTCGATATCGGTGATCAGGCCCTTGGCCGGCAGCGTCGTGAACACGCGCTGATGATAGACTTCGATGATGTTGACCTGCTGCTCGTGGAAAACGCGAGCGACGTGGAACAAGGCGCCGGGCCGGTCCTGCAGGCGGATGCGCAAGCGGGCGAGGCGGCCCGAACGGGCGAGATCGCGCAGCAGCACGTTGGCGAGCAGGCGCGTGTCGATATTGCCGCCGCACAGCACGATGCCGACCTCGCGGCCCTTGAACCGTTCCGGATGGGCGAGGAGCGCGGCGAGGCCCGCCGCGCCGGCGCCCTCCACCACGGTTTTCTCGATCTGGACGAGCAGGCTGACCGAACGCTCTAGATCGGCTTCCGAGACGAGCAGCACATCGTCGGCAAGCGCTTCGACGAAGCGGCGGGTGAGGTCGCCGGGGCGTTTCACCGCGATGCCTTCAGCCAGCGTATCGCCCTCGCACGGCAGCTCGACATGCTTCACCGCCGCGTACATGGACGGGTAAAGCTCGGCCTGGACGCCGACCAGTTCGATGCCGGGTTTCAGGCCGCGCGCGGCGGTGCCCATGCCGGAAAACAGGCCGCCGCCACCGATCGGGATGACCAAAGTGTCGATGGCTGGCGCATCGGCCAGCATTTCGAGCGCGACCGTACCCTGGCCCGCGATGATCGTCGGCTGGTCGAACGGATGGACGAAGGTCAGGCCGCGCTCGACTTCCAGTTCGCGGGCATGGGCATAGGCGGCGTCGAACGTCTCGCCTTCCAGGATCACCGTCGCGCCATGGCCTTCGGTCTGCGTGACTTTCACCGTCGGCGTCGGCTTGGGCATCACGATCGTGACCGGAATGCCGAGCCGGTTGCCGTGATAGGCAAGACCCTGCGCATGGTTGCCGGCCGAGGCGGCGATCACGCCTTTGGCGCGCGCCGCCGGATCCATCTGCAGCAAGGTGTTGAGCGCGCCGCGCTCCTTATAGGCGGCGGTGAATTGGTGATTTTCGAACTTCAGCCAGACGCTGGCGCCGGTCAGCTGCGATAGGGTTTGCGAATGGAGTGTCGGCGTGCGCACGATCGAGCCGGCAATGCGAGCCGCCGCCGCCTGGATATCGGCGAGGGTGACCGGCAAAGTATCCGGAGCGAGCGTTTGAGCGGTAGCCATGCGCGGCTTCTTAGCGGCCCCGGCCGCCGCTGTCATTCCCGCGCTGGCGACGGGCCGCCCCTTGGGTTAGGTTCCGCCCCCTGATATGGCCCCGATCGCCGATCCCAAGCCCGACTGGGCCTCCGCCCACAATGATGCGGAACTGGCCGCGATCTTCGCGCAGACCGCGGCGGGCCTCGCGCAAGTGGATTTGTCCGGCACGTTCACGCTCGTCAACGACCGGTTCTGCGAGATGGTCGGGCGCAGCCGTGACGAATTGCTGACGCTTCGGATGCAGGACATCACGCATCCCGACCACCTGGCCGAGAATGTGCCGCTGTTCGAGGCGGCGGTCCGCGACGGAACGCCCTACCGGATCGAGAAGCGCTATGTCCGCCCCGACGGCTCGATCATCTGGGTCGACAATTCGGTGAATCTCATCCGCAAGCCGGATGGCTCCTCCTTCGGCGTCCTGGCGGCGAGCATCGACGTGACCCGGCGCCACGAAACGGAAGCGGCGCTGCGCGCCAGCGAGCTGCGCCTGCGCCTGGCGATGGACGCCGGGCGCATGGCGGTCTGGGAATATGATGTGCGCGCGGGCCGCGTCCTCCATTCGAGCGAACTCAATCGCCTGTTCGGCTTCATCGAGACGCGCGACGTTTCCTACGACGAAATCCGCGGTCGCATCGAACCCGAAGATATGGAGCGGCTGCGCAAGGCCGCGGGCGCGTCGCTGGCTGCCGGCAAGCCGCATTTCCAGAGCGAGGCCCGCTATCGCCTCAGCAGCGGGCAGGTGCGCTGGCTGCTGATCAGCGCCGATTTCGTGCTGCTGCCCGAAGGCGGCCTCGACCGGGTGATCGGCGTCGCGCTCGACATCACCGAGCGCAAGCAGCAGGAAGAGCATCAGCGGCTGCTGATCCACGAGCTCAATCACCGGGTGAAGAACACGCTCGCGATCGTCCAGTCCCTCGCGCATCAGACATTCGGCCACGGCGATCCCGCCCTGCGCCAGGCGTTCGAGGCGCGGCTGGTGGCGCTGGCCGATGCGCATAATCTGCTGACTCGCGAGAATTGGGAATCTGCATCACTCGGCGACGTGATCGCCGCGGCGGCCGCGCCCTGCGATCCGGGCAATCGCGTGGCGATGACGGGGCCGGACCTGCGCGTGCCGCCCAAGGTCGCGGTAGCGCTGGCGCTCGCGATCCATGAGCTTTGCACCAACGCCGTCAAATATGGCGCGCTGTCGAACAATGATGGCCGGGTCTCGATCGAATGGTCGGTCGACGGCGATCGATTCCGCCTGCATTGGCGGGAGGCCGGAGGGCCGGCCGTGGCGCCGCCCGTGCGGCGCGGGTTCGGTTCGCGGATGCTGGAGCGGGCTTTGGCGGCGGAGCTGGACGGCGCGGTGCGGCTCGATTTCGCTCCGTCGGGCCTGTGCTGCACGATCGAGGCGCCCGCCGCGCAAACATGGATAACGGCGCACTAAAACGCGGGCATGTCGATTCTATCCTATCCGAATCGCGTCGTGATTCGGTAATTACGGTGTGCGACCCGAAGGGCTCCTGAGATTCTTGGGGGTTCTTTACCTTTACAGGCTCGGCCGAAGCTATTTCGGCCGAGCCTACTTTTTTCATGCGCGATCGGCTATGCTGTCCCCAAAAGGGAAAGCCCTAGGGACGCAGATTATGGTGGCGGTTTCGCTCGACTATGCCGCGCCCGATGCGGCGCTGAAGGACTTCGTGTCCGTCTTCTACGATTTTCAGGTCGGCGATGGGCGTTTCGCCGATAACGACCGCGCCGATCTCGCCCAGATCCGCTTCATGCTGAGTGGACGCGGCCGTTACCGCTTTGCCGACGGGCACGAGCAGGAAGGGCCGCAAATCCAGATCGTCGGTCCCACGACAGGCATCACGCACATCACGGTCGATGGCCCTTCGGAGACGTTCGGCGCCGGGCTGCTTCCCGCCGGTTGGGGCGCGATGATCGCGATCGACGCTTCCACGCTCAGCAACAGGGTCATCGACGCGACCGAATTGTTCGGCCGCGAGCTCCGTCAGGTTGCCGACCAGCTGCGCGCGGCCGGTTCGCTCGATGAGAAAGTCGCGATCGG
>JAFEEY010000081.1:2271-14506 GCA_018240865.1 Pseudomonadota bacterium | reverse complement strand
GTCGATCAGTGGCTGCAGAGCGGGCTCAGCCCCGGCGTCGACGATCTCGTCTCCGCGACGGGCCTGTCGCGCCGGCAGGTCGAACGGCTGTGCAAACGGCTCTACGGCTCTCCGCCCAAGCTGCTTGCCCGTAAGTACCGGGCGCTCAGGGCAGCGGTGGTCCTGGCAAAAGGCGAAGCGTGTACGGCCGAGCTGCTCGACCAGGGTTTCTACGATCAGTCCCACTGCATCCGCGAGATCAAGCGATTCACCGGCATCACGCCGACGCGCATTCAGGGCGACCTCAACGAGCTGGCGCGCCTCACGATGAAACGCACCGAATTCGCCGGCAAGGTCGCCCCGTTGGTGGCCGAAGCCTAGGCGGCCGCGCGGGCGGCACCCGCCGCCTTGATGAATGCCCAGACCTGCATGGAAAAGGGCGGTTTCTGTTCGTGCTGCCATTCGCCCATATTGTCGTAGAGCCGGTTGGCGCCCGCCATCATTGCTGGCGTCGCCACGTCCGTGAAGGGCTTCAGCAGTGCTTTCCATTCGTCGAGAAAGGCCTGGGCCCGATCGCTGGCGGGATCGAGCGGCAGAGCGTTTTCAATGCGTCCGCCGAGATCGGCCCATTTGCGGCTATAGTCGGCCTGGTCGAAATCGGCCGGCACGTTCGCCATCTGCGCCGACCATTCGGGCTTTTCTTCAGGCGTGATGTAGCGGTCGGTGATGCGCTGCCAGTTTTCGGTTTCCATCGTCATATTCCCTTGTCTGATCAACGAGCAGAGCGTCGCGACGTCGATCGGCTCGCCACGATCGATGCGGGACTGGACATTCAGGAGCAGGGCCCGCGCCGCGGTGATTTCAGCCGCGCGGGCTTCGGTCTCGGCCAGCTGCGCTTCGACCAGCCGGGCAAGATCGACCGATTTTCCCTCGAGCATCTTTGCGATCGCGGAGAGCGGAAACCCGGCGCGCTTCAGCGCGATCACGGCATTCAGCCGCGCCATTTCGCCGGGGCCGAACCAGCGGCGCCCAGCATCGGTCCGGAGCGGCCGCACCAGCCCGCGCGCTTCGTAAAAGCGCAGCGCGCGCGAAGTCAGGCCGGTCCGCCGGGCCACTTCCGAAATGTCGATCGCGTCCATGCGAATCGGTTTAGCGCTTGACCTAACGTCAAGCGCAAGGCCGTTTCAGCCGACCAGCAGCCCGGCGAGCGCGGCGCTCATCAGGTTGGAGAGCGAGCCGGCGATCAGGGCGCGCAGGCCCAGCCTGGCGATCACCGGGCGCTGATTGGGGGCGAGATTGCCCGTCACTGCCATCTGGATCGCGATCGAGCTGAAATTGGCGAAGCCGCACAGCGCGAACGTGACCACCGCAACCGTCTGCGGCGAAAGCTGGCCCTGGATCTTGCCCAGTTCGATGAAAGCGACGAATTCGTTCAGCACCATCTTGGTGCCGAACAGGCCGCCAGCCACGCCCGCTTCGTCCCACGGCACGTTCAGCATGAACATGATCGGGCGGAAGACGTAGCCGAGCAGCATCTGGAACGAGAGCTCCGGATAGCCGAACCAGCTGCCGATGCCCGCCAGCAGCCCGTTGGCGAGCGCGACCAACGCCACGAATGCCAGCACCATCGCGCCAACCGCGACCGCCAGCTTCACGCCGGTCTGCGCGCCCTGGGCGGCGGCCATGATGATGTTGGCCGGACGCTCCTCGTCATGGCTGGCCTCGGCGATCTGGACCGGCGGGTGGCCGCCTTCGGGCAGCAGCGCGGCCGGCCCTTCGGCGCTGATCCGCGCTTCCGGCAGGATCACGTCGTCGGGCTCGGGCGTGTCGATCTCGTCAGGCATGATGATCTTTGCCATCAGCACGCCGCCCGGCGCCGACATGAAGCTCGCCGCCAGCAGATAGGGGAGCAGCTGCGCGCCGATCATCGAAGCATAGGCGCCCAGGATCGTGCCGGCGACGCCCGCCATGCCGACCGTCATCATGCAGAAGAGCTGGGATTGGGTGAGGCCGGCCAGATAGGGGCGGATGACGAGCGGGCTTTCGGACTGGCCGACGAAGATGTTGGCGGCGGCGCCCAGGCTTTCGACGCGGGTGATGCCCGTCACCAGCCGGATCGCGCCGCCGACCCAGCGGATGATGAATTGCATCACGCCCAGATAATAGAGGATCGAGATCAGCGAGGCGAAGAAGATGATGACCGGCAGCGCTGCGATCGCGAAGCTGTTCGCGCCCATCGTCGGCCCCGCGAGCGGGCCGAAAATGAAGTCGGTGCCGGCCTTGGCATAGCCGAGCAGGTTCGAGACGGCGTGGCTCATCGCGCCGATCACGTTCCGGCCCCAGCTCGTCCCCAGAACCAGCACGGCGAAGCCTGCCTGCAAGGCGAAGGCCGGCCCGATCACGCGCAGCCGGATCGCGCGGCGGTTGGTCGACAGCAGCAAGGCAAGGCCCAGGATCAGCGCGATACCCGCGATCCCGATCACATATTTATTCATGAGCGCGAAACGTTCCCCAATCGGCGCGGACGATACACGCCGCGCCGGTCAGGGGAAGCGCAAATCGTCAGCCGACGCTGATCGTCCCGCCCGAGAGCGGAATGCGCGGCGCGAACATGCCCTGCACCGCGCCGACCAGCATGCCGACGACGATGAACACGACGATCGTCGCCAGGACCGCGACGATCGTGTAGGTCGCCGCCTTATCCTCCGGCACCCGCATCAATCGCGGGGCGCCGAGCCAAAGCAGGTAGAGGCTGTAAAGGCCGAGCAGGACGCCGATCGTCGCCAGTGCCGGCACGATCGCAAGGACTCCGGCAACCCAGACGGCGGTGCAGCTATAGGCGGCGACTTTCATCGCCTGCACGTCATTCTTCTGGCCGCCGAAATTGGGTGCGAGCGCGTTGAAGACCTGCATCATCACGAACACGCCGATCAGCGCCCCGATATAGGCCGTGAGCGCGCCCGACAGCGCGAAGCCGAACGACGGGCGATAGGTGATGCCGAACGCGCTGTATCCGAACAGCATCTGCCCCAGAAACACGCAGATGGGGCCGATCGCGGCGAGCGGAACGACCCAGGATTTGAAAATGCTGGCCACGGTTGCCGGCTCGGCATCGATCCGCGCCCATTCTTCTTTCGGGTTAAGGAGAATATTCTTCACCCGATCGACAAGCGAAGAGCTGGCCGCCGGCGGCAGTTCAGAGCTCATGAGGTCCATCCCCTATTGGCCTTTGATGCAAGCGAGCATGCGCCCTCCGTTGCAGCGGCGCAACCGCCCTCCCATATCGCGCGCCATGAGCGGGAATGAACATAGCCTGCCCCAGTGGCACGGCACCACCATCCTTTCGGTCCGCAAAGGCGGCAAGGTGGTCATCATCGGCGACGGCCAGGTCTCGATGGGCCAGACTGTCATGAAACCCAATGCAAAGAAGGTCAGGAAGCTGGGCGACGGCTCGGTCATCGGCGGCTTCGCCGGCGCCACCGCCGACGCCTTCACCTTGTTCGAGCGGCTGGAGCGCAAGCTTGAACAGCACCACGGCCAGCTGCTGCGCGCGGCGGTCGAGCTCGCCAAGGACTGGCGGACGGACAAATATCTGCGCAATCTGGAAGCGCTGATGATCGTCGCCGACAAGGAGGTGACTCTTGTCCTCACCGGCAATGGCGACGTGCTCGAGCCGCTGGGCGGCATCGCCGCGATCGGCTCCGGCGGCAACTACGCGCTGGCCGCTGCCCGCGCGCTCGCCGACTATGAGCAGGATGCCGAGACGCTCGCCCGCAAGGCGATGGCGGTCGCCGCGGACATCTGCGTCTACACCAACGACCAGCTCACGATCGAAAGCCTCGATTCGACCACCTGACCGTCACCCCAGCAAAGGCTGGGGTCTCTGGCGCATGAGATGCCAGCCGTCGCTGGCATGACGAAAGAAAGCGAACATGAACGACAATCTCACCCCGAAAGCCATTGTCGCGGCGCTCGACGAGCATATCATCGGTCAGACCGAGGCGAAGCGCGCGGTCGCGGTCGCGCTGCGCAATCGCTGGCGCCGGCAGAAGCTCTCGCCCGATCTGCGCGACGAAGTGACGCCTAAGAACATCCTGATGATCGGCCCGACCGGCTGCGGCAAGACCGAGATTAGCCGTCGCCTGGCCAAGCTCGCCGACGCGCCGTTCGTGAAGGTCGAGGCGACCAAATTCACCGAGGTCGGCTATGTCGGCCGCGACGTCGAGCAGATCGCTCGCGACCTGGTCGAGGAAGCGATCCGGCTGGAGAAGGAGCGCCGCCGCGCCGCCGTCATCGACAAGGCCAGGGCCGCGGCGATGGACCGGCTGCTGGACGCCCTCACCGGCAAGGGCTCCAGCGAGGCGACCCGCGCCGCTTTCCGCCAGCGCTTCGAGGAAGGCGTGCTGGATGACAAGGAAGTCGAGCTGGAACTTGCCGCCCAGCCGAACATGCCGTTCGAGCTGCCGGGCATGGGCGGCCAGGTCGGCATGATCAACCTCTCCGACATCATGTCCAAAGCAATGGGCGGCGGACAGCTGAAAAAGCGCAAGATCAATGTCCGCGCCGCCTGGGACAAATTGCTGGAGGAAGAGGCCGACAGGCGCCTCGACCAGGACGAAGTCAGCCGTCAGGCGCTCGCCGATGCGGAAGCGAACGGCATCGTCTTCCTCGACGAGATCGACAAGATCGCGGTCAGCGATGTGCGCGGCGGATCGGTCAGCCGCGAAGGCGTGCAGCGCGATCTGCTGCCGCTGATCGAAGGCACGACGGTCGCCACCAAATACGGCCCGATGAAGACGGACCATATCCTGTTCATCGCGTCCGGCGCGTTCCATGTCGCGAAGCCCAGCGATCTGCTGCCGGAGCTGCAAGGCCGCCTGCCGATCCGCGTCGAGCTGAAGGCGCTGAGCGAAGCGGATTTCGTCCGCATCCTCAGCGACACCAAGGCGAGCCTGCCCCAGCAATACAAGGCGCTGATCGCGACCGAGGGCGTCGAGATCGACTTCACTGACGACGGCATCGCCGCCGTCGCCCGCATCGCCGCCGAAGTGAACGGCCAGGTCGAAAATATCGGCGCGCGCCGGCTGCAGACAGTGATGGAGAAGCTGCTGGAGCAGGTCAGCTTCGACGCCGAGGACCGTGCCGGCGAGAAGCTCGTCATCGACAGAGCTTATGTCGAAGCGCAGCTCAACGACATCGCACGGAACACGGATTTGTCGAAGTACGTGCTGTGACTTGGCCCCTCTCCCCTCGAGGGGAGAGGGCGACTCGCGCGCCAGCGCGAGCGGGGTGAGGGGAAAACTGTTTCCCCCTCACCCTCCCACCGCTTCGCGGCGGGCCCTCTCTCTCCCGCAAGGGGAGAGGGGCTAAATTGAGGGCGGCCCTTTCGGGCCGCCCTTCCTGCATCCTCTCCGTGTTGCCCCTCAGCTGCGTTCGAGCACTTCGTGCAGGCGGGCGCCGACATCCTCGTGCATGCCGTCGGTGGCGATCGGCGCGACATCGTCGCCTTGGCCGACTTCGAAAGTGGCGGCGATGCGGCCTTCGGTGCCGTCGGGCAGCGGATAGCGGGCTTCGGCCACGACCAACGGGCGGAAGCTGCCGTTGACGGCGGCGCGCGGCAGGCCGAGCGTGGTGTCGACGCTGCGATCGGCGCCCGGCGCCAGATCGAAGGCGGCGGTCTGCGCATGGTCGCGGGCCTGGATCAACGCCTGCTCATTGTCGGAGCTGCGGGCATCGGCGAGCATCCAGGTGGACACGCGCACGTCGCGGGCTGGCTGGTTGCCGGAGTTGCTGACGGTCAGCTCCAGCTCGACCTGAGCGCCGTCATCAGTGGCCCCGGCACGAATCGGGCGCAGGCCAACGTCGATCCAGGGACGGCTCGTTTCCTCGGCCACCGGCGCGGCAGCGGCGGACTCCACATAAGCGGCGGCAGGCGCTTCTTCGACCGGCGCGTAATAGGGTTCGTCATACACGGCTGCCTCGGCCCGGCGGCGGCGGGCCGCAACCAGATAGCCGATCAGGCCGAGAATGATCAGGCCGCCGAGCAGGATCGGCGCCCACATCAGCAGGCCGTCTGAAGAGCTTGTCGACGCCGTGGTCGGCGCGGCCTGGTCCGTGGCGGCAGGCGGAGTCACGGTATCCGCAGGGGCGGGCGCAGGCGCCGCAGCGACGGGCTCCGGCGCCGGCGTTGCAGCAGGCGAGGGCGCGGGGACCGGAGACGCGGCGACCGCGGCGACAGGCGTGGCACGCTGGGCCACGGCCGCGCGGTTGCTCGTCTGGCGCGTGACGGTCCGCGCCGCGCTTCGCGCCGGCGCTGCTTCGTGCACAGAATCGGCGGGCGGAGGCGGGGGCAATTGCTGCTGCACGACCGGCGACTGCGGCGCGAACTGGATCGTCGGCGATGCAGCCGGCGCGGGCGCTGGCGTCGCCGCCTCGGCCGGAGCCGGGGCTGGCGTGGCTGCGGCCGGCGGCGTGACCGCAGGCGGGGTGACAGGCTGCGTCTCCTGCGCGGCCAGGGGAGTCGCGGCTCCTGCCAGAAGCAGACCGAGCGCGACCCGGCGAGCGATGTGATTATGTTTCATAGACTCGACGCAACGGACATATCGCTCACCCGGTCGCAACGCTTGCGACCAAAGGTGCCGGATCGTCGCCCAGGCGTGCACTTGCTTCCTAATTTGAGCGGCACGAATTCGGCGAAGTGCCCTTTGACAGAATCCTGCACGCTTCCTATATGGCGCGCTTCACCACAGTTTTCGGGACATGGCATGCAATGGCGCGGCGTGCCGAACGAATGGAAGACTGTCGGTTGCCCGGGACGCTTGGAGCTGCGGTTCTCTTGGTGAGAGCACGCGGCTTTTCGTGTCCCGACTGCGTCCGGATTTCAACGGCGAGGCTCATAAACCCCCATGGCGACTAAGGCAGTTCCGGCTCCGGCTGGCCGCGCGTCCAAGCGCATCCGCAAGGTCTTCGGCAACATCCACGAAGTGGTGCAGATGCCGAACCTCATCGAGGTCCAGCGCGAAAGCTACGAGCAGTTTCTGCGCTCCGACCCCTCGATCGGCTATGTCTCCGGCCTGGAAAAGACGCTGCGCAGTGTCTTCCCGATCCGCGACTTCGCCGGCACGGCCGAGCTGGATTTCGTGCATTACGAGCTGGAGCCGCCGAAGTTCGACGTCGAGGAATGCCGCCAGCGCGGCATCACTTATGCCGCGCCGATGCGCGTCACCCTGCGCCTGATCGTGTTCGAGGTGGATCCCGATACGGAATCCCGCTCGGTCCTCGATATCAAGGAGCAGGACGTCTACATGGGCGACATGCCGCTCATGACCGAGAACGGCACCTTCTTCATCAACGGCACCGAGCGCGTCATCGTCTCGCAGATGCATCGTTCGCCGGGCGTGCTGTTCGATCATGACCGCGGCAAGACTCACGCCAGCGGCAAATATCTCTTCGCTGCGCGCGTGATCCCGTATCGGGGTTCGTGGCTCGATTTCGAGTTCGACGCCAAGGACATCGTCAACGTCCGCATCGACCGCAAGCGCAAGCTGCCGGTCACTTCGCTGCTGCTCGCGCTCGGCCTGAACGGCGAGGAAATCCTCCACCAATTCTATAACACCGTCACCTGGGTGCGGGGCGAAGGCGGCTGGAAAGTACCGTTCGTCACCGAGAATTGGCGCGGCCAGAAGCCGATGTTCGATGTGGTGAACGCGGACACCGGCGAAGTCGTGTTCCCGGCCGGCCAGAAGGTCACGCCGCGCGCTGCCAACAAGGCTGCCAAGGACGGGCTGGCGATGCTGCTGATCCCGACCGAGGAAATCTATGGCCGTTATTCGGCGCTCGACCTGATCAACGAATCGACCGGCGAGATCTATATCGAAGCGGGCGACGAGGTTTCGGCCGAGAATCTGGAAAAGCTGGACAAGGCGGGCCTCGACCGTGTCGAGCTGCTCGATATCGATCATGTCAACACCGGCCCCTGGATCCGCAACACACTGAAGGCCGACAAGGCCGAGGATCGCGATCAGGCGCTCAGCGACATCTACCGCGTCATGCGCCCTGGCGAGCCGCCGACGCGCGAGACGGCGGAGGCGCTGTTCGCCGGTCTGTTCTTCGATCCGGAGCGCTACGATCTCTCGGCCGTCGGCCGCGTGAAGCTCAACATGCGTCTCGGCCTCGATGCCGAGGACACGATCACGACGCTGCGCACCGAGGATATCCTCGCGGTCGTCAAGGAGCTTGTGAACCTCAAAGACGGCAAGGGCGAGATCGACGATATCGACAATCTCGGCAACCGCCGCGTCCGCTCGGTCGGCGAGCTGCTGGAGAACCAGTATCGCGTCGGCCTGCTCCGCATGGAGCGCGCCGTGAAGGAGCGCATGTCGTCGGTCGATGTCTCGACCGTCATGCCGAACGACCTGATCAACGCGAAGCCCGCGGTCGCCGCGGTGCGCGAATTCTTCGGCTCGTCGCAGCTGTCTCAGTTCATGGACCAGACCAACCCGCTCTCCGAAGTGACGCACAAGCGTCGCGTCTCGGCGCTCGGGCCGGGCGGTTTGACTCGCGAACGGGCCGGGTTTGAGGTCCGCGACGTCCATCCGACCCATTATGGCCGCATCTGCCCGATCGAGACGCCGGAAGGCCCGAACATCGGCCTGATCAACTCGCTGGCCTCGTTCAGCCGCGTCAACAAATATGGCTTTATCGAGACGCCGTACCGCAAGATCGTCGACGGCAAGGTGACCAACGAGGTCGTCTATCTGTCGGCGATGGAAGAGGCCAAGCACACGATCGCGCAGGCCTCGGCCGAGCTCGACGCGGAAGGCCGCTTCACCGAGGAGCTGGTCTCGTCGCGTCAGGCGGGCGAGTTCCTGATGGCACTGCCCGACCAGATCACGCTGATGGACGTGAGCCCCAAGCAGCTCGTCTCCGTCGCGGCCTCGCTCATTCCGTTCCTCGAGAATGACGACGCCAACCGCGCGCTGATGGGGTCGAACATGCAGCGCCAGGCAGTGCCGCTGGTCCAGGCCGAGGCGCCGTTCGTTGGCACCGGCATGGAAGAGACCGTCGCGCGCGATTCGGGCGCGGCGATCGCCGCCAAGCGTTCGGGCATCGTCGACCAGGTCGACGCGACCCGCATCGTCGTCCGCGCGACCGGCGAAGTCGAGGCCGGCAAGTCCGGCGTCGACATCTACCGGCTGATGAAGTTCGAGCGTTCGAACCAGTCGACCTGCATCAACCAGCGTCCGCTGGTGAAGGTGGGCGACGTGGTCGCCGCTGGCGACATCATCGCCGATGGTCCCTCGACCGAGTTCGGCGAGCTGGCGCTGGGCCGCAACGCGCTCGTCGCATTCATGCCTTGGAACGGCTATAATTATGAGGACTCGATCCTCATTTCCGAACGCATCGTGAAGGACGACGTGTTCACGTCGATCCATATCGACGAGTTCGAGGTGATGGCCCGCGACACCAAGCTTGGGCCGGAGGACATCACCCGCGACATCCCGAACGTCGGCGAGGAAGCGCTGCGCAACCTCGACGAGGCGGGCATCGTCTATATCGGCGCCGAGGTCGAGCCGGGCGACATCCTGGTCGGCAAGATCACGCCGAAGGGCGAAAGCCCGATGACGCCGGAAGAAAAGCTCCTCCGCGCCATCTTCGGCGAGAAGGCGTCGGACGTGCGCGATACGTCGCTGCGCCTGCCGCCGGGCGTGTCCGGCACGATCGTCGATGTGCGCGTGTTCAACCGCCACGGCATCGACAAGGACGAGCGCGCGATGGCGATCGAGCGCGAGGAAATCGAGCGCCTGAAGAAGGACTCGGACGACGAGCGCGGCATCCTCAACCGCGCCACCTGGAGCCGGTTGCGCGAAATGCTGGTGGGCCAGGTCGCGACCGCCGCGCCCAAGGGCGTCAAGAAGGGCTCCGAGATCGACGCCGATCTGCTGGAGTCGGTCGAAAAGCATGAATGGTGGAAGTTCGCCGTCGCCGACGACAAGGTGCAGGCCGATCTGGAAGCCGTGAAGGGCCAGTATGACGAGGCCGTCAAGCTGATCAACGAAAAGTTCGAGGATCGGCGCGAGAAGTTGGAGCGGGGCGACGAGCTGCCGCCGGGCGTCTTGAAGATGGTCAAGGTCTTCGTCGCGGTGAAGCGGAAACTGCAGCCGGGCGACAAGATGGCCGGCCGTCACGGCAACAAGGGCGTGATCAGCCGCATCCTGCCGATCGAGGACATGCCGTTCCTCGAAGACGGCACGCATGTCGATATCGTGCTCAATCCGCTGGGCGTGCCGAGCCGCATGAACGTGGGCCAGATTTTCGAGACGCATCTCGGCTGGGCTGCGCGCAACCTCGGCATGGAAGTGGCGCGGTCGCTGGAGGAATGGCGCGAAGCCAATCCCGATGCGAAGGCGGGCGCGATGCCGGAAGCCGTCAAGGACCGGCTGCTCGAAATCTATGGCGACCATTACGCTGCGGAGATCGACGCCCGCGACGGCGCCCAGATCGTCGAGCTGGCGCAGAATATGAAGACCGGCATCCCGATGGGCACACCGGTGTTCGACGGCGCGCGCGAAGCGGACGTGTCCGATATGCTGTCGCTCGCCGGGCTCGATACTTCGGGCCAGTCGACTCTGTATGACGGCCGCACCGGCGAGGCGTTCGACCGCAAGGTGACCGTGGGCATCATCTATATGCTGAAGCTTCACCACCTGGTCGACGACAAGATCCACGCGCGTTCAATCGGGCCGTACAGCCTCGTCACCCAGCAGCCGTTGGGCGGTAAGGCGCAGTTCGGCGGCCAGCGCTTCGGCGAGATGGAAGTGTGGGCGCTCCAGGCCTATGGCGCCGCCTACACGCTCCAGGAAATGCTGACGGTGAAGTCCGACGACGTGGTCGGCCGCACCAAGGTCTACGAGGCGATCGTCAAGGGCGACGACACGTTCGAGGCCGGCATTCCGGAGAGCTTCAACGTGCTCGTCAAGGAAATGCGCTCGCTGGGCCTCAACGTCGAACTCGCGTCGCATGGCGACGACGAGGACGGCGAAGAGCTGGCTCAGGCCGCGGAGTAAATAGCCCCTCTCCCGCTTACGGGAGAGGGACGGGCGCGAAGCGCCAGGGTGAGGGCACTCTCCCGCGCTTCAGACCCTCACCCTCCCAAGCCTGACGGCTTGGGCCCCTCCCTCTCCCGGAAACGGGAGAGGGGCTTAGGAGTGAAAGAAGTTTTATGAACGAGATGACCCCCTTCGCCAATCCGCTCGCAAAGCCGGAGACGTTCGACCAGATCCAGATCGGGATCGCTTCGCCCGAGCGCATCCGCTCCTGGTCGTTCGGCGAGATCAAGAAGCCGGAAACGATCAACTACCGCACGTTCAAGCCGGAACGTGACGGCCTGTTCTGCGCGCGCATCTTCGGCCCGATCAAGGATTACGAATGCTTGTGCGGCAAGTACAAGCGCATGAAATATAAGGGCATTGTCTGCGAAAAGTGCGGCGTCGAGGTCACCGTCTCGAAGGTCCGGCGCGAGCGGATGGGCCATATCGAGCTGGCCGCGCCGGTCGCGCACATCTGGTTCCTGAAGTCGCTGCCGTCGCGCATCGGCCTGCTGCTCGACATGCAGCTGAAGCAGCTGGAGCGCATCCTCTATTTCGAAGCCTATGTGGTGATCGAGCCGGGCCTGACCCCGCTTGAACGCTACCAGCTGCTGACCGAGGATGAGCTGCTCGCCGCGCAGGACGAATATGGCGAGGACGCCTTCTCCGCCGGCATCGGCGCCGAAGCCGTGCGCATCATGCTCGAAAGCCTCGATCTCGAAGGCGAGCGCAAGGCGCTGCTGGAAGAGCTGGCCGTCACCAAGTCCGAGCTGAAGCCCAAGAAGATCATCAAGCGGCTGAAAGTTGTCGAGAGCTTCCTGGAATCCGGCAACCGCCCGGAATGGATGATCCTGAACGTCGTTCCGGTCATTCCGCCCGAACTGCGTCCGCTGGTGCCGCTGGACGGCGGCCGCTTCGCGACGTCGGACCTGAACGACCTCTATCGCCGCGTGATCAACCGGAACAACCGCCTGAAGCGGCTGATGGAGCTGCGCGCGCCGGACATCATCGTCCGCAACGAAAAGCGCATGCTGCAGGAAGCGGTCGACGCGCTGTTCGATAACGGCCGCCGTGGCCGCACCATCACCGGCGCCAACAAGCGTCCGCTGAAGTCGCTGTCCGATATGCTGAAAGGCAAGCAGGGCCGCTTCCGTCAGAACCTGCTCGGC
>JAFEEY010000081.1:2066-2216 GCA_018240865.1 Pseudomonadota bacterium | reverse complement strand
GTGCGGCCTGCCGAAGAAGATGGCTTTGGAGCTGTTCAAGCCGTTCATCTACGCGCGCCTCGACGCCAAGGGTCTGTCGATGACTCTCAAGCAGGCGAAGAAGTGGGTCGAGAAGGAGCGCAAGGAAGTCTGGGACATCCTGGACGAAGT
>JAFEEY010000081.1:0-1882 GCA_018240865.1 Pseudomonadota bacterium | reverse complement strand
AACGGCAAGCCGATCATCGTGCCCTCGCAGGACATGGTGCTGGGCCTCTATTATCTGTCGATGGAGCGCGAAGGCGAGCCGGGCGAGGGCATGCTCCTCTCCGACATGGCCGAAGTGCACCAGGCGCTCGACAGCGGCGCGGTCACGCTCCACTCGAAGGTGATCAGCCGCGTCCCGCAGACGGACGAGGACGGCAACACCTACCTGAAGCGCTACGAAACCACGCCCGGCCGCATGCTGCTGGGCGAGACGCTGCCCAAGTCGCACAAAGTGCCGTTCGAGACCGTCAACCGCCTCCTCACCAAGAAGGAGATCGGCGACGTCATCGACACCGTCTATCGCCACACCGGCCAGAAGGAGACGGTGCTGTTCGCCGACGCGATCATGGCGCTCGGCTTCCGTCACGCTTTCAAGGCGGGCATCAGCTTCGGCAAGGATGACATGATCATCCCGGATTCGAAGGAGAAGCTGGTCAACGACACCCGCGAGCAGGTGAAGGATTACGAGCAGCAATATCAGGACGGCCTGATCACCCAGCAGGAAAAGTACAACAAGGTGATCGACGCCTGGAGCCGCTGCGGCGACCAGGTCGCGAACGCGATGATGGACGAGATCAAGGCGCAGCCGAAGCTGGAGAATGGCCGGCTCGCTCCGATCAACTCCATTTACATGATGGCGCACTCCGGTGCCCGCGGCTCGCAGGCCCAGATGAAACAGCTCGCCGGCATGCGCGGCCTGATGGCCAAACCGTCGGGCGAGATCATCGAAACGCCGATCATCTCGAACTTCAAGGAAGGCCTGACCGTCCTTGAATATTTCAACTCCACCCACGGTGCCCGCAAGGGCCTCGCGGATACGGCATTGAAGACCGCCAACTCGGGTTACCTGACCCGCCGCCTCGTCGACGTCAGCCAGGATTGCGTGGTCGTCGAAGAGGATTGCGGCACCGAGCGCGCACTGGAGATGAAGGCGATCGTGCAGGGCGGCGCGACCATCGCGTCGCTGGGCGAGCGCGTGCTCGGCCGCACGACCGCCGAGGACATCGTCGATTCAAAAACCGGCGAGACTCTGGTTTCGGAAGGCACGCTGCTGGACGAAGCGATGGTCGCGCGGATCGAGGAGATCGGCATCCAGTCCGTCCGTATCCGTTCGCCGCTGATCTGCGAATCGAAGGGCGGCGTCTGCGCAGCCTGCTACGGGCGTGACCTTGCCCGCGGTACGCCGGTCAATATCGGCGAAGCGGTCGGCGTCATCGCGGCGCAGTCGATCGGCGAGCCGGGCACCCAGCTGACGATGCGCACCTTCCACATCGGCGGCGCCGCCCAGCTCAACGAGCAGTCGAACCTCGAAGCGGTCAGCGACGGCACGATCGAGTTCCGCGACCTGCCGGTGATCGAAGACAGCCGCGGCCGCCGCATTGCCTTGGCACGCAACGGCGAGATCGCGATCCTGGACATGGATGGCCGCGAACGAGCGACGCATCGTATTCCCTACGGCGCGCATCTGCTGGTGGCGGACGGCCATATCGTGTCGAAGGGCGACCGGATCGCGGAATGGGATCCGTTCACCATGCCGATCATCACCGAAAAGGCGGGTGTCGTTAAGTTCCAGGATCTGATCGAGGGCAAGACGCTCGTCGAACAGACCGACGAAGCGACCGGCATCGCCCAGCGCGTCGTGATCGAATATCGCGCCACCTCCAAGTCGAAGGAGGATCTGCGTCCGCGCATCACTCTGCTTGACGAAGGCTCGGGCGAGGCGGCCCGCTACATGCTGGCGCCGGGCGCGATGCTCTCGGTCGAGGACGGCCAGACGGTGCAGGCCGGCGACGTCGTCGCCCGCGTAAGCCGCGAAGCCGCCAAGACCCGCGACATCACCGGCG
>JAFEEY010000080.1:4468-39621 GCA_018240865.1 Pseudomonadota bacterium | reverse complement strand
GAGGCAGGTGACGACCGCATCGCCCGGCCGGACTGTCGTGACTTCCGAGCCGACCTGCTCGACGATCCCGGCCGCTTCGTGCCCCGGAATGCAGGGCATCGCATGCGGATAGGCGCCGTCGACGAAATGCAGGTCCGACCGGCACACGCCGCAGGCGACGGTGCGGATCAGCACTTCGTGCGGACCGGGTTTCGAGACGACGACGTCTTCGACGGTCAGCGGCGTTTTGGCTTGGGTTAGAATCGCGGCTTTCATGCTTTCACCTCGTCATCCCCGCGAAAGCGGGGACCCAGTGGGCAGTTGTCAAAGATCAGCGAGGCTGGGTTCCCGCTTTCGCGGGAATGACGAACAAAAATCATCGCGCCGCCTTCGCGCGCGCCGCCGCGATCGCGTCCCGCCCGCCATATTTGCCGAATTCCAGCCGCGCGATCGAGCGGTTGTGCACTTCATCCGGCCCATCGGCGAGCCGCAGCGTGCGGATGCCCGCATACATTTTGGCGAGGCCCGGATCCTCGGAGACTCCGGCCGCGCCCCAGGCCTGGATCGCATTGTCGATGATGCGGAGCGCCATGCGCGGCGCCGCGACCTTGATCATCGCGATTTCCGCCTGCGCCGCCTTGTTGCCGGCCTTGTCCATCATGTCGGCGGCCTTCAGGCAAAGCAGGCGCGTCATCTCGATGTCGATGCGCGCTTCGGCGACGCGCTGTTCCCAGACGCTGTGCTCCGCGATCACTTTGCCGAACGCGACGCGCGACAAGAGCCGTTTGGTCATCTTGGCGAGCGCTTCCTCCGCCGCGCCGATGGTGCGCATGCAATGGTGGATGCGGCCAGGCCCGAGCCGCCCCTGTGCGATCTCGAACCCGCGCCCTTCGCCCAGCAGCATGTTCTCGGCCGGCACGCGCACGTCCTTCAGCTCGATTTCCATATGGCCGTGCGGCGCATCGTCATAGCCGAACACAGGCAAGTGCCGCAGAATCGTCACGCCCGGCGCGTCCAGCGGCATCAGGATCATCGATTGCTGGGCGTGGCGCTGCGCCTCGAAATCGGTCTTGCCCATCACGATCGCGATCTTACAGCGCGGATCGCCTGCGCCCGACGACCACCATTTGCGGCCGTTCAGCACATAATGATCGCCGTCGCGGTCGATCCGCGTCTCGATATTGGTCGCGTCCGACGAAGCGACTGCCGGCTCGGTCATCAGGAAGGCGGAGCGGATCTCGCCGTTCATCAGCGGCCGCAGCCATTGTTCCTTCTGTTCGCGCGTCCCGTAACGATGGAAGACTTCCATGTTGCCGGTATCGGGCGCGGAGCAATTGAACACTTCCGAGGCCCAGCCGATCCGCCCCATTTCCTCGGCGCACAACGCATATTCGAGGTTGGTGAGACCCGGCCCTTCGAACTCGAAGCTATCATCCACATGCGGGCGGCCGGAACCGGGCGGCATGAACAGGTTCCAGATGCCCGCCGCCTTGGCGCGCACCTTTTCCTCTTCGATGACCGGCAGCACTTTCCAGCGATCGCCCTGTTTCTGCTGGTCGTGATAGTCGTGATCGCGCGGGCGGACATGCTGCTCGATGAAGTCGCGGACGCGATCCCGCCAATAGGTCTGACGTTCCGTCAGGTCGAAATCCATGTCGCTCTCCGCTTTGTTTCAGCCGCGTCTAAGCCGCGACTCGACGCCGTTTCCAGCCCTAAAAATCACGCATTCCCGCCATTTTCCAAGGGGCGGCCCGCTTCCGCTACGGCAAGCTTGGCAAGTCGCGCTTCATGTTCTTCGCGCCCGAACGGGAATCGCATGAAGATCGCCGCGCCCGCCGCCGCGAACACGACAGTCAGCATTGAGAAGCTGAGCGTCAGCCGGTCGAGGATCGCCGGATCGACTCGCCCGGGCACGGCGTTGGCGGGGAATCCGACGAGCGACAACATCACGCCTGTCAGGAAAATGCCAAACCCGGTGACGCTCTTCTGCATGAAGAAATAGCCGGCGGCGAATAGCCCTTCCTCGCGCCGTCCGGTTTCCGCCTGCGACGCCTCAACCACATCGGCGACCATCGATCCCGCGCTGATCATTACGGCTACGCCCAACCCGGTCGAGACGCCAACCAGCAGGAGGAAAGGGCCGTGCGGCACATCCACGCCTGCCAGCCGAAGCCAGTAAGGCAGCGTGCCCAGCGCCGCGCTGGCACACACGCAGGTCGCAGCCGTCGCTCGCTTGCCGATGCGCGCATTCAGTCCGGTAACGCCGAAGAAGGCGCCGACCACACCCGCGAACAGCGCTATCGAATAGCCGAAGAACTCAGCCTTCGAAAACAGCCAGACATAAGTGAGCACATAGTTGGAAATCGCGAAGGCAATCCCCTGATTGGCGAAAGCGAACAAGGTTGCGGCCATCAGGATCAGAAAGGCACGGTTGGACAAGGTCGACCGCATATTGACGAGCGTCTCCATCAGGCCGTGACGCGGCGGCGGAGCCACGGGCGGCTTTGCATAGCGCCGGTGCGTGCCCAGCGCCGAGAGCAGCACGGTTACGCCCATGATCAATGCTCCGGCCAGGCCGTATCGATGATAGCCATCGGCCGCCAGGATCGCCGAACGGTTGCCCTCGGGCGCCAGCAGCACACCATAAGCAAGCACCAGCATCGCCAGCCCTCCGCCCCAGCCGAACAGATAGCGGTAGCGCAGGATCGAAGTGCGCTCGTGATAGTCGCGCGTCATCTCCGGCACGAGTGCGATCGAGGGGACTTCATTGGTCGACAGTGCGAACCGCACCGCGATCGCTACCACGAGCAGCCAGAGGAATTGCACCGAATGGCTTGCGACCGGCGGATTCCATAGCAGGATCCAGGCAGCAAAAATCGGCAGGACGGATCCGTAGAGCCAGGGATGGCGGCGGCCCCAGCGCGTGTTCGTGCGATCACTGAGGACGCCGACGATCGGGTCGATCAACCCATCGACGATCAACGCAATCAGAATTGCGAAGCCGACCTGGTCTGCAGGCAGCCCGACGACCTGATTGTAGAACAGCAGCAGAAAGACCGAAAAGCCATTGTCCTTGATGCCGTAGGCGACCGCGCCGACCCCATAGGCGAGTTTGGTGGCGAGCGGGACGCGGGCTTGCGTCACGCGGCCGGCGCCAGCGCCTGCAGCATTTCGAACATGCCAGGCGTCTGGGGATCCCAGCTCTGGCGCGGGCCGACCGACAGGCCGCCATCTACCAGCAGTGAAGTGCCGGTGATGAAGGCTGCATCTTCGCTCGCCAGAAACGCGACCGCCGCCGCGATATCCTCGGGCCGGCCCGGACGCCGCACCGGCTGAGCGTGCTCAGCCATCTGGCCGATCATCGCGTTGGCCTGATCGCGCGCGGCGCCTTCCAGGCCGATGCTGGAGGTGAAGATGTTGGTGGTGATGAACCCGGGCAGCACCGCGTTCACCCGGATATTATGTTTGGCGAGATCGGCCGCGGCCATCTTCGTCATGTGCAGCACGCCGGCCTTGGCGACCGAATAGGCGGTCGGCGCGGCTCCGGCCGCCAGCGCCGCGATCGAGGCGGTGTTGACGATCGCGCCGCCGCCCTTCGCCGCCATCAAAGGCGCGGCGTGACGGATGCCGAGCGCGACCGAACGGAGCAGCAAGTCCATCGTCCGGTCCCAGCCGGCGGCGTCGATCTCGTCGATCCCGCCGCGCTGGCCGCCGGCGCCTGCATTGTTGAACAGGATATCCGGCCCGCCAAGCGCCTTCGCCGCGTCGAGCAAGCCGATGATATCGGCTTCCTGCGTCACATCGGTACGGACAAAGCGAATGCGGCCGTTCGATGTATCGGCAAGGGCCTGGCCGCCTTCGATATCGACATCGCCGATAACGACCGTCGCGCCTTCCCCGGCCAGCCGCAGCGCCGTCGCCCGGCCGATGCCCGACGCAGCCCCCGTCACGACCGCGACCTTGCCGCTGAATCGCATCCGCCTCTCCTTTGTCTTTCGGGCGAGCATAGGCAGCACGCAAAGCGCGTCAAAGACGCTACGGCATGCGCGCACGGTTACTGGAGGCTTGCGGGCGGCGGATCGAGCGTCGAAACAGAGCGCCAGATCATGGCAGGGAGAGGCCGCAATGGATATCGCTTCACTGTTCCGGCTGGACGGCCGCATCGCGCTGGTCACCGGCGGCTCGCGCAACATCGGCAAATGGATCGCCGAAGGCTTCATCGCTCAAGGGGCCAAGGTCTATATCAGCTCGCGCAAGGCCGAGGATTGCTTCCGCACCGCCGAGGCGCTGGGGCCGAACTGTGTCGCTTTGCCGCAGGACGTCTCGACTGTGGCCGGCTGCAAGGCGCTCGCCGCCCAGCTCGCCGAGCATGAGGACAAGCTCGACATCCTGGTCAACAATGCCGGCGCGGCCTGGGGCGAGCAGTTCGAGCAATTCCCGGAAAAAGGCTGGGACAAGGTCATAGACCTCAATCTCAAATCGCCCTTCTTCCTGACCCAGGCGTTGCATGGCATGCTGAAGGCGGGCGCTGCCTCAGGCCAACCGGCCAAGGTCATCAACATCACCTCGATCGACGGCCAGCGGCTGAACCCGTGGGAGACGTACAGCTATCACGCCTCCAAATCGGGCCTGATCTACCTGACCAAGCGGATGGCCGCGCGCCTGATCGAGGACCGGATCATCGTCACTTCGATCGCGCCCGGCGCCTTCGCCAGCGACATGAACAAGGCGGCGCGCGATCATGGCGCGGAGGTGGCGAAAGCGATCCCGTCCGGACGGATCGGCGTGCCGGAGGACATGGCGGCGACGGCGGTCTATCTCGCCAGCCGCGCCGGCGACTATGTGGTGGGCGATACCGTCACCGTCGACGGCGGGCTGGTCAACGCCAAGCTGGGCATCAGCATCGAGGGGTAAGCTGGGCCCTCAACATAATTGCCGGCTTGCCTGAGCCTGTCGAAGGCCTCCCTTCTTCTTCCGGAAACTCAGAAAAGAAAGGAAGGGCTTCGACAGGCTCAGCCAAGCCGGCAATGAGGGGTGCCGTTCGTCCCGCTGGCGTCGCGCGCTTCGCCCCGCTATCCCACCGCCATGCCTCATCTCTATCTCGTCGACGGGTCCGGCTATATCTTCCGCGCCTATCACGTGCTGCCGAAGCTCACCAACAAGCATGGCGAGCCGGCCGGCGCCGTCTATGGCTATACGACGATGCTTTGGAAGCTCGCCAACGAGTTGCATCAGGCGGACGGCCCGACCCATCTCGCGGTCGTGCTCGACAAGTCCGAGCATACGTTCCGCAACGAGATGTTCGACCAGTACAAAGCGCACCGCCCGCCCGCGCCCGAGGATCTCGTCCCGCAATTCCCGATGATCCGCGACGCGACCCGCGCCTTCTCGCTGCCCTGCATCGAGGAGGAAGGCTGGGAAGCGGACGACCTGATTGCGTCCTATGCCAAGGCGGCGCTGGCGCAGGGCTGGCAGGTCACGATCATCAGTTCCGACAAGGATCTGATGCAGCTTCTGACCGAGCCCGGCATCGACATGCTCGACACGATGAAGGACCGCCGGATGGGCCCGGAAGCGGTGGTCGAGAAATTCGGCGTCGGCCCGGAAAAGCTCGGCGAAGTGCTCGCGCTGATGGGCGACAGTGTCGACAATGTGCCCGGCGTGCCCGGCGTCGGACCCAAGACGGCGGCCAAACTGATCCTGGAGCACGGCGATGTCGAGGGGGTGCTGGCCGCGGCGCCGTCGATGAAGCCCGGCAAGCTGCGCGACAACCTTATCGAACATGCCGAAAAGGCGAGGCTTTCGCGCAAGCTGGTCGAACTGGCCTGCGACGTGCCTCTGCCGCAGCCGCTGGAAGAGTTCGAGCTGCAGGGCATTCCCGACGCGCCGCTCCGCGCGTTCCTGGAGCATCATGGTTTCAAGTCGCTGCTGGCGAAGCTGGGCGGCGAAGCGAGCGCGGCCGACGCGCCGGTGCCGGCTCCCACCTCGATCGTGTTCGAGGAAGACCCGCCCTGCGAGCATGACGCCTATGAGACCGTCACGGATCTCGAGACACTGGACCGTTGGATCGCCGAAGCCCGGCACCAGGGCTTCGTCGCTATTGATACCGAGACGACGGGCAAAGATCCGATGCTGTGCGATCTGGTCGGCGTCAGCATGGCGCTCGCCCCCAACCGCGCCTGCTATGTGCCGATCGGCCATGGCGGCAGCGACATGTTCGCCGAGAAACCCGAGCAGGTCGATCGTGCGGCCGCGCTCGAACGGTTCAAGGCGCTGTTCGAGGATCCCGCGGTCCTGAAGATCGGCCACAACCTCAAATACGACCTGATCGTGCTGGCGCGCTGCGGCATTTCCGTCACGCCCTATGACGATACGATCGTGATGAGCTTCGACCTCGATGCCGGCCTGCATGGGCACGGCATGGACGAGCTCGCCGCGACGCACCTGTCACACAGCTGCATTGCCTATAAGGACGTCGTCGGGACGGGGAAAAAGCAGCTCGGCTTCCATGAGATCGACCTGAAAGCCGCCACACGCTACGCCGCCGAGGACGCCGACGTGACGCTGCGGCTGTGGCGGCGGTTCAAGCCGCGGCTTTCGGCCGAGGGCGGCACCCGCGTCTATGAAATGGTCGACCGGCCGCTCGCCGCCGTGATCGCCGGCATGGAGCGCGAAGGCATCAAGGTCGATCGCGACCGGCTGGGCCAGCTTTCAACCGAATTCGCCCAGCAGATGGCGGAGCTGGAGACGGTCATCCACGGCCTCGCCGGCGGCCCGTTCACGATCGGCAGCCCCAAGCAATTGGGCGACGTGCTGTTCGAGCGGATGGGCATCAAGGGCGGCCGCAAGGGCAAGTCCGGCGTCTATTCGACTGACGTCAACGAGCTCAGCCGCATCGCCGCCGACAGGGATTCGCCCGGCGCCGAGATTGCCGCGCGGGTGCTGGAATGGCGCGAGATCGCCAAGCTCAAATCGACCTATACCGATGCGCTGCAGGAGCAGATCAATCCGCAGACCGGCCGCGTCCATACCAGCTATTCGCTGACCGGCGCGCAGACCGGGCGGCTTTCATCGACCGACCCCAATCTGCAGAACATCCCGATCCGCACCGAAGTCGGCCGCCAGCTGCGTGATGCGTTCGTCGCGGAGCCGGGCCATGTCCTGCTCGCCGCCGACTATTCGCAGATTGAGCTGCGCCTCGCCGCCCACATGGCGGACGTGCCGGCGCTGAAAACGGCATTCGCGAACGGCGATGACATTCATAATCTGACCGCGCAGGAACTGTTCGGCGAGGTCAATCGCGACACGCGCGGGCGCGCCAAGACGATCAACTTCGCGATTCTTTACGGCATTTCCCGCTGGGGGCTGGCCGGGCGGCTCGACGTGACGGCCGATGAAGCCCAGGTGATGATCGACCGCTATTTCGAACGCTTCCCCGGCATCAACCGCTATATCGCCGAGACGCTGACCGAAGTGCGCGAGCGCGGCTATACCCAGACCCTGTTCGGGCGGAAGACCCATTTCCCCCGCATCAAGTCCAAGGTGATGCACGAACGCCAGGGTGCCGAGCGCGCGGCGATCAACGCCCCGATCCAGGGCACCAGCGCCGACATTATCAAACGCGCGATGGCACGGATGGGCCCGGCGCTGGCGGCGGCCGGGCTGCCTAATGTGCGTATGCTCCTCCAGGTGCATGACGAACTGGTGTTCGAATTGCCTGAGGGCGATGTGGAGGCAGCGAGCGCTGTGATCCGAGACGTCATGGCCAATGCCGCCGAACCAGCTGTCCGCCTCACCGTCCCGCTGGGCGTCGAGATCGGCTATGGCCCGAGCTGGGGTGAAGCGCATTAATACCAACGGCCATTGGCTCGCTCGTCCCGAGCGGGGCGGACGGGCGTAGGCGGGTGCTAGGCGGGCTATGACCGAAGCGGGGGCAGCCAACAGCGATATCGCGGAGCTTGCGAAAGGCGGGCGGACGAACATGTTCGGGTTCGTGCTGCGGCTGGCGGCACGCATCCCCTTCCTGTTCATCGCCGGCCGCCTTTACGGGCCGGATGCACTGGGGCGGTTCGCCTATGCGATCCTCGTTATCGAATTCGCCGCGCAACTCGCCACGCTGGGGCTGAAACGCGGGCTCGCCCAGCAGCTTTCGGCGGCCGAGGATCGTCCGCATGTCTGCGTGGTGTGGGATGGCTTGCTGGTCGCCGGTTTCGCCTCGGCCATCGCCGTGGCGATCCTGATGGCGGTGCCGCAATTGATGTTCCCGAACAGCGGGCTGAACGGACTCGATCGGCTGCTGCCGCTCGTCATTGTCGCGCTGGCCTGGTCGGACGTGTCGCTGGCGGCGCTCGCTTATCGTCATAACGTCGCAGCGACGGTGCGCGCGCGGGCGGTGATCGAGCCCTGGACGATCAGCATCGCGGCTGGCGCGCTCTATTTCTACTCGACGCGGGACGGCCTGATCCTCTCCTATGTGCTGTCGCTGATCGCCGCGTTGATCGCCTCGATCGTGCCGTTGGTGAGAAGCTATGGCTGGCCGCGCGGCTGGTCACCGCGTCCCGTCGCTTTGTTCACGCTCGCGCGGAGGAACGCGCCGCTCGCCGCCGCCGACGCGATCGAATGGGCGACGCGCAATGTCGACCGCGCGATCATCGGCCTGTTCTTCTCACCGTCGATCGTCGGCATCTATTGGGTCGCGCAGCAGATCGCGACCCTGCCGCAAAAGCTCAAGACCAGCTTCGACCCGATTCTCGGCCCCGTCATCACCCAAAGTCTCGCCGAGGGCGACAAGGCGGCAGTGGCGGCGCAGGTACGGCAGGTCGGCTTCTGGATCATCGCCGCTCAGGCCGGCATCGCGCTCGCGCTGTCCATTCCCGGCGAAGCAGTGATGGGGCTGGCCGGCCCGCAATTCGTCAGCGGCACCGGCGCGCTCGCTTTCCTGATGATTGCGGAAGTGGTGGCGGCGACGGCGGTCGTCTCCGAATCCGCGCTGGTCTATGTCGCGCGGCACCGGAACCTGATGATCTCGCTCGCGACGATCGCGATCCAGATCGCGCTGAGCTTCGCGCTGATCCTCACTTTCCGCGCCGCTGGTCTGCCGGTGAACGTGCAGGCGGTCGGCCCGGCGATCGCGCTGCCGCTCGCGCTGGGCTTCGCCGCCGTGATGAAGGCTCGGCTGCTGTCAAAGCTGCTCGACGCGCCGGTTTCGCCCTGGCGCTGGGCGCTGGTCTGGGCGGTCGCGGCGGGCACGGTGGTTGGCTGGATCGCCACCCAGGTGCCGGAATGGCTGGAGCTGATCGTCGGCCTGCCGGCGATCCTGCTCAGCTATGGCGCGGTGATCTGGATGAAGGGGTTCACCCGGGAAGACCGGGTGCTGTTCCGCAAGAAGAGCGGGGAACCTGCCGCGCAGGCGCGGTAGCCCCCCACGCCCCTCGACTTCGCTCGGGACGAGCGCGTTTTCTTAAGCGCCCAAACCCGCTCGTGCCGAGCGAAGTCGAGGCGCGTCGCTCAATGCCGGAAGTGGCGGATGCCGGTGAAGACCATCGCCAGCCCCGCCTCGTCGGCCGCCGCGATCACTTCTTCGTCACGGATCGAGCCGCCCGGCTGGATCACGGCCGTGGCGCCCGCCTCGACTGCGGCGAGCAGGCCGTCGGCGAACGGGAAGAAAGCGTCCGACGCGACAGCGGAGCCAATCGTGCGCGGCTCCGCCCAGCCGGCCTTTTCCGCCGCATCCTTCGCTTTCCAGGCGGCGATGCGCGCGGATTCGAGCCGATTCATCTGGCCGGCGCCGATCCCGGCGGTGGCGCCGCCTTTGGCATAGACGATCGCGTTCGACTTCACATGCTTGGCGACCGTCCAGGCAAAGCGGCAATCGGCCAGCTCCTGCTCGGTCGGCTGGCGCTTGGTGACGACGGTCAGCTCGCCGATCGCGCCATTGTCGCGCGACTGGACGAGCATGCCGCCCGCGATCGACTTCAGCATCAGCCCCGGCCGCTTTGGATCGGACAGCGCGCCGCTCAATAGCAGGCGCAGATTCTTCTTTTTCGCAAAGATGGCGCGCGCGGCTTCGTCCGCATCAGGTGCGACCACGACTTCGGTGAAAATCCCGGAAATCGCCTCCGCTGTGGGTCCGTCGAGCGGGCGGTTGCACGCGATGATGCCGCCGAACGCGGACACCGTGTCGCAGGCGAAGGCCGCTTGGTACGCCTCCAGCAATGTCTCCCCGCTCGCGACGCCACACGGATTGGCGTGCTTGACGATCACTACCGTGGGCGGGCCGTCGCGGAATTCGGACACCAGTTCCAGCGCTGCGTCGGCGTCGTTGAAATTATTGTAGCTGAGTTCCTTGCCCTGAAGCTGTTCCGCGTGCGCGATCCCGCGCGCTGAAGGGCCGGACGGCAGATACAGCGCCGCCTTCTGGTGCGGATTCTCGCCATAGCGAAGCTCCTGACCCAGTTTCAGCGGCACCGACAGGCTTGTCGGGAACATCGTGCCCTGATCGGCAAAGGCGAACCAGGAGGAGATCATCGCATCATATTGCGCGGTCAGCGCGAATGCTTTGGCGGCGAGCCGCTTGCGCTCGTGGAGCGTCGTCGTGCCTTTCGCCACGACGTCATAATCGGCGGGATCGGTGACGATCGCGACGAAGCCGTGATTCTTGGCGGCCGAGCGGACCATCGACGGGCCGCCGATATCGATATTCTCGATAATCTCGTCGCGTCCCGCACCTTTCGCGACGGTTTGCGCAAAGGGGTAGAGATTGACCACGACCAGATCGATCGCGCCGATCCCGTGCGCCTCCATCGCGGCGGCATGCTCGGGATTGTCGCGCACGCCCAGCAACCCGCCATGCACGATCGGGTGCAGCGTCTTCACCCGCCCGTCCATCATTTCCGGAAAGCCGGTCAGGTCGGAAATGTCGCGTACCGTGAGACCCGCTTCGCGCAAGGCCTTCGCCGTACCGCCAGTCGAAACCAGCTCCACGCCCTTCGCGGCAAGCGCCTTGCCGAGTTCGGCGAGGCCGGTCTTGTCGGAAACGGAAAGCAGCGCGCGGCGGATGGTGATGTCGGTCATTTGGTCCTCAGGGATTCGGCGCGGCCCCCATACCGGCTTGGCTGAGCTTGTCGAAGCCCTCCCTTCTTCTTTCTTCAACTGGGGAACAGAAAGGAAGGGGCTTCGACAGGCTCAGCCAAGTCGGGGTTGGGTTCAGCCCGCCCGCTTGAACAGCCAGGAGACGCTGGCGCCGCCGGGCTGCGACTGGCCCGAGACGACGAGCTGCTGCGTCTCGCGCGGGCGGCCGGCGCCATCGACCCACAGGCTTTCCTCGACCGCGAGCGCCCCGCCCTTGCAGCGGAACTGCCAGAGCGGCCCGCCATCGACGCGGAGCAACGCGCCCTGATTGTCGGCGGTGAGCGTCACCTCGACTTGGGGGGCGAGATGGAACCGGACCGCGAACGGCGCGGCGCGCTTGCGGCGGCCGGCGGGAAGCAGCATGTCTTCGCCGGCGAGCTGGCGGCCATCGGCGCTCAACGACAGCTGGCGGCGATGGAGAAGGCCGTAGCGCCGCGCATAGCCGTCATGACTGGCTTCCAGGCGGCTGCCCGATTCCAATTCCTGCCGATCCACTTCCACTTCGGTCACGCCGCGGCCCAGGCTGCCATCCGCATGCACCGCGGTGGAATTGGCGTCGGCCACGATCAGCGTCGAATGAGCGGCAGTGGTCCTGAGCGCCTCGGCGAGTTGCATGGGAAGCAGGGCGCCGCCATTGCGCGCACCGCCGCAGTTCACGACCAAACGGTGGAGCCCATCGGACATTTCGAAAGCGAGAGTGGACGCACAGCCGCCACTCGCCGCACGCGAGACCGGCGGCGGCGCAGCGTCCACCGAAACCACCGTCGAGCCGCCCGCGAGCCGCTGATAGCCCCAGCCGCGCGCCTGGCGCAGCGGGCGCGCGCGCACCCGCGAGGCGTCGATCACCGGCGCGACCTTGCCGAGATCGAAAGGCAAACCGCCCTGCCAGCTCGTCAGCCCGCCATCGCCGTGACAGACGCCGAGCAAGGCGGGCACCGCGCGCGCCAGCGTTTCGTCGAGTGCCTCCAGCGACGCTTCGCGCCGGGCGTCGTAGGAGGCGCGGAGCAGGCTCAGCAGGCCGATCGCTTCCAGCAGCGCGGCGGGAGAGCGGCAGATCAGACCGCCATCGTCTCCAAAGGCGTGGCCCAGCGCACGAGTAAGGCCGTTTTCGGCAAAGGCCCGGCGCGGCCCGCCGGCCGGGATCAACAGCCCCGCCGCGACCAGTCCGGACCAGGCGGCGATCTTGCCGAGCCCCTCCGGCGCCTTGTCGGCGGCGCGATCGAGATGCCGGGCGCCGCGCGCCAACATGTTCAGCACCGCCGAACGATAGACGAGATCGCGGCTGGACAGGATCAATGGCGCGTGCGCGGCCCAATAGAGAATGCGCTTACCCCAGAGATCGGCGCGCCAGGCGATGCCACCCACTTTTTCCGCATGCGCCTTCAGCCAGCGGCTGACGATTGCTTCGGCGACCGGGGCGCCCTGCTGGCGCGTGCCGGCGGTCGAAAGGTCGCGCAACCAGGCGAAGCTGTGCAGATATTCGGCGAGGCCGGGCGAGGCCTGGAGATTGGCGAAATCGAGCTCGCGGATCGCGATCTTTTCGCCCCGCCAACTGATCACGCCCTGCAGCAGCGCCTGCCCCGCCTTGAGGTCGCCGACGATCGGATCGTCGGGCACCGCCAGCAGCTTCAGCGGGAAACGCCCGCGCAGCCGCAGCGAATGCAGCGGCGTGCGCCAGGCAAGACGCTGCAGGCTCTCCGCCAGCTTCTGGGTCAGCGACAGGCCGCGATCATTATCGACCCGGATGAGCCGCCTGCCCTGTTCGATGCCGTCGGCACCGGGGTCGATCGGCTCATGCTTGCCCATCAACCCCTCAAGGCCCTGATGTTGGCGGCGTAGGCGGATGGCCCGCCCCTGAAAGTCGCGGTGCCGGCGACCAGCGCGTCCGCCCCGGCCGCGATCGCGCGCGGGGCGGTGTTGACGTCGATACCGCCGTCCACCTCAAGGTCGATGGCCTTGCCGAGCTTGTCGATCTGCTTCCTGATCGCTTCAATCTTGCGGAGCTGGCTTTCGATGAAGCTCTGTCCGCCGAAACCGGGATTGACGCTCATCACCAGCACCAGGTCGATCTCTTCCAGCACATAGTCGAGCATCTTGGCGGGCGTCGCCGGATTGAGCGACACGCCCGCGCGCTTGCCGAGACTCTTGATGCGCTGGATCGTGCGGTGGAGATGCGGCCCGGCCTCGGGATGCACAGTGATCGTGTCGGCCCCCGCTTCCGCGAACGCCTCCAGATATTGGTCGATCGGGGAGATCATCAAATGCACGTCGAACGGCTTGGCGGTGTGGGGGCGCAGGGCCTTCACCACCATCGGCCCGATCGTGATGTTGGGCACGAAATGCCCGTCCATCACATCGACGTGGATCCAGTCGGCGCCCGCCGCGTCGACGGCGCGAATCTCCTCCCCCAGCCGCGCGAAATCGGCGCTCAGGATCGAAGGGGCGATGCGGACCGGCTGTTGCACGGACACAAGCCCTAGTGACTCACAGCGCGCGTTTGAAGGGCGGGTTTCGGCTTATCCACAAAACCTGGTATCCGAGGAGCGGCCAATCACCTTAATCCGGCTTGCCTGAGCTTGTCGAAGGCTTCCCTTCTTCTTGAATCGCTGAGGTCGAAAGAAAGGGAAGGCTTCGGCAAGCTCAGCCAAGCCGGTGAGCGAGGCCTAGATTCGCCTGAACCGCGCGATGAAGAATCCGTCCAGCCCACCCTTGTCCGCGAGCATCGTCGGCAGCGTGCGGACATGACCGTTCGGGTGCGGCACGGCCCCCTCCGGTAGTTCCTCTTGCGCTACGGCTTCCAGAACCAGACTGGAGGGAAGATCGGCGAGATGCGCTTCGCCCTCCGCCTGCTCCAGCGAGCAGGTCGAAAAGACGAGCGTCCCGCCCGGCTTCAGCCAGTCCGCAGCACGGGCCAGCATCGCGCGCTGAAGCCCGGCCATTTCGGCGATGACCTTCGACCTTACCCGGTGGAGCACGTCCGGATGACGGCGGAAAATGCCGGTCGCGCTGCACGGCGCGTCGAGCAGGATCGCATCGACGGGAGCGGGCGGGCTCCATTGCATCACGTCCGCCTCAACAATTTCGGCCGGAAGCCGGGTGCGCGCCAGATTCTCCCACAGCCGCTCCAGCCGCGGGGCCGAACTGTCCACCGCCGTCACGCGCCAGCCTGCCGACGCCAGTTGCAGTGTCTTACCGCCGGGCGCGGCGCAGAGGTCCAGCACATGCCGCCCTTCGCCCGGTCCGAGCAGCCGCGCCGGGATCGAGGCGGCCAGATCCTGCACCCAAAATTCGCCGTCCGCGAAGCCTGGAAGCTCGGCGACGCGGTTGTGCGCGGGTATGCGGGCGTGGCGCGCCGCCAGATGCTCGCCCTCGAACCGCGCGGCCACGCCTGCATCGGCGAAGCTCAGATCGAGCGGCGGCGGCGCGGCCATCGCGGCGCGGGCGGCGTCGATCATGTCGCGGCCCCATGCCTCCAGCCAGCGCTGCTCGACGCCACGCGGCAGGGCCGGCAGCGTCGGGAGCACGACTTTGCGGCGCATCAGCGCGCCGAACACGCCGTGCACCAGCCGGCGCGGCCCGCCATCGACCAAAGGCAGCACCGTCGAGATCGCGGCGTGCGGCGGCGTACCGAGCGCCAGCGCCTGCACGAGCGCGATGCGAAGCGCGAACCGGGCCTTTGCGTCGGGCGCCAGCCGCTGCTGCGTCGCCGAATCGATCAGCGCGTCCAGGTCGGGCAAGCGCCGCAACGTCTCCGCCGCGATCGCGTGAGCGAGGCCGCGATCGTCCGGGCGGGCGAGATCGCGCGTGGCGGCGTCCAACGCGGCTTCGAGCGGCAGGCCGCGGCGCAGCACCGCGTCCAGCAGCCGCAAGGCGGCGCGGCGGCTTTCGGCGCCGGCGGAGGTTTTATCGGGTTTCATGGTTGCGCGCCGCCGTCCCTGCCCTCATCTGGGCCTTGAAACAAGGAGCGTTCCAATGGGCCAGCGCCCGGCGCATGTGAAGCCGCCCAAGCATCTCAGTAAAAACACGCCGGTGCCGCAGCCGGAACCGGTCAGGCGCGAGGACGATCCGCTGGGCCTTGACCCCACCCGCTATGGCGAGTGGACACTGAAAGGCATCGCGGTCGATTTCTGACCGCTGTTCGTCACCCCGGCGAAGGCCGGGGCCCAGCCCGATTAAAGAAATTGGCAGTGCGAAGCGCTGCCGCGCTTGTTCTGGAAGGTTCTGGGCCCCGGCCTTCGCCGGGGTGACGGGTGAAGCGTTAATGCTCCGCCCGGATCGGCCGCGAAAGCAGGCCACCGATCACATCCTCGACCTTCGCTTCGCCTTCCAGCAGCGCGCAGACGGCGTCCACCACCGGCATGTCGACACCTGCTTCGCGCGCTGCCTGCTGCAGCACCGGCGCGGTGAAGGCGCCTTCGGCCACGCTGCGGCGATCGGCGAGCAAGTCGGCGGCGGCGCGGCCTTCGCCGATCCCTTTGCCAAGCGAGAAATTGCGCGAGCTGGTCGAGGAGCAGGTCAGCACCAGATCGCCGAGCCCCGACAGGCCGGCCAGCGTCTCCGGCCGCGCGCCCTTGGCAAGGCCGAAGCGCGTCATTTCGGCGAAGCCCCGGCTGATCAGCGCCGCGCGGGCATTCTGGCCAAGCCCGCGCCCTTCGACCACGCCGCAGGCGATCGCGAGCACATTCTTGACCGCGCCGCCGATCTCCGCGCCGATCACATCGCTGGACAGATAGGGCCGGAAGAAAGGCCGGGCGAGCCGTTCCGCCAGCGACCGCGCCAGGCTCTCATTCTCACAGGCCAGCGTGACGGCGGCGGGCAGGCCTGCGGCGACTTCGTGCGCGAAGGTCGGGCCGGAAAGCACAGCGATCGAGGCCAGGGGCTGCACATCGGCCGCGACTTCCGACATCAGCTTCAGGCTGCCCGCCTCGATCCCCTTGGCACACAGGATCAGCGGCATCCGGGTCTCGCCGAAATCGGCGAGGATCGCGCGCAGATGCTGAGCGGGCGTGACGACCAGCAGCATGTCGCATTCCCGGAGGCCGGCGAGCGCGGTTGTCGCGCGGACCGCGGGCGAGAGCGGCACACCGGGCAGGAACAGGCTGTTTTCGTGAGCCTCATTGATCGCGGCGACCGCCTCGGCCTCGCGCGCCCAGAGCAGCACGTCGCCGCTGCCCGCCGCGACCTGTGCCAGCGCCGTGCCCCAGGCGCCGCCGCCGATGACGCCGATCGTCATGCCTTCACGCCTGCGCCGCGCGCCGGCGCCGCATGCGGATCGAGCGGCCACCGCGCCCGCGCCGGCGTGTCGAGCGGATCGGTCAGGCCAGCCGCGAAACGCTCCGCACCCGCCCAGGCGATCATCGCGGCATTGTCCGTGCACAGCCAGAACGGCGGCGCGACGAACGGCAAGCCATGCTCGGCGGCGAGCGCCTGCAGCGCGCCCCGGATCGCGCCATTGGCCGCGACGCCGCCGGCGACCACCAGGGCCGTAATCTCTCTCCGTTCGTCCCGAGTGAAGTCGAGGGGCGTATCTCGACTTCGCTCGAGACGAACGGACTCGATGGCACAGCGAGTGCGGTCGATCAGGCAATCGACCACTGCCTGCTGGAACGAAGCAGCGATATCCTCGGCGCTCCAGCGCCCGGCGTCGTGCGCGCGGCCGACCGCGCCTTTGAGGCCGGCGAAGGAGAAATGCGGATCGGCGGTGCCGACCAGCGGACGCGGCAGCGGCACCGCTTTCGGGTCTCCATCCGTCGCCGCGCGCTCCACCGCCGGGCCGCCGGGAAAGCCGAGCCCGAGCATTTTCGCCGTCTTGTCGAACGCCTCGCCTGCGGCATCGTCGATCGTGGTCGCGAGCCGCCGGTAATGGCCGACGCCTTCGACCAGCAGCAATTGGCAATGCCCGCCGGAGACAAGCAGCAGCAGATAGGGAAAGGCAAGATCGGGCGCGGCCAGACGCGGGCTCAACGCATGGCCTTCCAGATGATTGACCGCCACCAGCGGCTTGTCCGCCGCCATCGCCAGCGCCTTGGCGGTCACCAGCCCGACCATGACGCCGCCGATCAGCCCCGGGCCGGCGGTGGCGGCGATCACATCGACGTCGGCGAGCGTCTTGCCGGCATCGGCGAGCGCGGCCTCGACCAGAGGCGCCAGCGCCTCGACATGCGCCCGCGCCGCGATCTCGGGCACCACGCCGCCATAGGGTTTGTGCTCGGCTTCCTGCCCTGCGAGGCGGTGCGCGAGGATTTCCCGCTCGCCCGTCACCAGCGCGGCCGCAGTCTCGTCACAGCTCGATTCGATGCCGAGGATCAACATGGTTTGCGGTCATACACGCCTGCGCCCTCACGTCATCCCGAACTTGTTTCGGGACAAGCGGGACGATGTTCCTTCTGGGCGAGATCAAGTTGCGAACGTCGCGCTGCGTGTCGTTTATCCCGAAGCAAGTTCGGGATGACGAAACGGGCTGGTGTGGCTAACGGACCGGCCATGCAACGCACATTCCGCCTCGGCGCGCGCGGGTCGCCGCTGGCGCTGACGCAAGCGCATATGGTCAAGCGCGCGCTGGAAGCCGCGCATGGCTGGCCCGGGACGATGATCGAGATCGTTACGGTCAAGACCAGCGGCGACCGCATTCAGGATCGCCCGCTCGCCGAAGTGGGCGGCAAGGCGGTGTGGACCAAGGAGCTCGATCTGGCGCTGAACGACGGCCGCATCGACTTCGCCGTCCATTCGATGAAGGATGTCGAAACGATCCGGCCGGAGGAGATCGTGATCGCGGCGATGCTGCCCCGCGCCGACGTGCGCGACCGGCTGATCGGCGCGGACTCGATCGCGGCGATCCCTAGGGGCGGCCGGATCGGCACCAGCTCGCCCCGGCGCGGCGCCCAGATGCTGCGGCTGCGGCCGGACCTGTCGGTCGTGCTGTTTCGCGGCAATGTCGATACCCGGCTCGCCCGGCTCGACCTGAACGAGGCCGATGCCACTTTGCTGGCGGCGGCGGGGCTGGAGCGGCTCGGGCGACCCGAGATCGGAACGCCGATTCCGCTGGAAACGATGCTGCCCGCGCCGGCGCAAGGCGCGGTCGGGATCGAAGCGCGGCGCGACGATGCGGAGATGCGCGGCCTGCTCGCCGCGATCGACAATGCGGCGACCAGCCGGTGCGTGCTGGCCGAACGCGCGCTGCTCGCCCGGCTCGGCGCGACCTGTCATTCGCCGGTCGCGGCACTGGCGGTCGTGAAAGGTGAAGCGATGCTGCTGCGCGCACAATTGCTGGCGCCGGACGGAAGCGACTCCGTTGAAGGTGAAGCGCTGATTGCAGAACCAAGCCAGGCCGCCGCCCTCGCCGCCGATCTGCTCGCCCGCGCGCCGGACGCGATCCGCGCGCATTTCGACGGATGACGCGACCGCTGCTGATCCTCCGTCCGCAGCCGGGCGCAGACGCGACGGCGAAGCGGGCGGCGGCGATGGGGCTGGAAGCGATCGTCGCGCCGCTCTTCCGCATCATACCGCGGGACTGGATACTACCCGATGCATCGTTCGATGCGCTGCTGGTTACCAGCGCCAATGCCGCGCGCGCGATCGATTCGCGGGTCGATCGCGCACTGCCGGTCTATGCGGTGGGCGCGCCAACTCGTGCAGCGCTTCTCGACGCCGGTTTTACCGATGTGGCGGCAGGCGAAAGTGATGTGACCGAGATCGTGAAACAGGCGGCGGCAGAAGGTATGAAGAGCCTGCTGCACCTGGCGGGCGAGGACCGGACAGCATTCGAGCCCGCGGAGCTGAGGATCGAGACTCGCGTGATCTACGCCGCCGAGCCTTGCGATCCGCCACCTGCCTTTGCCGAGGCGCTGGAGCGCGGCGCGGTCGCGCTGCTCCATTCCGCCCGCGCCGCGCGACGGTTCCGCGCGCTCGCGGAAACCGGGCATCGGATCGCGGCGATCAGCCCGGCCGTGCTGGCGGCGGCAGGCACTGGTTGGACGGCGACCGCTGTCGCCGCGCGCCCGACCGACGAAGCGCTGCTGGCGGTGGCGGCCCAGCTGTGCCAAGGATAGGACAGGATGAGCACCGACTATCCAAGCTATGACGCGCGGCCGGCCCGCAGCCGGGCGCCGCTGATCATCGGCCTGATCGCCTTCATCGCCGGCCTGGTCCTGATGGGCTGGGTGGTGTCGCGCTGGGACGCGGCGCGGATCTGGCTGCTCGGCGCACCGGCGAAAACGGCGCCCGCACCGGTTCCCGGCGCCGCCCAGACGCCGCCGGCAGAGCCTCTCGCACTTGTACGCAGCGATTCGGCGGCGGCGATCGACGCCGGCACGACCGTCGCGCTCGGCCAGCGGGTCGGCGAGATCGAAGCGCGGATCGACCGCGTCTCCGAACGCGCCAGCGCCGCCGGCGACAATGCCGCCCGCGCCGAGGGGCTGTTGATCGCCTTCGCCGCCCGCCGGGCGATCGATCGCGGCTTGGCCCTCGGCTATATCGAGGGACAGCTGCGCGAGCGCTTCGGCGCCACTCAGCCTCAGGCAGTAGCGACGATCATCGCTGCATCGCGCGAGCCCGTGACGGTCGAGGAATTGCAATTGGGCCTGGACGATCTGGCGCCCAGCCTTTCCGCCGCGACCGCCGATCAGGGCTGGTGGCCGTCGCTCAGGGGCGAGCTCGCCAGCCTGGTCGTCGTGCGCAAGATCGGCCAGCCTTCGCCGGTGCCGACCGAGCGGCTGCGCCATGCGCAGCGTCTGCTGGAAGGCGGGCAGGTCGAAAAGGCGCTGGTCGAGGTCGCGCGCCTGCCGGGCCGCGACCGCGCCCAGAATTGGATGGCGGCGGCGCGGCGCTACATCAACACCCAGCGCGCGCTGGACGTGCTGGAAACGGCCGCGATCCTGACGCCGCGCGCCCCTGCCGGCCCGCCGCCGATGCTGCCGGACCCCACCCCGGCGCAATAGGGCGGGCCGCATGGCCTATTCGGTCAAGGAAATCTTCTACACGCTCCAGGGCGAGGGGCGGCAGGCCGGGCGCGCCGCGGTGTTCTGCCGCTTCGCCGGCTGCAATTTGTGGTCAGGCCGGGAGCAGGACCGGGGACAAGCGGTCTGCAGCTTCTGCGACACCGATTTCGTCGGCACCGACGGCACGGGCGGCGGCAAATTCCGCGACGCCGGCGCGCTGGCCGACGCGATCGCGGCGCATTGGGGCGGCGGCGATGCGCGCCGGCTGGTCGTGCTGACCGGCGGCGAGCCGCTCTTGCAGGTGGATGCGGCTCTGACCGAAGCGCTGCATGCGCGCGGCTTCGAAATCGCGGTCGAGACCAACGGCACCGTCACGCCGCCGCCGGGCATCGACTGGCTGTGCGTCAGCCCCAAGGCCGATGCGCCGCTCGCGGTGACGGCAGGCGACGAGCTGAAACTGGTCTATCCGCAGCCGCTCGCGATGCCGGAGCGGTTCGAGAGCCTCGCCTTCGACCATTTCCTGCTGCAACCGATGGACGGCCCCGCGCTGGCCGAGAACACGGAGGCCGCGATCGCCTATTGCATGGCCCACCCCAAATGGCGGCTGTCGCTCCAGACCCACAAGACGGTGGGAATCAGATAGGCGCGCCGAGTTGACCGGCGAAAGGTCACGAAAGGTCGCACTGGCCATAGAGATCAGGCTCGGGCAGCGAACGGCGCATCCGGCACGAAATGCACGTTCGGCACATGCCGAATGTGCATTTTCGGGTACGCGCCAAGCGACCGGAACGGACGATTTGAAAGAGCCGAGGCGAGGATTGCACAGCGCTGGTCGTGTAGGACAGCGTTTTGTAAGGCGCGGCCGATTTTGGGTTTAAATGGGAACGATCCGTAACCGCCGCCGAAACTTGCATCTCCTACGGCCTCCTTTCCCGCTGGGGAGAAGCGACTCGCCAGCAGGCGAGCGGGTTCGGCGCCTGCTGGAAGGACGCCGTTCCCCTCACCCGGTCGGCTCACGCCGACTCGACCTCTCCCCGCCGGGGAGAGGTGTTTCAATCCACGAACCGCGGCGCGCGCTTCTCCATGTTCGCCATCACCGCTTCCACCTGATTGGGCGTGCGGATCACTGCCGCCTGCTCGACGCTTTCGGCCATCAGCAGGCGTTCGGCGTCGTCGCTGTAGGCGTTGTAGAGGCGTTTCGCGCCGCGCACGGCGTCCGGGTTCTTCGCGGCGATCGTGCGCGCCAGCGCCATCGCTTCGGCATGGGGATCGTCGGAAAGGCGGGTGGCGAAGCCGTGAGCGAGCGCCTCTTCGCCTGAGAATTCGCGGTGGGTGTAGGTGAGTTCGCGCAGCACGTCGTCGCGCACTAGCGTCCGCCACAGCGCGATGCCGGCCATGTCCGGCACCAGGCCCCATTTCATTTCCATGATCGAGAGGCGCGCGGCCGGGTGCACGATGCGGATGTCCGCGCCAGACATGATCTGGAAGCCGCCGCCGAAGGCGATGCCGTGGACCGCCGCGATCACCGGCACCGGCAGCTCGCGCCAGCCCCAGGCGACATGCTGGAAGATATTGGCGATGCCATGGGTACGGTCGGTCAGCGTCTTGCCCGCGCTTGCCCCGCCCGAGGCCATCGACGCCATGTCGAGTCCGGCGGAAAAGGCGCGACCTTCGCCCGACAGCACCACCGCGCGCAGGCCGGGCGTCGCGCGCAGATCGGCCAGTGCCTGTTCGATCCCCTCGAACATTGCCGGATCGAGCGCGTTCAGTTTGTCGGCGCGGTTCAGCCGCACATTGGCGACGACGCCATCCATCGCGATCGTGACGCGCTCGCTCAATCCAACCTCCGTCATGCCAGTGAAGGCTGGCATCTCATACCGGCGCCAGAGATGCCAGCCTCCGCTGGCATGACGTTGCATGGGGTGGCGATTGAACCTATCGCCACCGAAATGCTTGCGCCCGGCCCTTTCGATCCCGATCGCTTCGTCTCCACTTTGGCGGCGCGCGCGCATGGCGGGCTGATCGGCCTGCGCTATGTGGGGCATGGCGCGGACTGGGCCGAGCTGGCGATCGACTATCACGAGAAGTTGATCGGCGATCCCGAAAGCGGCGTGCTCGCCTCGGGCCCTATTCTGGCGATGATGGACATGGCGACCAGCCTTTCCATCTGGATCCGGCAGGGCGAATTCCGCCCGCAGGCGACGCTTGACCTGCGCGTCGACTATCTGCGCCCCGCCACGCCGGGCAAAGCGGTGATCGGGCGCGGCGAATGCTATCGCATCACCCGCAATGTCGCGTTCGTGCGCGGCCAGGCGCATGACGGCGACCCCGCCGACCCGGTGGCGCATGTCGCCGGCACCTATATGTTCACCGATCTATGACGCTGCCGCCCTATGCCGATCTGCTGGGCCTGACGGTCGCCGGGACCGAGGACGGCGCGCCGGTGCTCGCCATGCCGTGGAGCACGGGCGTGATGGGGCGGCCGGGCTTCCTGCACGGCGGCGCGATCGGCGGCTTGCTCGAGATGGCGGCCTTCTCCGCCCTCCATGCTCGGTTCGCGGATGCGGACCGCCCGCGCATCAAGCCGATCACCGTCACGGTCGACTATATGCGCGGCGGCCGGCAGGTGGAGACGTTCGCGGTCGGCAGGGTGACGCGGCTGGGCAAACGGGTCGCGAACCTTGAAGCAATCGCCTGGCAGGACGATCGGACCAAGCCAATCGCGGTTGCCCGCATGAACGTCCTGCTCGCGCGCTGACGTGATGTTAACCTTGAACGCTTACCAAAGCCCTGTTCGCCGCAAATCGGCGCGGTGTCCGCTTGCTGTGCGCTGCGCCGCAACATAACGGCGTTCCAGAGCCCCGGGGATTCAAGGCAAGATGTTCGAGTTCGCAGCTTTCACTTATGGCGTGCTGGCCAGTTTCGTTCTCGCCAGCATCAGCAACAATAAGCGGGCGGAACGCGCCAATCCCCGCATCGTGACGCTGTTCGGCTGGGGCCTGATGGCGTTTTCGCTCACTCTTTCGCTGCTGTTGTCCGGCTGGGTCGCCTATCAGGCGATCGGCGGAAGCTTCGCTCTTTAAGCAGAATCACCGTATTAACCGGATAAAACACGCTCGCGCGGCGAAAGCCGCTTGAACCGGCGCGCCGCGCCTCTAATCTCTTGGCTCGCAAGGGGCAGGAGATGATTTGATGGCAGAAACCGTCACGGTGGAGGAAAGCGGCCTGGTTCTGACGCCGCCCGATCCCGTACCCACCGTCGCCCCGGAAAAGGCGGCGGGCCTGGTCCCGCTTGAAGAAAAACAGAAGACCGAGCTGGAGAAGCGCGTCGACAGCTTCGTCGACGAGTTGATCGCGCAGGACGTGAATTCGCCGGAGTTCGGCAAGCGCGTCGATTCGATCACGGCGCTCGGCCAGCGCGAAATCCGCGCGGCGGCGGGCGAGAGCAATCGCTTCCTCGACCGGCCGATCCGGGCGATGGATCAGGAGTCGGGCGTAGGTGCCGACCTTGCCGAGCTGCGCCGCACGATCGAGGATCTCGATCCTTCCAGCAAAGGCGACCTGTTCACGCGCCGCAAGATTTTCGGCATCATCCCGATTTTCGGCAACAAGCTGCGCAATTATTTTGACAGCTACACTTCCGCCCAGGGCCATATCGGCGCGATCCTGGGCAAGCTCGCCAAGGGCAAGGACGAGCTGCTGATGGACAATGCCGCGATCACGGTGGAGCGGCAAAAGCTATGGGCGGCGATGGGCCGGCTCGAGCAGATGATCCATATGTCCAAGGCGCTGGACGCCAAGCTTGAGGACAAGGCCAACGAGCTGGACGCGACCGATCCCGCCAAGGCCAAGGCAGTGCGCGAAACGGCGCTCTTCTATGTCCGCCAGCGCACCCAGGATCTGCTGACCCAGATGGCGGTGACGGTGCAGGGCTATCTGGCGCTCGATCTCGTCAAGAAGAACAATGTCGAACTGATCAAGGGCGTCGACCGCGCCTCGACCACCACCGTTTCCGCGCTGCGCACAGCAGTGACGGTCGCGCAGGCGCTGACCAACCAGAAATTGGTGCTGGAGCAGGTGACGGCGCTCAACACGACGACCGCCAACATCATCGATTCGACCGGCAAGCTCTTGAAGACGCAGACCGCCCAGATCCACGAGCAGGCGGCGTCCTCGACTATCCCGCTGGAAGTGCTGAGCCGCGCGTTCCAGAACGTCTATGACACGATGGATTCGATCGACACGTTCAAGCTGAAAGCGCTCGAATCGATGAAGACGACGGTCAACGCCCTGTCCACCGAGGTCGAGAAGTCCAAGGGCTATATCGCCCGGGCGGAAGGCGCCGACCAGGGCCAGAGCTCCCCACTGCAGGCGCTGGATTTGGGGTGATGGCCGTCATGCTTTCAATAGCCCTCTCCCCGGCGGGGAGAGGGTTGGGTGAGGGGTTCTGCGTTCATCCAGCCAGCGCCGAGCCCCCTCACCCCGACCCTCTCCCCGCCGGGGAGAGGGAGGATCATCATGATCGACCCTGACCAGATCATCACCAAAGCCGAAGAGCTGATCCGCCGCGTCTCGCCCGAGGGACGCGCGGCGGCGCGGCGGCGGCGCGAGCGGCGGCAGCAGCGCATGATGCGTATGATGCGGCGCATGTTCTTCGTGACCTTGGCGATCCTGGTCGGCGCGGTCGTGTGGGGCATGATCAGCCCGATCGGCGGCACCGGCGTGATGGCGGTGGCGCTGGCGGTGATGCTCGCCTGGGTCGGCGTCGTCCTGTTCACCGCCGAGCCGGAAGCGCGGGTCGAGGAGCTGCCGCAGATCGCGATCAAGGCGCTCCCATCGCGCACCGAGCAGTGGCTGGAGACGCAGCGCCCCGCCCTGCCCGCCCCGGCCAATCGCCTGCTCGACCAGATCGGCGTGCGGCTGGAAGGGCTCGCCCCGTGCGTGCAGGGCCTGGACGAAAAGGAACCGGCGGCGCTGGAAGTGCGGCGGCTGGTCGGCGAGGAGCTGCCCGAGCTGATCCGCGGCTATCAGCGCGTGCCGCAGCAGCTGCGCCGGCAAGGCCCCGACGCGCAGCTGGTCGAGGGGCTGCGCGTCGTCGAAGGCGAGCTGGCGCGGATGACGGAGCAGCTGGCGAGCGGCGATCTCGACAAGCTCGCCACGCAGGGCAAATATCTCGAGCTCAAATATCGCGGCGCGGACGACTAGCGGCCAACTCGTTTCGCATTTGATAGGTTTGCGCGTCCGGTGCATGCTGCGCACCGGCGGGACGGACGGTGCCTGCCGGAAACGGGGAGGAAGCCATGCAAAACTGGGCACTTTGGTCGCCGCGTCTGCTGTCGGTCCTGCGTATCATTGCCGCGTTGCTGTTCATGGAACATGGGCTGATGAAGCTGTTCCACTTCCCGGCGCCGCAGCCGGGCGTCCCCGATCCGCTGCCCACGCTGCTGATGGCCGCCGCCTGGATCGAAGTCGTCGGCGGCGCGCTGCTCGCGCTGGGCCTGTTTACGCGGCCCGTCGCCTTTCTGTGCGCGGGCGAAATGGCGGTCGCCTATTTCATCGGCCATGCGACCAAGACCTTCTGGCCAGCGCTCAACGGAGGCGACGCGGCGATCCTGTTCTGCTTCGTCTTCCTATACATTTCGGCAGCCGGCGGCGGTGCGTGGAGCGCTGACGCGATGCGGGGTCGCGCGCCTTCGGCTTGACTCGATAGGGGCCGGATGAGACCCTCCTTTCCGAAGGGGGGCTCGTGCGATGAAACTCACCCTGAATATGGCCGGCGGGCGCGGTTTCGCCTTGGCTGGTGCCGCATCTCTGCTGGCTTTGAGCGCCTGCCAACTCGGCAAGACGGCCGCGCCGCCCGACTGGCCGCAGGGCTGGTCCCCGGACGATCAGGCGCGCTGGTATGCAGCGACGCAAGGGTCGCGCCTGATGCCGCTCGCCTGGTTCCGCGCACTGGAGCGGCCGACGAGCACCGAGCCCTTTGGCGACATGGCGAATATGTCGCGCTACCGCCTGCTGCCGGGCGTGCAGAACAATCTGCCGCTGGGTTTCGCGATCGACGACAATGACGATAGCGACCTGACCGTCAGCAAGCTGCGCTGGTTCGCAGGCCAAGGCCCGAAGGAGCAATGGGTCGGCCTCAATTGCTCCGCCTGTCACACCGCCGAGCTCAATTATCGCGGACAGGCGATGCGGATCGACGGCGGCCCGTCGCTGTTCGATTTCCAGACCTTCATCGTCGATCTGGACGCGGCACTGAAGGCCACGCGCGACGATGCGGGCAAATTCGACCGCTTCGCCAAGGCCGTGCTGAAGGACGATAATGAGGCCAATCGCACCCTGCTCCGCGATGCGCTGGGCAAGCTGATCGCCTGGGAGGAAAAGGTCGAACGGCTGAACGGCCAGCAGCAGCCCTATGGCTATGGCCGGGTGGATGCGTTCGGCCATATCTTCAACAAGGTCGCGCTGTTCAACGGCGCCCCCAACCCGTCGGTCAACGCCGCCGACGCTCCGGTCAGCTATCCGTTCCTGTGGGACATCTATCGGCACGACCGGCTGCAATGGAACGGGATCGTGACCAATGCGCGGCTGCCGCTCGGCGGGTCGCGCTATCTCGATTACGGCGCGATGGGACGGAACACCGGCGAAGTGATCGGCGTGTTCGGCGATGTCGCGACCAAGCCCGGCAATGGGCTGGGCGGATATAAATCGAGCGTCTGGGCGGACAATCTGATCCGGCTGGAGACCCAGCTCGCCCATCTGAAAGCGCCACGCTGGCCGGCGGCATTCGGCGCGCTCGACGATACCGAGGCCAAGAAGCAGCAGCTGGACGAAGGCAAGACGCTGTTCGGCCAGAAATGCGCGAGCTGCCATGCGCCGCAGCCGGGCAGCGAGCCGTACAAGGTTACGATGGTCACGCTGAAGCCCGACGATCGTAATGCGACCGACCCGTGGATGGCCTGCAACGCGATCACCTATCGCTCCGCCACCGGCAATATGCAGGGCATCCCCAAGGGCTATATCGGCAATGGCGAGAAAATGGGGGCGGTGGAGCCGCTCGCCGAGCAGCTGGAGACCCTCGTAAAGGGCGCGATGATCGGCAAGAAGGGCCAGATCATCGCCCAGACCGCGCGCGTTTTCTTCGGCGCCGGCGGCCGTCCGCGCGTGGTGATCGAGGAAGTGCCGAACCCCAGGCCGCTGATCCTGCAGGCCTGCTATGCCGCGAACAGCCCCTTCATGGCGTACAAGGCGCGACCGCTGGACGGCATCTGGGCGACGGCGCCCTATCTGCACAACGGCTCCGTCCCGAACCTGTACGAGCTGCTGCTGCCGCCGGCACAGCGCAGCAAGACGTTCCGGATGGGCACGCGCGACTATGATCCGGTGCTGGCCGGCTATTCGACTCAGGCGAACGCGCCGGGCAACAGCTTTACGTTCGACACGGCGGTGACCGGCAATTCCAATATGGGCCATGATTATGGCGTCGGCACGCTGACGCCCGAGCAACGGACCGCCCTGCTGAACTATCTGAAGACGTTATGAGCTATCTGGCGCGGATCGACGCGGCGGGCCCGGCGGAGCGCTGGCCGCTGGTGCGCCAGCTGATGCGCAGCGAACCGCTGCCTTTCTACGAAGAGATGCGGCGCGACCGGCCGGTGCTGGCGCTGCCGGAACTGACGCTTGCCTTCCGCGCTGCAGACTGCCTGCTGATCCTGCGCCGCCACGACGATTTCGGCGTCGATCTCTACCAGCCCAAGCAGGGCGACTATTTCATGGCGCAGGACGACACCGCCGATCACTGGCGGGACAAGTCTATCATGAAATCGGTGCTGGATTTCGAGCGTATTCCGGAGATGCGGACGTTCGTCGGCGAGCGGACGGCTGAAATTCTGAACGATGCGGGCGGCACGATCGACCTGCCCAAATCACTGACCCGCGCGGTACCGGTCGCGCTGGTGCAGAAATTCTTCGGGTTGGACGAGCACCGCGCGAGCGACCTGATCGAATGGTCGTACTGGAACCAGCAGGATGCGTTCCACAACCAGCCGTTCGACGACGCGCCCGATCCGGACGCGATCGTCGCCGCGCGCAAGAAAGCCAATATCCGGCTCGCCCTCTATATCGGCCGGCTGGTGCTGGAGCGGAGCGCGCTGATCAAGATCGGCGCCGGGCGCAATGACGTGATCTCGCGGCTGCTGAAAATCAGTTTCTCCGACGGCGTGCAATTCGGGCTGAAGAAAGTGCTGTTCAACAGCGGCGGACTGCTGATCGGCGCAGTCGAGACGACCTCGCACGCGGTCTGCAACATCATCGCGGAAATCCTTGCACGACCCGATGTGCTGGCCGAGGCGCGGCGGGTGGCAACCAACGGTCCGGCCGAAGCGTTCGATGGCTTCGCGATGGAGGCGCTCCGCTTCCGCCCGGCCTTTCCCTATTTCTTCCGCACCTGCCATAAGCCGACCGAACTGGCGGGCGGCACTTCCTTCGCGGCGGAGGTTAGGCCGGACACCACCGTGTTGGCCGTTACCCACAGCGCGATGATGGACCCGGCGAGCTTCTCGAACCCTGCGACGTTCGATCCGGACCGTTCGCAGGGCGACAATTTCACGCTGGGCCTGGGCATTCACGAATGCCTTGGCCGCCCGATCGCCAAGCCGATGTTCAGCGAGATCGCGCGGCAGATTTTCCGCTTGCCCGGGCTGAAAGCGACCGGTCCCGTGGTACTGGGCAACCAGGTGCCGGATTCATACCCGGTCAGTTGGACAGTCTAAATCGCAGCCCCGTCATTGCGAGCGCAGCGAAGCAATCCAAGGCGGCATCGACACAGCTGGATTGCTTCGCCGCTTCGCGCCTCGCAATGACGAGCGGGATCAGCCTTTGTAAATATAAGGTACGAACGTGCCCCAAAGCAGCGCCGCCAATGGCCCGGCGAAAGCCAGTGCGGCCGGCAGGACGATCGGCGAGGCCGGCGCGCCGAGCGCGGTCAGCCACAGCAGGAACGAAATGACGGAAATGGCGATCGCGACCGTCTGCGGCTTCTTCGTCGTCGGATCCAGCGTCGCGCGGTACCGGATGATGATCGTGATCGCCAGGCAGACGGCGATGATGATCCACAGCGCGGTCGTCCGAGCGGTCGCGTCCGGCGTCGTCACCAGACCCACGGCTGTTCCGTAAAGCCCGAGCGCTTCGGCCGGGATCAGCTTGGCGATCCGGCTGCCCCAATCATCGGGAGATCCCCCGCCCCCCGACACGCTTTCCAGAATACTGGGCTTGTTGATGCGTAACGACATATGCCTCTCCCCTCATTTTGCGTTCGCGGATGTGAGATTGCACAGCCACAGCTCCAGATTGCCTGGCTTTGCCTTGTAGCGATTGGGGTCCAGCCGCTTCAGCACCACCATCTGATCGCCCGCCAGCGACGCCTGGATCGCCGCGCCGGCAATCCCGGCAGCGCGCGCGGCGGCGGCTGCGTCCTGCGGGAAATAATAGCGCAGCTCCGGCGGCCCGATGCACGGATCGACGGTCTGGACCGGGGGAATACCGAAACTCTGGCTGCCGAGCGCGCTGGCGATCGCCTGGGTGACGGCGCTGTCGACATTGTTGATCTCGATAAACACGCGCGCTGGCGCCGCCGCGAGCGCGGGCGTCGCCTGCGCCATGCTGGCGATGACCGGCGCCGGTATGGCCCGGGGCGGCGCCTTGATCGCCTGGAGCAGCTGGCCGAAATCAATGCCGGTCGCTTCGGCAATCGCCTTCACCGTGGTCCGGCCCGGCAAATCGCCTGCGGTGGCGCGCGGCGCCGGCAGCATCGCCGCATCGGTTACGAGCCGGCCGTTTGCATCGACCGAAATCGCGATCTTCCATACTTTGGCGGGAATGACCTGCCCCGCCGCCCCCGGCACGATGCCAGATAGATAAAGCACGCGGATGGCGTCTGGATTGTGATTGAAGCGCATCCAATCGCCCACCGCAGGCCAGCGCGCGAAAGCGTCGCTGCCTTCTCCCCGCAGCCGCTGCGGGAACAGTAGAGGCAACAGGTTCACAGCCTCGGCCGCCTGACGGCCGGCCTTGCCCCAAGCGACATCGCGCCGATCGACCAGCGGCGCCAACGCAAGGCCGCGGCCTGCCAACGTCGCTTCGTCCCATTGCGGCGCGAAATCGGGCCAGCGGAACAAGGCGTGGGCGTGGCCCATATAGGCCGGCTGCGAACGGTCGCTCTGCGCGGCGACAAGGATCGGATAGCCGCGCGCTTCGTCGATGAAGGCGCGCATGTGGGGCAAGGCCACGCGCACGCCTTTCAGCGAATCCGGCGGCGACAGGCGCTGGCCGAGGCCGAGGAAATTGCTCTGGAAGTCCTCCGGCCAGCGGCCGGCAGCAACGGTCGCGGCGCGCGGCGTCATGTCGGCAAAGGCGGCGGGCAGGTCATCGGCTGAGATCGTGCCGCGGCTCAGCAGCATCTGGATATATTGCCGCGCGGCATCGTCGTCGGCGCCGCTTTCGTCCGCCAGGCCCTGGAGCGCGCTCGCCTTTTCGGAAAGCACGCCGGCCTGATTCGAGAGCGCGGCAATGGTATTGTTGTTGAGCGCGACGTCGCTGCCGAGCTTCCAATTGCTGAGCGACAGGCCGGCAACGGAGAGGAGCAGGACAAGGCCAACGCCCGCCGCGGCGGCGAGCGCGATCCAGAGATTGCGCTGGACCCGGTGGCCGGCGACGAGAAAATCCTTGACCCGCGCCTCAACCAGCGGATCGACGCGCGCCCGTTTTACATAAGCATCGTAAACCGACTGGCCTTCGGTCAGCGCCTTGCCCAGCAGCAGGTGGCCGAGGGTGCGGCCGGAACCGGCCCAGCGCTGCGCCTGCACGTCAAGGGCGAGGATGGCACGCTCGCTTTCGCGGACTTCGAGCGCCCAGTCGCGCAGCGGCCGCCAATTGCGGATCAGTGCCTCGTGAACGATCTCGATCCGGTCGTCGCTGCGATCGGCACCGCGCGTCACCCGGATCAGCGCCGCGTCGACAAAGGGTTTGAGCACGGTGTCGATGCTGGCGGGGGGCAGCAACCGCTCCAGCTCCGCGCGGCTCACCCGGTCGCGCACGAATTCGAACAGCAGCGACGGCCGGACCAATTGCTGGAAAATGATACGGGTATTCTCGCGGGCCTGGGCGCTGCCGAAACCGTCATAGATTTCCTGCGCGGTGTCGGAAAGCGCGGTGGCCGGGCCGCCGACCGCGTTATACACCTCCATCGTGATGCGGTTGCCCTGGCGGCGCTTCCAGAGTTGCAGCAGCGTATATTGGAGCAGCGGCAGCGCGGCGGGATCAGTGCCCATATCGGACACCAGCCGGTCGACCACCCCGTCCTGAAACACCAGGCCGGCGCGAGTCGCGGGCGTCAGGATCGCCTCGCGGATTTCGCTGAGATCGAGCGGCGGCACCCGGAATTCGTCCGCGTCCCGCACGTCGAGCGCATGGAGAAGCGGGGCGCGACGCTCGCTTTCCAAATACTCGTCGCGGATCGTCACGACCAGATGGGCGTTGGGCAGCGCCGCGATCGCTGCGAACGCCTTGTCGGCCCGGTCGCGATCGTCGGGCCGGGCCAGGCTGAACAGCTCCTCCATCTGGTCGACAATGAGGACGAAAGATCGGGTGCCCGCGCTTTCCGCGACGAACTGGGCGGCGGCATCCGGATCAGCCTCGATTCGCGCGCGGGCCTGGTCGATCCAGGAATCGCGATCAGCGCTCGCGGGCGCCAGCGCCGCGGCCAGGCTCGCGACCGGATCACGGCCCGGCGTCATCACAACCACGAGCCAGCCGGCGGTCCCCGGCCCGATTTCCAGCGCGTGGGTCAGGCCGGCGCGGACCAGCGAGGATTTGCCGGTGCCCGACGCGCCGCTCACCACCACCAAAGGCGCATTCATCACGTGCTGGAGCAGATCCTGGACGGCGCGGTCGCGGCCGCAGAAATTGGCGGACTGGTTGATGTCGAATGCAGCGAGACCGACAAAAGGATTGGCGCTCTCATCGAGCGTCGGGGCCTGTGTTGCATCGAAGGTCGCCAACACCGGGCGCGGCACCGGTGGCGCATCGGGCGGAGCGGCGCCCGCCGGCGCTTCGTCCGCTGGAGCCTCGGCGCCCACCGGTTCGAGGCCTTCCGCCGAAGGCGGCGGCGGGACAGGGCTGGGCTGCGCCGGCCGGGCCTGCAGCCGCGACAACGTGCCGCTCCAATAGCTCAGGATCGCGCGCAACGAATCCCGGTCGCTGACGGACTCGATCTGCGTACCCGCCGCCGCTGCGTCCTCAATGAAGGATAGAATGTCGGGCGCGTTGAGCCGGTCTTCCGCCTGCGCCTCCAGCAATTGCAGATGCCGGGCGCTCAGCGCTTCGAAGGTCACCGGGGTCGCGGTCGCGGCGGGCGCTTCGCTCATGGCCTATGCGCTTCCTCTCAGCAGAGTGACGAGCTGCGGGCGCTGCGTCACCGATTGTTCCAGCCAGTCGAGCAGCGACTGGTCGACCGCCATGAAACGATCGCGACCCGAAGAGATCAGGTCGCTCACCCGATCGCGCACGGCGTCGGCGACCGGTGGCGTCACTGGCGGCGTCAAGTCCGCGGTGGCGAGCTGGATCAGATTGTTGATCGCGATTGCCCAGCCGGGCGGTGGCGTGCCGCCGCAGAGCGCCGTGATCGCCTTGGACGTCAGCCGCCACACCGTGTCGATCTCGCCTGGCGCACCCGGCAGATTGTCGACCACTGTCCGCTGGAGCAGGCTGAACTGGCGGTCCAGCCTTTGCCAGCGGCCATGTTCGTCGATCGCGCGGGCGAGCTCGTTCGAAAGCTGGGTCGCGAAGGCGACATAGGACGTGATCAGGGGCCCGAACTTCGTACCCGAAGCGGAAGCGGCAAGCGGCGCGAACAGCTGGAGCGTCAGCGTGAAGGGCTGGGTCGCGTCCTGCGCGGTATCGCGCATTGACACATCCACACTGTTGAGCCCGTCCTCGACGCTGGTGGCGAGCGCACTCACCGCATCCTGCACATCATAATCTATCTTCGCATCGACGGCAGTTGTCAGCGAGGTCAAGGCGTCGGCGATGGCCTGTTTGACGTCGGCCGCGCGCGCCAGGCCCAGCGCGGCGAGGCGGGCGGTCGCCTTGTCGATCTCGGCCAGCTGCAGGTTGAAGATATCGCGATAGACGCGAAACTCGCCCCAGCGAGCCTGGGCAGCGGCAACGCCGCGCATCAGCGACAGATGCGGCTGCAGCATATGCAGCGCATCATGCATGGCTTTATAGGCAGCGACCGCGCCTTGGAGCACGTCGATCCGGTCGAGGCTGGCACGGAGAGTGACGACCTGCGCGCCGCTCAAGGTCGCGACGATCAGCTTTTCGAGCTCAAACCGTTCGTCCGAGACCGCCGCAAGCGCATCCGGAAAGGCCTGGCCGACCGCCTGACGCAGATCCGCATTGCCGGGCCGCGCAAGCAGAAGGTCGCCGAGCAAAAGCGCCGCCTGCGCATTCTGGTCGAGATATTCGAGCGCCTCCCGGACACGCTGCCGCATCGTGCCGTTGACGGTGACATTGTTCTTGGTCTGGGCATCCTGCTTCGCGCAGGCGATCCAGAAATCGCCTTCATCGTCCTGGAACGCGGCCGCGACCGGCGCCTCCAGCGTGGCGATCGTCTGGGCGCCCAGCTGCGTCACGCGCCGCCGCCTTTCGCGGCGACGTCGCGCGCGATCAGCCAGATCGGCACGGCCTGGTTGTACTTGGGCTGGCTTGCCGGGTCGGCGGCGTGGTGCAGGCCGATCAGGTCCAGTTCCGGCGTGAAGACGCCCGATCCGGACGAACCATGATCGGTGGTCACGTCATAGCGGATGCGATCGGCCTTGCCGGGGAAGTCGGTGATCGTGCCGAGCGCCAGCGTCAGCTGCTGGCCGTTCGCATGCTGGCAGACGAACAGGAAATCATTGAGCGCGAGCAGGCGCGGCACCGGATCGAGCGCGAAGAATCCGCGCGTGCCGCCAGCCGGCGAGGCAAGCGGCAGCAGCGCATAATCGAGCTCGCCCGGGCCGGGCTGGCCGGTGCCGTCCAGATCGCTCTGGCTATAAGGCGCGGACGCGAGCGGTGGACCGGCGAGCGCGACGCGGACGGTCTGCCGCGCATCGCTGTTGAAATCGAACTCGCACACGACCTTGTCGAACGTGTAGCTGCCTTTGATCAGGTCTTCGACCACATGATAATTGGTCAGCACCCGGTCCGGGCCGACCAGAAAGCCGGTGCCGAGCGAGCCGGGCGTGCGGATCAGGCAGGTGCGCGCCTCGATCTCGTCCAGCCGCTGCTGGAAGCGGCCGAAGTCGATCAGTCGCGATCGCCTGGCAACCAAAGCCTCCAGCGCACTGTCGACCGGCGTCGCTGGTTTTCCCATGCTGGTGGCGAGAGCATCGAGCGTGGTGTCGCCCGGCCGCGCCGCCTGGGCCGCCGCGACGAAATCCTTCGCGGTGGCGCCGGGCGGCGCGGTGGGTGCGCCCGGCGAAGGTTCGACGCCCAGATCGTCGGCGAGCGCCTTCAGCTTGGGATTGCCGGGCTTTTCGGTGCGGGCGAGCGCGACGAAGGCGGGCACGTCCCCATTCTGGTCAAGCAGCTGCTGAAGCTGCTCGACGATGTTCTTGTAACCGGTCGCGGTGTTGACCTCATTTTCGAGGATCATGCCGCCTTTGTAGCGAAGCAGGCTCTGCAGCTGCGGCAGATTGAAGGCCGACAGCACGGCCTCCACGAAACGCTGGCCGGTCGGATCGGCGGGGCCCAGCGCCATGTCAGGCCTTCGCTATATCGGCCAGCGCCCGGCCCGCGCTCGTCGCGAACCGGTCGGCATCGTGGAAAGCATCGGGAAAGCGGACCAGCTTCAGCCGATCCTCCAGATCCTTGATCGGGATCATGAAGCGCCGCCACTGCGCGCCGAACGTCACCTTCTCCATCGCGACGCCGCTCAGATTCTGCTCCAGCACAAAGGCATAGGCGCCGAGCCCGGCGCCGTCGGGCGCGGCGATCACTTTCCAATAGGCGCGCGGGATGCGGACGGAGACGCCGCCCTTGTCGTCGACGCCCTTGAACACCGGATCG
>JAFEEY010000080.1:0-4369 GCA_018240865.1 Pseudomonadota bacterium | reverse complement strand
CAATTGGTGACGTGATAGGTGTCGCCATTGGCCTGGCGCAGCTCGGCATAGGTTTCGCCCCAGGCGACATCGTCGCGGCGGACGAGATGGCCTTTGTCGAACGCCTTGCGGTCTTTGGTGAAGAAACGGTCGGGCAATTGCTCGATACCGCGCAGCCGGGGGTCGGTGAACCATTTCTCGGTATCCCCATCCTGCAGGCCGGCCAGCGCGCCGCGCCTATAGTCACCGCCTTGTTCCGGTTCGCGCGCCGCGCGGTCGTTGCGGACGTTCGAGGCGGTGAATAGCGCCAGCCGCCGCTTCGCGTGCATCGCCAGCGAGAAATGGGTGTAGGGGATGACCGTCGATCCGTCCGCGAGCCTGGCGAGAATGGACGGGTCACACGCCTCGGGCAGCGGCAAATCGATGCCGAGGAATTGCGGATCATAGCCGCGCCGGTCGGAATAGTCGCTGTCGTGCCAGGGCTCGGCCAGCCGTTCGAGCGCCGGCGCCTCGGCCGGCTGCGAGGGCTTGCCGAGCTCGACCGTGACAGTGACAGTCAGCGTCTCACCGGTCAGCGTGACGGTCGTCTGCTTTGGCTCCGTCACAGGCACCGGCATGGGCCTGGCGACCGTCTCCAGCCCGCGCCACCAGCTCGACCACGGCCCGTCCTCCACCACGGGCCGCGGATCGGCGAAGGCGAGGCCAGCATCCTGCAATTGGGCGTCGAGCGCCAGATCGCGCATCGGCACAGCATAATTGGTGTCGAGATAGGCGCCGCCGAAATGCAGCGCGATCACATGCCCGGTTTTGGTCGAGACGACCGCCGAGCCGGAATTGCCGCCCAGCGTGGAGGCGTCGTGCGTCGCCGCGTTCACTGTCTTGCCGAAACTGTCGACCTCGCGCCGGGCCAGGCGGCGGCCAGGCTGCAGCCGCTTCACATTGTACAGACCGCCAAACACCTGATCCTGCACTGCGCGGTCGAGACCGGGATTGAAGGCGGGATAGCCGATCACGACGATATCCTCGTCCGGCTGGGCGGGATCGTCGGTGTCGAGCGTCAGCGGCGTCAGCCCGGCATCGGCGACGCGCAGCAGCGCCATATCCCAATAGGGATGGACCAGAACCACGGAGGTGACGGCGAAGCGGTCGGTGACTTTCCGCTCCGCTTCCTCGACATAGTTCATCGCCGCGCTCGCGCCCGGGCGGAATGTGAGGCCGCGGCCGGCGCCATCCACGAACAATTCCGCCACATGCCGGTTGGTCATCAAAAGGCCGGGGCCGACCAGGAAAGCGGTGCCGCCATAAGGGATGTCGGTGCGGCTCGGCAGCTCCAGCCGCCCGATCGCCGGAATGGCGGGCGTGATGCGCGCGTGAATGTCCGCCGCGTTCAGGTGCAGCCAGTCCGGATGCGTAATCTGATAATCGGCATCCTTGATCGCGATCGCCGGCCGGTGATCGGGGATGATGATCGCCTCGAGCGCGAAGCGCTCATGCGGCGTCATCGTCTCGGGCCGGGCGAGCTTGGCGGCTGCGCCTTCGACGGCGGACTTGTGCGCGTCCGGCAGGCTGTCGAAATTGGAGACGGGCGGCTGATCGGGCGCGGCGCCGGTGTCGAGGCTTTCGAGGCCAGCACGTCGCGCGCGAATGCGCTTCAGGAAATCCGCTGCCTCAACCGGGTTGGTGCTACGCATGCCGCCCCCCTGTACAGACGCGCGGTCCAGCCGAGGCTGGGCCGGCGCGCTTCAGTCTATCGTAACTCAACCTTCATGCGAAGCCCGTTGAAGGAGTTACGCGCTCGCTAACCAGGCAGATGCCTCGCCAGCACCGCCGCGATGCGCTGGCGGCATATCGCGCAAAAGGGCTGACCGAGCGTGCGCATCTTGCAATCATATTCGGGGCGGAAGCGGCCGCTGCGGTGATATTTCGCCCCTTCGAAGGCGCCGACGCCGGCGGGCGGCACGGTCGGAATCGGATCGCCGGCCCGGAGCGTCGGGAGCGGCGTGGCCGGCGCAACGAGGCTTGCCCATTTGAGCTGCGCGCGGTCGGCGGTGCCGCTGACATTGGGTTCGATCGGCGCATCGGTCGCGCTCTGCCCGGCGCTGTCATATTCGTCGGCCAGCCCGAACGCGCTGTGGCCAAGCTCGTGCAGCGCGATCTCGGCCGCACTCGCCTCGCAGGAAAAGGACAAAGCCGCGCCGCCCGATCCGCCATATTCCGCGCTATTGGCGACCACCATCGCGACGCCGCTGCCGCCCGGCACATAGGTGTCGAGCGCGGCAAGCGCGCGGCCCTGATCGACCAGGATCACCCGGTCCATGTTTGCCTGGAAATGGCCGCGAAACGCCGTTTTGCGGGGCGTGGTGCCGGCGATGCCACTTATGTCGGAGGCGATATCGGCATGGACGACGCGAAGCGCCGGCCGCTGCGAAGCGAACGGCTCGGTCCGCTCGAACAGCGCGATGCAATTGGCGATCGCCGCGTGGAAAACGGGCATCTCGGCGGCGACGAAACCGTCGGGGAGGAACAACAACGTGAACGCCCGCGGATTCTGCGCGCCCCAGATCGGATGCACCACAGCCGGCGCGGCAGGCCCTTCCAGCACGACGGGCCGTCTGGGCTCCAGCGGCAGCCGCACCGGCGGCGCTTCCATGTCAATTGACGAGCCGCCCGCGATGCTCACCGCAATGCTCGACCCTTTGCCGGGCCAGGACAGCTCGGCGAGGACGATGCGCGGCTCCCCCTCCCCGGCCCGGCCAATCGCTCCGTCTTTGGCAAAGACCTCCGCTGCCGTGCGCGGATCGGGCAAGGCGCGGCGGAAAACCTCCCGGCCGGCAGGATCGAACACGGACACCCACGCGCCGCTCACTCTGCCGCTTTCGACATCGTCGGCAACCGGCGCGACCGCCCGGATCAGCGTCGCAGACACGATTTCAGGGGCGCCGCTACCATAACGCAGCACCAGGCGAACGACATCGGCAAGCCCAGCCATATGCGCGAACAATCCGCCGGTCCGAACCGGCGGCGATTGTCCACCTTTTGGAAGGCGCGCGCAATGTTGACGTGCGGCTACCGGAAGCTAGTCTTTCCTGCGGCTGGCATTTTTTCCGGGAGGTCGCATGGCGCGCCGTCTGGTTGTCTGCTTGGACGGCACCGGCAACGAGATCGGCCGGACGATCTCGAACGTTCTGAAGCTGTATCGCGCTTTCGAAAACAATCCCGACCAACTGCTTTATTATGACCCCGGCGTAGGTACAATCGGGGTGCCGGGCGAGTGGGCCAGGCTCAAGCAGGGCGTCGCCGCTTTCGCCGGTCTCGCTTTCGGCGTCGGCCTCGATCACACGGTGCTGCGCGCCTATGCGTTCCTCTGCCGGTCCTATCGCAGCGGCGATCAGATCTATCTTTTCGGCTTCAGCCGGGGCGCTCACAGCGCGCGCGTCCTTGCCGGACTGATCCAGATAACGGGGCTTCTGGCGCCCGAGCAGTTGAACCTGTGCGGCTATGCGCTGGTCAACTACAAGCGAACGCTAGAGGACGACGACCACCTCCAGCGCGCGCGGCGCTTCAAAACCTATTTGCGCGGGCGGTCCGTCACCATCCGGTTGATGGGCCTGTGGGACACCGTCTCCTCGGTGATCGTGCCGCGCCGCGACCGGCTCTATCTTCCATCGCTGGAGCGCGCCCTTCCCTATACGCGCCGCAATCCGGCGGTTCGTGCTTTCCGGCATGCGCTCGCGATCGACGAGCGCCGTCGCATGTACCGGCCGCAAGGATGGGCCAATGAGCAGCCGTTCCGCCCTAACCCGTTCGATGTGTCGCAGTCCACGGCGCAGGACGTCCGGCAGGTCTGGTTCGCCGGTGCGCATGCGGATGTGGGCGGCGGCTATGCCGAAACGGAAAGCCAGCTTTCCAAATACCCGCTTTTATGGATGATCGATCAGGCAATCGAGGCCGGGCTGACGTTCGGCACAATGGCGGTTTCACGGCTGGGTCGCGGCGGCCGGGTGCCTGGCGATATCGCCTATGTGGGGCCGGATGCGACTGGCCCATTGCATACCTCGCTGACCCGGCGCTGGTGGCTGCTCGAATATTGGCCGAAGCGCGATCGTTTCCGCGAATGGCCCGGGCGCAAACAGGCTTTGGGACTCTATCTGCCGATGGGCGAGCCAAGGCCGATACCCGAAGGCGCCCATATTCATCAGTCCGTGCTGGACCGGATCGCCGCCTGCGACGATTATCGGCCGGTCAATCTGCCGGCCAGTTTCAAGGTTGAAGCCCATAGCGCGGCCCCGCGAACGGTCAGACGCAAAAAACCCTGAGGCACTGGTGTGGGAGACTGGATGCCCCGCGAGGATTCGACCCTCGATTGACGGAGTCAGAGTCCGTAGTCTTA
>JAFEEY010000007.1:32848-33025 GCA_018240865.1 Pseudomonadota bacterium | reverse complement strand
CCGCGCTCCCGATCGCGATGCGTCGAACCTTTCGCTAACCTAACCGCCGCATTCCGAACCCGTTCAGCGCCGTGCGCCTAGAAGCGCCGGGATATTCAGGGTTGTCGAGATGCAGATGTTTGAACTGGAAAAGCGCGCGCGCCACGGTGCGCGATGGGACGAGGAGGCGGATGCGGA
>JAFEEY010000007.1:7876-32835 GCA_018240865.1 Pseudomonadota bacterium | reverse complement strand
ATGAGCCGCTCTCAGGAAGCCGTGCGCACGCGCGCCAACGTACTGGGCGTGCCCGTCCGCTCCAGCAACCGTCGGCACGGCAATGGCCATCGCGATCAAAAATAGGGACAGTCCCTATTTTCGGAGCGGCGAAGCTTAGGCCGCGGCGGAATAGACGATCGGCCCGTCCGCCAGCATCACCCGGTTCCGGCCTTCATTCTTGGCGCGGTAGAGTGCGCAATCCGCATCCCCGATCATCGTTTCGACATCGTCGCTGAAACCCGCGGCGACGCCGATGCTGACGGTGACCGGCGGCAATTCGGTTTCCGCTTCGAACGTCACGCCGATACTGCAGCGGATGCGCTCCGCGATCGTGCCGGCGCGCATCAGATCGTGGCCGCGCAGCGCGACGAGGAATTCCTCGCCGCCATAACGCGAAACGATCGCGCCTGCGCCCGAGACCTTGGCGACGTGCATAGCGACATGACGCAGGATCTGATCGCCGGCGGCATGGCCGTGCTGGTCATTGACCCGCTTGAAATGGTCGATGTCGATGACGAGCATCGCGAGCGGCATCGGCTCCGCATGCGCGGCGGCCGCGCGGGCCAGCGCATCGTTGAAGCCGCGACGGTTGGCGAGGCCGGTCAGCACATCGGTCTGGGCCTGACGCTCCAGCATCATATGCCGTTCCTGGGCACGTTCATGGTCGATGCGCAGGTTGCGAATCCGGGCGGTGACGGGCAGCGACAGGATCAGGCACTCGACCGTCACGGAGAGGAGCAGCAGCCCATCCGGCAGCGACGCATCGCCGATCAGGCCGAACGCCCGGGCCGGATACATCAGCGAGACGAGGATCGGTACGACCCAGCCCAGCGCGACGGTGCCGGCGAGCGGCAAACGGCGGATACACGCGGCCGCCAGTATCCCCGCCGTGACGAGGATTGCGTGCAGGGCCGCGAGATTGGCAAGCTGGGCAGCGTAGAAAGCGATCGCCGACGGCGAGATCGTCACCAGTACCGCCGCGACGAGCGAAATGCCGGCCGCGACGGCCGCCCAGCGACGAGCCCAACGCGGCATCGACAGGCCGAGAAATTCAACCACGAAAGCGGTTCCGGTCGCCGTCGCCGCTGTCATCGAGAAAGTCAGCAGCTTCGAAATCGCGCCAGCGCCAAGCATCGGCAGACCAATCCGGACCACGCCCGAATAACAGAGCGCATAGGCAAACAGCAGCGCGACATGCGCGCAATAGATGAGCTGGAACCGTCGCCGCATCGCGAAGAAAAGATTGAGATGGAACAAGACAGTCAGCGCCAGCATGCCGACCCCGATCCCGTAGAGCGCTGCCTGATCGCGTTCGATCGGGGCGAAATCCTTGGCGCGCGCGATCTTGGGCGCGCGGATATATTGATGGCTTTCCGATCCGGTCAGCCGCAGAACGATCCTGTCGACATCCTGCCGGGGCGTCACCAATAGCGAGAAATAATTGCCCGCCGACCATTCGCGGTCGGGCGCATTCGGGGCATAGGCGACGTGCTGGGTCTTGCCGGCCTTGTCGATCAGCCAGAGATCCAGGCCCTGGACCGGATGATTGTCGAAGATCATCCGCCATGTCTTGGGGATCATCCGCACCGGCGGCTGGCTGTAATCCACCCAGATGGTGCCGTAATAGCCTTTGGACGCAGGGGTGTCGCAGCGGCCGAGCCGCTCAGCGATGATGCGGAGATCGGTATTCGCATCGGCGGCGATCCGGCAATGCTCCTCAAGCCGGACCGGCCCGTCATTTGCGCGCGCACCGGCGGGAATCGCGATCAACAGCAGCGCCAACAGCGCCTGCGCGGCGGCCCAAGCCCGCCACTTCCAGAACCCACCCGCGATCACCGCATCCGACTAGCGTCTGAAACCCTGAGGGAGTGTTAACCGATCCCGGAAAACCGCGGAATTTCTAGGTTAATGACCTTCAAACGACATGAGCGAATGGGCGGCAACACCGGCCTTTTCAAGCAGCGCCGCGCCACCCAGCTCGGGCAGGTCGATCGCGAATAGCGCCGCCGGCACCTCGGCACCGGAGCGGTGGAGCAACGCGACAGTCGCGAGTGCCGTGCCGCCGGTCGCGATCAGATCGTCGATCAGCAGCACCCGGTGGCCGGGCACGCAGGCGCCTTCGTGGATTTCGAGCCGGTCCGTGCCGTATTCCAGCGCATAGTCGATGCCGATCCGCGGTCCGGGCAGCTTGCCCGGCTTGCGCACCGGCAGCAGCCCGATGCCAAGCGCCCGCGCGACGGGTCCGGAAAAGATGAACCCGCGCGCCTCGATCCCGGCGACCAGATCGGCACCGTAAGGCCGCGCGAGTTCCACAAGCGAATCGACGGCCGCGGCAAAGCCGGGGCCGTCGATCAGCAAGGTCGTAATATCGCGAAACTGGATACCGGGCTTCGGAAAGTCCGGGATCGTGCGGATGAGGGATTTCAGATCAGCGGCCATATTGAACACCGTTTGCTTCGAGCGAAGTCGAGAAGCGCATCTCGACTTCGCTCGATACGAACGGATTCACTGTTCACCGGGATCAGGCAATCGCCTTCTCGTGCTTCTTCGCCGCCCAGACATTCTGATAGGCCAGATAAGTCAGGACCGTGAAGAAGATCAGGAACACCAGCACCGCGAGACCGACGGTATGGCGCGATTCGAGCTTGGGCTCGGCCGTCCAGGTCAGGAACGCGGCGACGTCCTTCGCCATCTGATCCACCGTCGGCTTGGTGCCGTCGGCATACGTCACCTGGCCTTCGCTCACCAAAGGCGGCGGCATCGCGATGTTCAGGTTCGCGAAATAGGGGTTGAAGTGCAGACCCTTCGGCGTCTTCGCGTCCGGGAATTCCTTCAACAGAGCCGCAGGCTGATCCTGATAGCCGGTCAGGATCGAATAGACATAGGCCGCACCGCCGTGACGCGCCTTGGTCATCAGCGATAGATCGGGCGGCAGCGCATTGTTGTTGGCCGCCCGCGCCGCGACATCGTTCGGATACGGGTGCGGGAAGTGATCGGACGGCAGATTCTTGCGTGTTGCCGGCTCGCCCGTTTCGGGGTTCACCGATGGCGTTTGCACCGCCCATTGCTCGGCGATCGCCTTCACTTCGGCGTCCGAATAGCCGAGGTCGGTCAGGTTGCGGAACGCGACGAACTTCAGCGAGTGACAGGCCGAGCAGACTTCCTTGTACACCTGGAAGCCGCGCTGCAGCTGCTGCCGGTCGAACTTGCCCAGCGGACCGTCGCTGGCGAGCGCCAGATGCTTGGGATGCTTGTGGAAAGCCGTCTCGACGGTTTCCGGCTTGCCTTCGCGGATCAGGTTGGCCGCGCCGGTGATCACGGAGATCAGCAGGACGAGGCAGAAACCCAGGCCGACCAGGAATGCAATGAAACGAGCCATTTCTTCGTTCTTCCTTATTCGGCCGGCTGGACGTCGCCATAGGTGCCGCCGGCACCCAGTGGCGCGGATTCCCGGGCTTCACCATGCAGCACCGACTCGGTGATCGAGTTGGGCAGCGGCAGCGGCCGCTCGATCGCGGACACGATCGGCAGGATGATCAGGAAGTGGGCGAAATAGTACATCGTCGCGATCTGGGAGATCATGATGTACGGCTCTTCGGCGTGGCTGCCGCCGCAATAGCCGAGCACCAGGATATCGGCCACCAAGACCCAGAAGAAGGGCTTGTAGAGCGGACGATAGTTGGTCGAACGGACCGGCGAGCGATCGATCCAGGTCAGGAAGAACAGGAGGATGATCGACCCGAACATGGCGATCACGCCCCACAGCTTCGCCGGCAGGATGAAATCCACCGTGAAGGAACGCAGAATCGCGTAGAAGGGCCAGAAATACCATTCCGGCACGATCAGCGCGGGCGTCGAGAGCGGGTTCGCCTCGATATAATTGTCCGGGTGGCCGAGATAATTCGGCAGGAAGAACACCATCGCGCAGTAAAGCAGCAGGAACACCGCGACGCCGAAGCCGTCTTTCGCCGTATAATATGGGTGGAACGGCACGGTGTCCGACGCCGACTTCACTTCCACGCCGGTCGGGTTCGACGAGCCGGACAGGTGCAGCGACCAGATCTTCAGGATCACCACCGCCGCGATCACGAACGGCAGCAGGTAGTGAAGCGAGAAGAAGCGGTTCAATGCAGCATTGTCGGGCGCATAGCCGCCGAGCAGCCAGGTCTGGATGGTCTGGCCGACAAAGGGGATCGCACCGAACAGGCCGGTGATCACCTTGGCGCCCCAGAAGCTCATCTGCCCCCAGGGGAGCACATAGCCCATGAAGGCCGTCGCCATCATCAGCAGGAAGATCACGAGCCCGAGCAGCCACACCATCTCGCGCGGCGCCTTGTAGGATCCGTAATACAGGTTCCGGAAAATGTGGATGTAGACGACGATGAAGAAGAAGCTGGCGCCGTTGGCGTGCATGTAGCGCAGCATCCAGCCGCTGTTCACGTCGCGCATGATGCTTTCGATCGACTGGAAGGCAGTGCCCGCGTCGGTCGAATAATGCATCGCCAGCACGATGCCGGTGACGAGCTGGATGACGAGCGCGAGGCCCGACAACACGCCGAAGTTCCAGAAGTAATTGAGGTTGCGCGGCACCGGATAGCCGGCGCCGATCGCATTATAGACGAACCGCGGCAATGGCAGCCGCTCGTCCAGATACTTCATGAACGGGTGCTTGGGTTCGTAGTGGTTGGCCCAGGGAAAGCTCATGCTGCCACTCCCACTTCGATGACGGTATCGGACCGGAACACATAGTCCGGCACTTCGAGATTCTTGGGCGCGGGGCCTTTGCGGATGCGCGCGGCAGTGTCGTAAGCGGAGCCGTGACAGGGGCAGAAATAGCCGCCGAACTCGCCGCGATTCTCGCCTTCGCCAGCACCCAGCGGCACGCAGCCGAGATGAGTGCACACGCCCATGGTGATCAGCCACTGGGCCTTGCCGGGCTTGGTGCGCTGCTCCAGCGTCTGCGGATCGCGAAGCTCGCCGAGCGGCACAGCGTCCGCCTGCGCGATCTCGTGCGGCGTCAGGTGGCGCACGAAGAGCGGCTGCTTGCGATAGATCGTCTTGATCGCCTGGCCCGGCTGGATCGCGGACAGATCGACCTCGGTTGATGCGAGCGCGAGAACGTCCGCCGACGGGTTCATCTGATTGATCAGCGGCAGCGCCACTGCGACTGCGCCAACGCCCGCGGCGCTGACGGCGGCGATATTGATGAAGTCCCGGCGGCGGTGACCCTCATCCCCGCCCGGCGCTTCGCCGCTATGCTGTTGCTCGACTGTGGCCATCATCTGCCTTTTGTACGAAAACCCCGAATAGGCCGCGAACCTTGGCGTACAGGTTTCCCCGGCCCGCTTCTCCAAGCTCGCGCGACCACGCACGGACCCCGCCCGGCATGGCTGGCGCGCTGATAGCGCCGATTACGGCGGTTGCAAATATTCTGTTTCCGTTCATGAGCGCTCGCCCATGCGGCTCGCCCTTTATCAACCCGATATTCCCGGCAATGTCGGCGCGATCCTGCGCACCTGCGCCTGTTTCGGCGTGGGCGTCGATCTGATCGAGCCGCTGGGTTTTCCGTGGGACGACAAGAAAGTCCGCCGTGCGGGCATGGACTATTTCGACCATGTCTCGATCACCCGCCATGCCGATTGGGCGTCGTTCCAGGCGCAGCGGCACGGCCGGCTGATTCTGCTCAGCGCACGCGGGACGATTGGCCTTTACGATACGGCCTTCCAAAGCGGCGACATATTGATGATGGGAAGCGAAAGCGCCGGCGCGCCACCCGAAGTGCATGCGGCCGCCGATCAGGTCATCCGCATTCCGATCGCGCTGGGGCTCAGATCGCTGAATGTCTCGGTGGCGGCAGCTGTCGCGCTGGCCGAAGCGCTTCGGCAGACGGGCGGACTTCCAGATATTCGCCCGTCGCCCCGGGCTTGACCCGGGGTCCAGCTTTCCTTTCTGGACGCATAAGAAAGCGGGATCCCGGCTCAAGGCCGGGATGACGAAAGGGAACAGAGTGCAACTGGACGAACAGCAAACCGCCGCCCGGACCTGGTTCGAAAGCTTGCGCGATCGCATCTGCGCTGCGTTCGAGAGCATCGAACGCGACGCCGGATCGGACGCGGCGTTCGAATATACCAGCTGGGATCGTACCGACCCCGGCGGCACGCCCGGCGGCGGCGGGGTGCGCGGGGTTATGAAAGGCACGGTGTTCGAAAAAGTCGGCGTCAATGTTTCCACGGTCGGCGGGCGGTTTGAAGGCGATTTCGCCAAATCGATCCACGGCGCGGCCGAGGATCCGCGCTTCTTCGCGACCGGCATCAGCCTGGTCGCGCACATGGCAAACCCGCATGTGCCGGCCGTACATATGAACATGCGCTTCCTGCGCACGACCAGGCAATGGTTCGGCGGCGGCGCGGATCTCAATCCGCCTCTGCCGCGCGACGAGGATACGGCCGATTTCCACAATCGGATGAAGGCAGCGTGCGATGCGCACGATCCGGCCTATTATCCGCGGTTCAAGCAATGGGCGGACGATTATTTCTACATTCCCCACCGCAAGGTGCATCGCGGTGTGGGCGGCATCTTCTACGATCATCTGGAAGGCGATTTCGATGCAGACTTCGCCTTCACGCGCGATGTCGGAGAGGCCTTTCTCGACATCTACCCGCAGATCGTCCGCCGCCGCATGGCCGAATCATGGTCGGATGCGGACAAAAAAGCTCAGCTCGCGTGGCGCGGCCGCTATGCCGAATTCAATCTGGTTTATGACCGCGGCACGCTGTTCGGCCTCAAAACCGGCGGCAATATCGATGCGATTCTGATGAGCCTGCCTCCGGTCGCGATCTGGGAATAGAAAAAGGGCGGCGAGTCTCCTCGCCGCCCTTCCTCTTTGTCTTCGAAACGAAAGTCTTAGCTGACCTTCATGTTCGCCGAGACGTTGTTGAAGGTCGTGCCGACCTTGTTGCCCAGCGAGGACATGGCGGTGATGGCGGCGACGGCGATCAGCGCGGCGATCAGGCCGTACTCGATCGCGGTGGCGCCCTTAACGTTGGAAAGAATCTTGCGGACGAACTGCATTAGGGGTCTCCTTAGGATACGCTACTTCAAACCTGCTCAAGGCCGTGTTCAGCCGAGGACCGGATATCCCAGGGAGGGTTGAAGGACTCTTAAACGTGGGGACCAATCATGCTTAACTTCGCACTCACCAGTTTTGCGGTTTTCACGGGTTTGGCGACGGCGCCGGTTCAGTACTTCCCGGTGCCCGGGAACACGGAGCGCCCCTTCTCGGAAGCGGTCCGGGTCGGCGACACGCTTTACCTTTCCGGCCAGCTCGGCATCCGCGCCGACGGCGCGCTGCCGGACGGCTTCGAAGCGCAGGCGAAACAGATGATGGAGAATATCGGGGCCACGCTCGCCCGGCAGAGGCTCGGCTGGGGTGACGTCTTCCACTGCACGGTGATGCTGGACGACATGGCCGACTGGCCGGCATTCAACGCGATCTACGTTCCTTATTTTCCCAAGGGCAGGCTGCCGGCGCGCAGCGCGCTGGGCGCGGACGGTCTGGCGCTCGGCGCCAGGATCGAGATGGAATGCCAGGCCTATGCGGGCAAGCGCTGATCCATGCCGCTGACCCAGATTCCCGCCGGGCAAGTGGCGACGATCGTCACTTCACTGGAAATGCGCGACCGGCCGAAGCTGCGGCCGATGCCTTCTTCGGAGCTGCGGCTGGTTCGCTGGCCTTCGCCCGATCCCGGCAAATATCGCGCGCTGTTCCGGCGCGTCGGCGAGCCGTGGCTATGGTTTTCGCGGCTGGTTCTTCCTGATGACGATCTGACGGCGATCATCGCCGATCCGCGCGTGCATGTCTTCGCCGTGGCCGACCAGGCCGGCATCGAGGTCGGCATGCTGGAACTGGATTTCCGCGAATCGGGTGAATGCGAACTCGCCTATTTCGGGCTGGTGCCGGAACTGGCCGGGCACGGCCATGGCCGTTGGCTGATGGCGCAGGCCCTGGCGATGGCGTGGACCAGGGATGTGACGCGCGTATGGGTGCACACTTGCTCGCTCGATCATCCCGCCGCGCTCGGTTTCTACCGCGCGCAAGGCTTCACGCCGTTCGGGCGCGCGGTCGAGACCTTCCCCGATCCGCGCCTGACCGGGCATTTACCGCGAGAGGCTGCGCCGCACATTCCCATTCTGGGCGAGCTGGCGCCAGGCCGCGACTGAGACCAGCAGCAATATCAGATAGACCCCGGTAAAGACCGACGAGACGACGAGCGCGGCCAGGAACAGAGCGAGGCCGGCACCGCCGATCAGCGCCGAAATCACGCCGACGACCGAGCTTACCGCCAGCATGAAGATGAACGCGCCCGCCGCGATGATTGCCATCACAGCGAAAATCCGCCAGCCATTGGCTCGGGTCAGTTCGATGGAACGCGCCATAGCTCTCAGCGGATTGATGATTCCCTCGCCCACGAATACCGTCTCGGCAAGGAACAGCCGCCCCATCAGATAGCAGCCGGGCAGCACGAACAGGAAGAAGCCGCCGCTCTGAATCAGGCTCACCGCGAGCGCGGTCAGGTAGAACCAGAGATAGTTGCGCACCGAAGCCTGCATTGCCTCCGCGAGCGTGGGGCGGTCACCATTCAGAATCAGGTTGAGAATCGTCTGGCGGCCGAAAGCGCCGATCAAGGCGATCAGCAGCAGCCAGGGGGAATTCGCGCTCGTCCAATTGTCCCAGCTCTGCAGCGCCGTTGTCGACGAATCGGCGGCGACAACCGGCCAATGCAGCATCAGCAGCACCAGCATCGGCAGCATGATGAAGAAGCCCGCGACCGTCAGCAGCACGTCGGGCGCCGCCTTCAGCATGGCCATCGCGTCGGTCCAGGCTTGCCCGGCATCCAGTCTCAAGGAATTTCGCTGCATCGCGCCTGCTTATAGCTGCTCGGATTGACGAAGCGAGAGCCAGACTCCGCTGGTCCCGAGCGACGTCGAGGGGCGCGGCTCGGGTACGGCACGGGGCCCCTCGACGACCCTCGGGACGAGCGATTATTGTCGCGAAATGGACAAGCTGCCCAACCCGGTCGATATCGCGGTGCCCGGCTTCATCGCCCTGGTGCTGGCCGAGATGCTGATCGCACGGGTCCGCGACCGCAGGCGCTATTGTCCGAAAGACACGCTGACTTCGCTGATGCTGGGCTTCGGCTCGACGATCGCGGCGGCGCTGAGTGCGGGCCTGATCTACACCATGGCGGTCGCGGTGTGGAAAATCCGGCTGTTCGATATTCCCTATGCTTGGTGGGCCTGGCCGCTCTGCTTCGTGCTCGACGATCTTGCCTATTATGTCTTCCACCGCTCCGCGCACCGGGTGCGCTGGTTCTGGGCAAGCCATGTCATCCACCATTCCAGCCAGCATTATAATCTGTCGACCGCGCTCAGGCAGACCTGGACGGGCTTTCTGAGTCTCGCCTTCATTTTTCGCCTGCCCCTGTTCCTGATCGGTTTTCCGCCGGCGATGGTGTTCTTCTGCGCGGGGCTGAACCTGATCTACCAATTCTGGATCCACACCGAAGTGATCGGCCGCTGCCCGCGCTGGTTCGAAGCGGTGATGAACACGCCCTCACACCACCGCGTCCACCACTCGACCAATCCGCGCTATCTCGACAGCAATTATGCCGGTGTCTTCATTGTCTGGGACAAGATGTTCGGCAGCTTCGTGGCCGAGCGCGACGATGATCGCCCGCGTTATGGCCTGGTCAAGAATCTCGGCACCTTCAACCTGATCTTCGCCGCCTTCCATGAATGGGCCGGCATCACCCGCGACATGTGGCGCGCGCCCTGGGGCTCGAAGCTCGGCTACGCGGTCCGCCCGCCGGGCTGGAGCCACGACAACAGCCGCGACACCAGCGAAACGATCCGCGAGAAATGGGCAGCGCGGGAGCGGGAAAGAAACTAAACCCATCTTCGTCATTCCCGCGAAAGCGGGAACCTAGCTAAAGCAAGGTCAAGCACGGCAGGGCTTGGCACTGCCAGTTTTTCCGTAAGCTGGGTTCCCGCTTTCGCGGGAATGACGATATTTTACTTGGCCAGCACCTGGTCCGCGACAAACGGATTCGTCTTGCGCTCATGGCCGAAGGTCGACATCGGNNACGAAGGCGGTGTCGTCGCCCATCGGCCAAAGCCTCGTGGTGATCGCGCCGATCAAGTCGGCGTGATTGCCTTTCGGAAAGTCGGTGCGGCCGATCGAGCCCTGGAACAGCACGTCTCCGACGATCGCCAGCTTCGATGGCGCGTGGTGGAACACGACATGGCCGGGCGTGTGGCCGGGGCAGTGACGCACATCGAACACAAGGTTGCCGACCGTCACCTGGTCGCCGTCCACCAGCCAGCGGTCGCTCTCGAACACTTTGCCCTGGATGCCGTAATTGCGGCCGTCATCCTCCAGCCGCGCAATCCAGAAGCGGTCGTCCTCGTGCGGTCCTTCGATCGGCACGCCGAGCTCCTCGGCGAGCATGCCGGCCTGGCCGCAATGGTCAATATGGCCGTGCGTGACGAGGATTTTCTCGATCGTCACCCCGGCTTGCGCGGCGGCCGCCTTCAACCGCGGCAGATCGCCGCCCGGATCGACAAAGGCGCCCTTCATCGTCTGGGTGCACCACAGCAAAGTGCAATTCTGCTGCAGCGGCGTGACCGGTACGATCGCGGCCTTGAGAGGGGGATTGGTCATCGCCTCCACATGGCGTTCCGCTCCGTTCGTCGCAAGCGGAGAACCGGACCGGCGGGGGTGCGTTGGAGCCTCCGGAAGGAGACACCGAAATGACCGACTATCGAGACGACAGCATCGCTACCGACGAAACCCAGCGGCTGATCGCGTCCAACAAAGTCGAGGGCACCGCCGTCTATGGCATGGACGGTGAAAAACTCGGCCATGTCTACAACTTCATGGTCGATAAGCGCAGCGGCCAGGTCGAATATGCCGTGCTCGGCTTTGGCGGGCTGTTCGGCATGGGGGAGAATTATCACCCGCTGCCGTGGAACACGCTGACCTACGACACCGACAAGGGCGGCTATGTCGTGAACATCGCCAAGGACCGGCTGCAGGGCGGCCCAAGTTACAAGGCCGGCGAGGAACCCAGTTTCGACCGTGACTATGATCGCCGCGTCATCGACTATTATGGCGTAACTGCGACCTATTAGGGTTGCGCGCACGGGCGCTCTCGGCTTGAGGGCGCCCGTGCCGCCATTCATTCTTCTGGACGATGCCTGCGCGGGAAAGCCGGGCATGCTGTTTCGCGCGCCTGCCGAGATTGTGTGCGCCGACCGGCTGCAGGACGTCGAACCGGCGCTGGACCGGTTGCGCGGTGAGACGCGGCACATTGCGGGCTTCATGACCTACGAGGCCGGCTTCGCGTTCGAACCGCGGCTGGCCGCGAAATTCGCCGCGCCCAAGACCCCGCTGCTCTGGTTCGGCATTTTCGATCACGTTGATGAAGTCGATACCGAAGCGTGGCTGCCCGACCCGGCCGGCGGCTGGGCCGGCGCAGCCGAACCGGGCATCGAACGGCGCGATTATCTCGACAAGCTGGCGGCGGTGCAGGCGGCGATCGTCGCGGGCGACATCTATCAGGCGAACCTGACCTTCCCTGCCGAAGCTGCGATCGTCGGTGACCCGCGCGCCGTTTATGCCGGGCTTCGCCGCCGCGCGGACGCCAGCTATGGCGCTTTGGTCTGGACCGGGGAGGACTGGCTGCTCTCGCTCTCGCCCGAGCTCTTCTTCACGCTGAAGAACCGCGAACTGACCGCAAGGCCGATGAAAGGCACAGCGCCGCGCGACTCCGATCCCGAGGCGCTTCGCTCCGACCCCAAGCAGCGCGCCGAGAATCTGATGATCGTCGATCTGCTGCGCAACGACCTGTCGCGCGTGGCCGAACCAGGCAGCGTCGCCGTGCCGCGGCTGTTCGAGATCGAGACCTATCCGACCATTTTGCATATGACCTCCACCGTCACCGCGCGCCTCGCGCAGCGCCGCGACCCTGTCGATGTGCTCCGCGCGCTTTTCCCCTGCGGCTCGATCACCGGCGCGCCCAAGCTGCGCGCGATGGAAATCATCGCCGGTTTGGAACAATACCCGCGTGGACCCTACACGGGAGCGATCGGCCATATTAACCCCGACGGGGAAGCCGCCTTTAACGTCGCCATCCGTACCCTCCACTTGAAGCCGGGAAGCGCGCGCGCCACTCTTGGCCTGGGCTCGGGGATTGTTTCGGATTCGATTCCGGCGGACGAGTGGCGGGAATGTCTTGCGAAGGGAGCGTTTGTGCGTTCGGAACGGCCGTTCGACCTGATCGAGACGATGGGGTTCGATCCGCATGACGGCCTGATCCGCCTGGATGCCCATCTCGCCCGGATGAAGCGCAGCGCCACTGCTTTCGGCTTCCCCTTCGACCGCCACGCTGCTCGTAACGAGCTGCAGGCCGCGACCTTCCGCCTGCGCGAGCCCGCGCGCGTTCGGCTGCTCGCCTCCCCGCACGGCAGTTTCGCGATTGAGGTGCGGCGGCTGGCGCTGCCCGAGGTGCCGGTCGACGTCGCGATCCGTCCGCAACCGGTCGCGCCGGGCGATTTTCGCCTGCATCACAAGACCACCGATCGCGGCTTCTACGACGATGCGCGGCGCGCGGCGGGCTGCTTCGAGGTGATCTTCACCGATGCCGAGGGCTTCCTGACCGAAGGCAGCTTCACCAACGTCTTTGTCGAGCGTGACGGCGTGCTGCTGACCCCGCCGCTCGGCCGGGGCGTGCTGCCCGGCATCCTCCGTGCGGAGCTGATCGCGCAGGGCCGCGCGCGCGAAGCCGATCTGCGCGCCATTGACCTGCCCCAAGAATTTCTCATCGGCAACTCGGCGCGCGGCCTGTTGCGGGCGAGGCTCAAGCGGCTATAGCGCCTCCCGTTCCTGACATCGGGGGAATTGCCATGCCACGCCTGTCCGCCGCGCTTGACCGCATCCAGCCATCGCAGACGCTGGCGATGACCGCCCGCGTGGCCGAGCTGAAACGGCAAGGCGTCGATGTGATCGGCCTGTCCGCCGGCGAACCCGATTTCGACACGCCCGAATTCGTCAAGGACGCGGCGATCGAAGCGATCCGCAAGGGCCAGACCAAATATACGAACGTGGACGGCACGCCCGAGCTAAAGGCCGCAATCCAGGGCAAATTCGCCCGCGAGAACGGCCTCGACTATCAGCCGAACGAGATCATCGTCGGCGTCGGCGGCAAGCATGTGTTGTTCAACGCGATCGTCGCCACCTGCCAGCAGGGCGACGAGGTGGTGATCCCGGCGCCTTATTGGGTCAGCTATCCGGACATGGTCGCCTTTTCCGGCGCCACCCCGGTCTTTGTGCCGGCCGGCGCGGATCAGGGCTACAAGATCACGCCGGAGCAATTGGACGCGGCGATCACGCCCCGCACTCGCTGGGTAATTTTGAACTCGCCGTCCAACCCGTCGGGCGCGGCCTATTCGGCCGGCGAGCTGAAAGCGTTGGGCGAAGTCCTGCGCCGCCACGAACATGTCATGCTGCTCACCGACGACATGTACGAGCATATCTTCTATGCCGACTTCCCCTTCACGACGATGGCGCAACTCTGCCCGGATCTGAAGGACCGGATCCTGACCGAGAATGGCTGTTCCAAGGCCTATGCGATGACCGGCTGGCGGATCGGCTATGCCGGCGGCCCGGCCTGGCTGATCAAGGCGATGGCCAAGCTCCAGTCGCAATCCACCTCGAACCCCTGCTCGATCGCGCAGGCAGCGGCGGCGGCGGCGCTCAATGGCCCGCAGGATTTCCTGGCCGAGCGCCAGGCCGCGTTCCGCAAGCGCCGCGATCTGGTGGTGGGGATGCTGAACGAGGCGCCGGGCCTCGCCTGCCCGACGCCCGAAGGCGCCTTCTACGTCTATCCTGACGCGCGCGGCTGCATCGGCAAGTCGACGCCCGACGGCAAGGTGATCGCGACCGACGATGATCTGATCAATTATTTTCTCGACTCGGCACGGGTCGCGGCGGTCAGCGGTACCGCCTTCGGATTGGCCCCCGCCTTCCGCATCAGCTACGCGACATCGGAAGCGGTGCTGAAAGAGGCGTGCACCCGGATTCAGGAAGCCTGCAAGGCGCTGCGGTAGTCCGTCGTCATTGCGAGCGGCGAAGCCGCGCGGCAATCCGGTTGCAGCACCTGGATTGCTTCGTCGCTATGCTCCTCGCAATGAGGCAGTGAGTGCCGACACATTGATCGTCCGATCGGATATTTTGATCGTCCTGTTCTCGCCTGTGATGCCGTTCACAGCCAGTGCAGCATCCATCTGACTAAACGACTCGTAGCTGAAAACGAGCGTCCGCCGATGAGCGGCAGTGAGGAAAACGACGATGCACAGCTTGATCCGCTCCGACCTGTTTCGGAACTTCATGAGCGGCTTTCTTCTGGGCGCTGTAGCCCTGGTAGCGCTGAGCCCCACCGAAGGGAGCGACACGCTCAAATCGAAGATCGAAGCGATCTATAAGGCGTGAGAGCCGTGATGGCGCAGTCCTCCTTCGCAGTGATCGCAACGCTGACGCTGGCGGCCTGGGCCGTGGGTGGCGCGTCGATCGCAGAGAGCGCCCGCGCCGTGCCGGTGCCCGCGCCCAAGGTCGATGCGCCCAGGTCGCAGGGCATGCAGACGGCCGTGCTCGCGGGCGGCTGCTTCTGGGGCATGGAAGCGGTGTTCGAGCACCTGAAGGGCGTGAAGAGCGTCACTTCGGGCTTTGCCGGCGGCGACGCCAAAAGCGCGACATACGAGGCGGTCTCGACCGAGCGCACTGGCCATGCCGAAGCGGTGCGGATCGTGTTCGATCCCGCCCAGATCAGTTACGGTACGTTGCTTCGCGTGTATTTTTCGGTCGCACATGATCCGACCCAATTGAATCGCCAGGGTCCAGATACCGGCCCCAGCTACCGATCGGCGATCTTCCCGATCGGCGCGGAGCAGGATCGGGTGGCACGTGCCTACCTGGCCCAACTTTCTGCCGCCAAGGCCTGGCCGCGCCCGATCGTGACCCGGATCGAGCATGGCGGCTTCTACCCGGCCGAGGCCTATCACCAGAATTTCGCGCGCCGGAATCCAGACCATCCCTATATCCGCATTAACGACGAGCCGAAGATGACCGCGTTGAAAGCGGCCTATCCGGCGCTGTGGCGGGACGGCTGGTCGGGGTAACCCTCTGTCGTCATCCCGAACCTGTCTCGGGACAAGCGGCGAACCGCGCGGCGGCTGGAAACAGTTTCCGAATTCGACCCTACGACACCCTTATCCCGAAACAAGTTCGGGATGACGATCGCGCTATGACCGCTTGAGCCCTGCTCCACCTTCCGCCAATCTCTTCTGAAACCGGGAGCGCGCGCGATGACCGATACGGCCCAGATTCCTTCGCCGCCGGGCCTGCCGATCGTCGGCCATCTCCGCCAAATCGCGAAATCGGGGCTGATCGGCAGCCTGCTCGATATCAGCCGCGACATGCCCGAGGGCATCTTCAAGCTGAAATTCGGCAGCCGTATCGGCCTGTTCGTGACCAGCGCCGATCTGGTCGCCGAGCTGTGCGACGAAACCCGGTTCCGGAAGATGCCCGGCCCCGGCCTGCGCGTGGTGCGGCGCTTCGCCGGCGACGGGCTGTTCACCGCGTTCAGCGAGGAGCCCAATTGGGGCAAGGCGCACCGCATCCTCCTTCCCGCCTTCAGCCAGCGCGCGATGAAGGGCTATTTCGACCTGATCCTGGAGGTGTGCGACCAGCTGATCGCCAAATGGTCGAAGCTTGAGGGCCAGGATATCCTCGTCGCCGACGACATGACACGGCTGACGCTCGATTCGATCGCGATCGCCGGCTTCGGCCACCGCTTCAACAGCTTCGAGAAGGAAGAGCTCGACAGTTTTCTCGAGGCGCTTGCCCGCGCGCTCGGCGAATCGCTCAACATGATCACCCGCCTGCCGATCCAGAACCGGCTGGCGAAGAAGGCGCAGCGCAAGTTCGACGCCGACATCGCAGAGATGAACGCGCTGGTGGACGGCATCATCGCCGACCGGCGCGCCAACCCCGCCGCATCCAATGACCTGCTCAACCTGATGCTGACGGCGATCGACCCGGAAACGGGGGAGGGCCTGGACGATCTCAACATCCGCTATCAGGTGCTGACCTTCCTGATCGCCGGCCATGAGACGACATCGGGCCTGCTCGCTTTCACTTTCGCGCTGCTGCTGCGGCACCCGCATGTGCTGGCCCAGGCCTATGCCGAGGTGGACCGGGTGTTGCCGGGCGACACCCGCCCCGATTTCAGCCATCTGCCGAAGCTGGAAGTGATCGAGCGGATCATCAAGGAATCGCAGCGGCTATGGCCGACCGCGCCGGCCTTCAGCCTCGCCCCGTTCGAGGATCAGGTGATCGGCGGCAAATACCGGATGCGCAAGGACCGGCCGATCAACGTGTTCACGCCCGGCCTGCACCGCGATCCCAAGGTCTGGGCTAACCCCGAAGAGTTCGACATCGACCGCTGGCTGCCCGAGGCGGAACGCGCGCGACATCCGCACGCCTATAAACCGTTCGGCAATGGCGCGCGGGCGTGCATCGGCCGGCAGTTCGCGCTGGTGGAGGCGAAGCTCGCGATCGCGATGATCCTGCAGCGCTTCGCGATCAGCGATCCGCACGGATACCGGCTGAGCATCAAGGAAACGCTGTCGATCAAGCCCGACGATTTCCATATGCGCGTGCGTGCCCGAGCGCCGCACGAACGGCTGTCGGTCGCACCGGCCGCGGTGAAGGAAACGGCGGCGGACATCGGCTCGGTCAGCGGCCAGGGCCAGCGGCTGGCCGTGCTCTACGGCACCAGCCTCGGCACTGCGCGCGACGTCGCCGAGGAAATCGCCGAGCGCGCGCGGCTGGACGGGTTCGATACTGTGGTCCGCTCTATGGACGAGAGTTTCGCGCTGGGGCTGGAGGCGGAGGACCGTGTACTGGTCATCGTCACCGCCACTTATAATGGCCGTGCGCCGGACAGTGCCGTGAACACTGAAAAGGCAATCGACGCGGGCTTCTTCTCGGGGAAGCACTGGTCTGATGCACGCTTCGCCGTGCTGGGCCTCGGCAACAGCCAATGGCCGAATTTTCAGGCCTTCCCCAAGCGCGTCGACGAGGTACTGGGGGAAACCGGCGCGCAACGGCTGATCCCGCGCGCGGCGGCTGACGGCGACGGCGATTTCGAAGGCGCGATCGCCGGGTTCGTCCGCGACCTGTGGCGGTCGCTTGGCGGCGAAGCGGCGCCCACCGAGGCCAGGCCAAGCCTGACGCTGCGCATCGTCGAACCCGGCGCGATCCGTGCCCAGGCGCTCCCCGAACATGCCACGCGCCTGACGATCGTCGAGAATCGCGAGCTGATCCGCGCGGCGGACGGCCTCTGGGATTTCGCGATCGAGCCGCCCCGCGCCTCGACTCGCTTCATCCGCATCAAGCTCCCCCAGGGTGCCAATTACAAAGCGGGCGATCATATCGCCGTCTATGCGCGCAACCGGCCGGAGCTGGTCGATCGCGCACTGGCCCGGCTGGGACTTGCCGGTGAAACGCAAGTCGAGATTGGCGGCCAAGGGAGCCGTTTCCGCCATCTGCCGCTGGGCAGCACCGTCACTGTCCGCCAGCTGCTGACCGATTTCGTCGAGCTGCAGGATCCCGCCCCGCGCCGCGCGCTGGACGTGATCGCCGCGCACACAACCTGCCCCAACAGCCAGGCCGAGCTCGACCGGCTGAACCGGGACTGGAGCGATGTCGCTGAAAAACGGCTGACCTTGCTCGACCTACTCGATCTTGTGCCCGCAGCCGCGCTGCCGCTCAATGATTTCGTCGAGCTCTCCGCCGCGATCCAGCCTCGCTTCTACTCGATCGCGTCCAGCCCGCTGGCCCGGCCGGACCATGCCGATCTGATCGTCGGCACCACTCGCGCTCCGGCCTGGTCCGGGCTGGGTGAGCATCAGGGGTTCGCCTCGTCCTATATGCAGCGGGTCGGGCCGGGCGATGAGATATTCGGCTATGTCCGCTCACCCAACCCGCCCTTCGCGCCGCCCGCCGATCCGGCGACGCCGATGATCCTGATCGGCCCCGGCACCGGCTTCGCGCCCTTGCGCGGTTTTCTGCAGGAACGCGCGTCGCAGAAGGCGGCGGGAGCTGCGACCGGCGACATCCTCCTCTTCTTCGGCTGCCGCCACCCGGACCATGACTGGCTCTGCCGCGACGAAGTCGAGGCATGGGCAGCAGATGGGCTGGTCCAGCCCTTCCTCGCTTTCTCCGCCGTCCCGAGCCATCCGTGGCGCTTCGTGCAGGATGCGCTGCTGGCCGAGCAGGAGCGGGTCTGGGCCGCCGTCCGCGCCGGCGCCCAGATCTTCGTCTGCGGCGACGGCCGCTTCATGGCCCCCGCCGTCCGCGAAGCGCTGATCGCGATCCACATGCAGCAGGCGGGCACCGACCGCGAACACAGCTCCGCCTGGCTGGAAACGCTGGTGGAAACGGGCGTCTACCATCAGGACGTGTTCGGTTTCGGCAAATGAAGGACGGGACGGCATGAGCGACATCACGATCTGGACGCTGGATTGGGTGCCTGAGGGTCCGCGCGGCTTCGTGCGCGATCTGCGGCTCCGCTGGGCATGCGAGGAAGCGGGCCTGCCCTATTCCGTGCGAACGGTTGCATTCGAGGATCGCGCGACCAATCACTTGCCGCATCAACCCTTCGGCCAGGTTCCGTTCCTGGCCGACGGCGATCTGGAAACCTTCGAAAGCGGCGCCGGACTGCTGCATCTGGCGCGCAAGAGCGAAAAGCTGATGCCGCACGATGCCGCGGGCGAAGCCGAGACGATCCAATGGATGTTCGCCGCGCTCAACTCGATCGAGATGGTCACTGTCCCCTGGTGGTTTCTCGAAATCTCCGGCGTCGAAGACAATATGCTGGACGGCTGGATGGCAGGCCGCCTGGACCAGATCGAAAAGGTTTTGGGCGAGCGCGAATGGCTCGCGGCCGATCGCTTCACCGTCGCCGACCTGCTGATGGCCGATGTGCTTCGCGTCCCGAAAGTCCGCGCGTCGGGCGATCGCCCCGTGACCGAAGCCTATGTGGCGCGCGTGACCGACCGCCCTGCCTTCAAAAAAGCCCATGCCGATCAGCTGGCGCACTTCGCAGCCGCCGACGCGAGCAGGGAAAACCGATGACGATATCGCTCTATGATCTGAGCGTGCCCACTTTCCTGCAGACCGTGCGGGCGATGGCGGGCTTTCTCGACCGGGCCGTCATGCATTGCGCCGAGACGGGCGCCGACCCCGACAGCTTCGTAAACGCGCAGCTGTTCGACGACATGGCGCCGTTCCACTTCCAGATCGAGGCGGCGTGGCATCATGCCGTATGGGGCGTGGAAGCACTGAAGACCGGCGCGTTCACCCCGCCGCCTCTGGTCGGGCCGGTCCCGTTCGCCGAACTCCGGGGGATGATCGCCAAGGCGGAGACCGCGCTGGAGGCGTTCACGCCCGAGGAGGTCAACCAAGGGTCCGGCAAGGAACTGAATATCGAACTTCATAGACCGCGCGACGAAAAGGATGCCTGGACCCCGTGGGAACCGCGGATCCTGGCTTTCACCTCGGAGACTTTCATCCTCTCCTTCTCGCTGCCGAACTTCCATTTCCACGTTGTCACCGCCTACGACATCCTCCGCTCGCGCGGCGTGCCGATCGGCAAGCGGGATTATGAAGGCCAGCTGCGCACCAGACCTGCGTGAGGGCATTGCCGGCTCCCGGGAAAACCCGATCGCGAAGCAGCGATTGCAGATGCGGCGCCAATCGTGCAGCCTCCCGGAAAACGGGGGAGAGAACCCATGCAGCAGCTGAGCGGTCAGGATGCGAGCTTCGTCTATCTGGAGACGCCGCATACGCCGATGCATATCGGCTCCGTCGGCATTTACGATCCCTCGACCGCACCAGGCGGCTTCGTGCGGTTCAAGGACATTCTCGATTTCATCGGCTCGCGGCTGGGCGGCGCGCGGAGCTTTCGCCAGCGGCTGGTGCGGCTGCCGCTCGACCTCGACCATCCCTATTGGATCGAGGATCCGGAATTCGACATCGAATTCCATGTCCGCCACATCGCCCTGCCCGCGCCGGGCGACTGGCGGCAGCTTTGCATCCAGGTCGCGCGACTGCATTCCCGTCCGCTCGATCTGAACAAGCCGCTTTGGGAATTCACGATCATCGAGGGCCTGGATAATGTCGAGGGGCTGCCGAAGGGCTGTTTCGCGCTGCTCGCCAAGGTGCATCATGCCGCGATCGACGGCATGTCCGGCGTCGAAATGTCGGCGGCGATCCACGACCTTTCGCCCGACAAGCCCAACCGCATCGCCAATGATGACTGGAAGGCCGACGACCTTCCCGGCGTCGCGGATCTGCTGATCAAAAGCTATTTCAACGCGCTGCGCAAACCGCTCCAATATGCTGAGACCGTTGGACGAATGGTGCCTGGCCTCGCCCGCTTGTCGCAGAGCGTGTCGAAGGGCGATGTGAGCCTGGCCAATACCAAACTCGCGCCCAAGACGCGGTTCAACGGCAAGGTCAGCGCCCACCGCGTGTTCGACGCCGTGCCGCTGCCGCTCGCCGATGTCCGCGCGATCAAGGATGCCGTGCCGGGCGCGACCGTCAACGACGCGATCCTGGCGATCGTCGGCGGCGGGCTGCGCCACTACCTTCAGGCCAAGGGCGAGCTGCCGGCCGAGAGCATGACCGCGATGGCGCCGATCTCGGTACGGGCGGAGGGCGAGAAATCGGCGCTCGGCAACCTCGTGTCGGCAATGGTCGTGCCTTTGGGCACCCATATCGCCGATCCGCTGGAGCGGCTGCGCTTCGTCCACCAGCAAACGATCAATTCCAAGGCGATGACCAATGCGGTCGGCGCGCGGACGCTGACTGACACGTCGCAATTCATGCCGGCCGGCCTTTCCGGGATCGCGGCGCGGCTCTACACGCGGCTGGGCGCGGCGAACGCGCATGCGCCGGTGTTCAATACCGTCGTCACCAACGTGCCGGGCAGCCGCGTGCCGCTCTATTTCGCGGGCGCGAAGATGGTCGCGATGTACGGCCTCGGCCCCATTTTCGATTCGATGGGGCTGATCAATCCGATCTATTCCTACGTCGATACGATCGCGATCAGCTTCACCTCAGATCGTGATATGATGCCGGACCCGGCCCTTTACGCCGAAGGGCTCAAACAGTCGTTCGAAGAGCTGAAGGCGGCGACAGTCGTTCCGCCGGTGAAACCCAAAGCGAAGGGAAAAAAGCATGCTTGAACCCGACAAACTGAAAGCCGCCGGTGAGGCGATGAAGGAAGGCGCCACCAAGGCGGCGGAGAACAGCGCCGCGCTCAGCATGAAGGTCATCGACCATGCCGAGGAAAATACCCGCCAGGCTTTCGCCGCGCTGCGCGCCGCCGCCAAGGCCGGCGGCGTCACCGAGGTCATGAAGGTCCAGGCCGATTATGTCCGCGACCAGGGTTCGCGCAGCATGGCGCAGATCAAGGAAGTCGGCGAGATGATCGCCAGCTTCGGCCGCGATGCGATGTCGGGGCTGACTGGCAAGAAGGAGGGTTAATTCTCTTGTCATTGCGAACGTAGCGAAGCAATCCAGCGCGCCTAACGCCTGGGCTGGATTGCTTCGCCTTCGGCTCGCAATGACGAAGGGATAGATTGCCTGTGCCGGTCATCCGGATCACACCGAAGCGCTTCGCCGATCCGCGCGGCTGGTTCAGCGAGACCTATCAGCGCGACCGCTTCAAGGCGGCCGGGATCGCCGTGGATTTCGTGCAGGACAACCAGTCTTTCTCGGCACCCGCTGGAACGCTGCGCGGCATTCATTTCCAGTCGCCGCCGCACGCGCAGGCGAAATTGGTGCGGTGCCTGAAAGGCCGAATCTGGGACGTGGCGGTGGATTTGCGGAATGGCTCCCCAACCTATGGCCAGTCGGTTGCGGCCGAGCTGACGGCGGAGCGGGGCGAGCAGCTTTTCATTCCGGCCGGCTATGGCCATGCGTTCCTGACGCTCGAGCCGGACTGCGAAGTCGCCTATAAGGTGGACGATTTCTACGCCCCCGAATGCGACGGCGGCATTCGCTGGGACGATCCCGATCTCGGCATCGCATGGCCGTTGCCGGTGGCGGCGCCCGAGCTGTCGGAAAAGGACGCCCGCCTGCCGCTTCTCAAGGATTTCGTCAGCCCCTTCGCCTATGACGGGCGGCCTCTGGAATTAGTGGACGCATAATGGCTCGTATTCTCGTTACCGGCGGTGCCGGCTTTATCGGCTCCGCGCTCGTGCGGCATCTGATCGCGAACACCGATCATGCGGTGCTGAACGTCGATGCGCTCACCTATGCCGGTAACCTGTCCTCGCTGGAACCGGTCGCCCAGAGCAACCGCTACCGCTTCGCCCGCGCCGACATTTGCGACCGTGACGCGATCGCGAAACTGATCGCGGATTTCCGGCCCGAGGTCATCACGCACTTGGCGGCCGAAAGCCATGTCGACCGCTCGATCGACGGGCCCTCCGCCTTCATTCAGACCAACCTGGTCGGCACCTTCACGATGCTGTCGGCCGCGCTCGATTATTGGCGGACGCTCGACGATGCGGCGAAGGCGGCATTCCGCTTCCACCATATCTCGACCGACGAGGTGTTCGGCGCGCTGGGCGATGACGGCTTCTTCACCGAGGAAACACCCTACGATCCGCGCTCGCCCTATTCGGCGTCCAAGGCGGGGTCCGACCATCTCGTCTCCGCCTGGCACCACACCTACGGCCTGCCGGTGCTGATCACCAATTGCTCGAACAATTACGGGCCCTATCATTTCCCCGAGAAGCTGATCCCGCTGATGATCATCAAATGCCTCTCGGGCGAGGCGCTGCCGGTCTATGGCAAGGGCGCGAACGTCCGCGACTGGCTGTATGTCGACGATCATGTCTGCGCGCTGACGCGCGTGTTCGAGAAAGGCATTCCGGGCGAAAGCTATATGGTCGGCGGGCGCTCCGAGCGGACCAATCTCGCCGTGGTCGAGACAATCTGCGATACGCTCGACCGGCTACGGCCGCGCGCCGACGGCAAGAGCTACCGCGACCAGATCAGCTTCGTCGCCGACCGGCCCGGCCACGACTTCCGCTATGCGATCGACGCGACCAAGCTGATGCGCGATCTGGGCTGGGAGCCGCAGGAAAGCTTTGAGAGCGGCATCGCCAAGACCATTGAATGGTATCTCAACAATGAGGATTGGTGGCGGCCGATCATCGACAAGAATTATGCAGGCGAACGGCTGGGTCTGAAAGCGACTCCCGCTCCCGTCATTGCGAGCGAAGCGAAGCAATCCAGTGCGGCGTGACGGGCAGGCTGGATTGCTTCGCCGCTCCGCGCCTCGCAATGACCGAGGCCATCTGCGGATGAAGCCGATCCTCGTCACTGGCGGCACCGGGCAGCTCGGCACGGCGTTGCGGGAGCTGGCGCCCCGGTTCGGCGTCGAGCTGGCGGCGCCCGGGCGTGACGAGCTCGATCTCGCCAGCCCGCCTTCGATCGAAGCGATGCTGCAATCGCGCGATTGGGGGGCAGTCATCAACTGCGCGGCCTATACCGCCGTCGACAAGGCGGAGAGCGAGCCCGACGCGGCTTTCGCCCTGAACGCGGTCGCGCCGGAAATCCTCGCGCTGGAGACCTTCGCGCGCGGCCTCCGCCTGCTGCACGTCTCAACCGACTACGTGTTCGATGGGACCAAGGCTGGCCCCTACATCGAGAATGATCCGGTCGCCCCACTGGGTGTCTACGGCGCCTCCAAGGAAGCCGGCGAGCGCGGCGTGCGCGCTGCCAATCCCGATCACATCATCCTGCGCACGGCCTGGGTGGTCAGCCCCTGGGGGCATAACTTCGTCAAGACGATGCTGCGGCTAGGCGCCGAGCATGATCAGCTGCGCGTCGTCGCCGATCAGCATGGCTGTCCCACCTCCGCGACCGATATCGCCGAAACGCTGCTGACGATCCTGACCAAAGGCGGCCCCGCCGGCACTTATCATTTCGTGAACAGCGGCGACGCGACCTGGTGCGATCTCGCCCGCTTCGTGATCGACCGCGCGCGGTTCGGGGCGAAAGTCGAAGCGATCGCAACGGCCGACTATCCGACGCCCGCCAAGCGTCCGGCCAATTCCCGGCTTTCGACGCGGAAGATTCAAGACACATTCGGCATTTCGCCGCGCCCGTGGCAGGACGCGATCGGCGACGTGATCGATCAATTGGTGAGGGTATAAGTGAAGGGCATCATCCTGGCCGGAGGCTCCGGCACGCGGCTTCATCCGGCGACGCTGGCGATCAACAAGCAATTGCTGCCCGTCTATGACAAGCCGATGATCTATTACCCCATGTCCGCGCTGATGATGGCGGGAATCCGGGACATATTGATCATCTCCAGCCCCGAATATCTGGACAATTACACGCGCCTGTTCGGCACCGGCGAACAATTCGGGCTGCGCATTGAATATGCGATCCAGCCCAGGCCCGAGGGTCTTGCCCAAGCCTTCCTGATCGGCGACGAATTCCTGGGCGGCGGGCCCGGATCGCTGGTGCTGGGCGACAATATCTTCTTCGGCGCCGGCCTCGGCCATCTGATGCAGAGCGCTCGCGCGCGGACCAAGGGGGCGACCGTCTTCGCCTATCATGTCGACGATCCGACCGCTTACGGCGTGGTCGAGCTGGACGGTGAAGGCCGCGCGCTCAGCATCGAGGAGAAGCCGAAAGCGCCCAAGTCGCATTGGGCCGTCACGGGCCTTTATTTCTACGACGAGCGCGTCACCGAGTTCGCCAAGGCCGTGAAACCCTCGGCGCGCGGCGAGCT
>JAFEEY010000007.1:0-7845 GCA_018240865.1 Pseudomonadota bacterium | reverse complement strand
GCCTGGCTCGACACCGGCACGCACGACAGCCTGCTGGAAGCGAGCGAGTTCGTCCGGACGCTGCAGAAGCGCCAGGGCGTCCAGATCGCCAGCCTCGAGGAAATCGCGTTCACCCAAGGCTTTATCGACCGCGACCAGCTGCGCGAGCGCGGGCGTCTGTTCGAGAAGACTGCCTATGGGCGCGCCCTGCTAGACTTGGCGGAGGGGCGCTGACCCATCCCTCTCCCCTGCGGGGAGAGGCGACTCGCGAAGCGAGCGGGTGAGGGGGCTCGGCGCTTGAAGCCCTGACTCAGAACCCCCTCACCCGGACGGGCTAACGCCCGCTCGACCTCTCCCCGTCGGGGAGAGGTATTATTCCCCCACCATATCCTCCGGCCGCACGACGCGGTCGAACGTGGCCGCATCGACCAGCCCCAGCTCCAGCCCCGCCTCCTTCAGCGTGAGCCCCTTTTCGTGCGCATATTTCGCGATCTTCGCGGCATTATCGTAACCGATCTGCGGCGCCAGCGCCGTCACCAGCATCAGCGATCGTTCGACCAATTCCGCGATGCGTGCGCGATTGGGCGCCGTCCCCTCGACCATCCGCTTCGTGAAGCTGTCCATGCCCACGCTCAGCAAATGAACCGAGCGCAGCACCGCCGCGCCGATCAAGGGCTTGAACACGTTCAGCTCCAGATGCCCCTGCAGGCCGCCGACCGTGACGGCGGTGTGATTGCCCATCACCTGCGCCGCAACCATCGTCAGCATCTCGGCCTGGGTGGGGTTGACCTTGCCCGGCATGATCGAGCTGCCCGGCTCGTTCGCCGGCAACTCCAGCTCGCCAAGGCCGGAGCGCGGCCCGGAGCCGAGCAGCCGCATGTCGTTCGCGATCTTGGTCAGCGCGACGGCGAGACTGTTCAGCCGCCCCGAGAAATCGACCAGCGTGTCGTGTGTCGCCAGCGCCTCGAATTTGTTGGGCGCGGTTTCGAACGGGAAGGCGGTGATCGCGGCGATCTCCGCCGCGATGTCGGCGCCGAAGCCCGGCGGCGCGTTCAAGCCGGTGCCGACCGCGGTGCCGCCTTGCGCCAGCTTCGACAAGCCATGTTCGACCAGCGGCGCGAGCCGCGTCCGCGCCAGCCGCATCTGCGCGTAATAGCCGGAGAATTCCTGACCGAGCGTCAGCGGCGTCGCATCCTGCAAATGCGTGCGGCCGATCTTGACGATGCCGTGCCACGCGTCGGTCTTGGCGAGCAAAGCCGCCTCCAGCCGCTCCATTGCCGGAATTAGCCGGTCGCGCGATGCCAGCGCCGCCGCGATGTGCATCGCGGTCGGGAAGCTGTCGTTCGACGATTGCGATATGTTGACGTGATCGTTCGGATGCACCGGCGATTTGCCGCCGCGCTTCCCCGTCAGCCGCTCGTTGGCGATGCCGGCGATCACTTCGTTGACGTTCATGTTGGTCTGGGTGCCGGACCCGGTCTGCCAGATGACGAGCGGAAACTGATCGTCGAACCGGCCCGCCGCGACATCCGCCGCCGCCGCCTCGATCGCATCGGCGATCTCGCCCGGCAGGCCGTACCGCCGGTTCACCCGCGCCGCCGCCTGCTTCACGATCGCGAGCGCATGCAGGATCCCGATCGGCATCCGCTCCTCGGGCCCGAACGGGAAATTCTCGATCGAGCGCTGCGTCTGCGCCCCCCAATAGGCGGAAGCGGGAACCTCTACAGGTCCGATGCTGTCGGTTTCGGTGCGGGTTTCGGTCATGCCGCCACCTTTACCACACCTCTCCCCTGCGGGGAGAGGTCGAGACGGCGAAGCCGTCCGGGTGAGGGGGTTCGGCGCTCGGTTCTGAAACCCAGTGCCCCCTCACCCCGCTCGCCTGCCGGCGAGTCGCCCTCTCCCCGCGGGGGAGAGGGGTTCAAGATTACACCGGTCGCGTGAAGCGGCCTTTCGACTCCGCCTTTTCCTTCAGCAGCTTCGCGACCTTGAAGCCATGCTTCTCCAGCCCCGCGGCGATCTTGTCATTGCCTTCGATGTCCGCCCAGAACATCGGGCCGCCGCGATAGACGGGCCAGCCATAGCCATAGATCCACACCACATCCACATCAGACGCGCGCTGGGCCACGCCTTCCTCCAAAATCAGCGCGCCTTCATTGACCATCGGATAAAGCGTGCGTTCGACAATCTCTTCATCGCTGATCTGGCGCTTGGTCTTGCCGGCCTTGGCGGCGAAATCATCGATGATCGCCTGCACCTGGGCGCTGGGCGTCGGGCGGCGCTTTTCGTCATAGTCGTAAAAGCCCTTGCCGGTCTTCTGCCCCCAGCGGCCGGCGGCGCACAGTGCGTCGCGCACCGACTCGATCCGGCTCGGATCGCGGTGCCAGCCGATATCGACGCCGGCGAGATCGCTCATCTGGAACGGCCCCATCGGCATGCCGAAATCGACATGGACCTTGTCGATCTGCTGCGGCGTGGCGCCTTCCATCAGCAAATTCATCGCCTCGAGCTGGCGGGGTTTCAGCATACGGTTGCCGATGAAACCGTCGCACACGCCCGCCACGACCGCGACCTTGCCGATCTTCTTGGCGATCGCCATCGCCGTCGCCAGCACATCGTCGGCCGTCTTCGCACCGCGCACGACCTCAAGCAGCTTCATCACATTGGCCGGCGAGAAGAAGTGCATGCCGAGCACATCCTGCGGCCGGCTGGTAACGGAAGCGATCGCGTTGATATCGAGATAGGAGGTGTTCGAGGCGAGGATCGCGCCGGGCTTGGCGATCTTGTCCAGCTTCGCGAACATCTCCTTCTTCACGTCCATATTCTCGAAGATCGCTTCAATGATCAGGTCGCAATCAGCGAGGTCTTCGACCTTCAGCGTGGGGGTCAGCAGACCCATCATCTGATCGACCTGCTCCGGCTTGAACCGGCCCTTGGCGGCGGAAGCGTCGTAATTCTTGCGGATCACGCCGACGCCCCGGTCCAGATTCTCCTGCGCCGCCTCGACGATGGTGACTGGAATGCCGGCCTGGAGGAAGTTCATCGAAATGCCGCCGCCCATCGTGCCGGCGCCAATCACGCCGACCTTCTTCACATCGCGCAGCTTGATGTCGTCGGCGATGCCGTCGATCTTCGCGGCCTGGCGTTCGGCGAAGAAGATGTGGCGCTGGGCCGCCGATTGCGTGCCCATCATCAGCTTCATGAATTCCTGCCGTTCGAAAGCCAGGCCTTCCTTCAGCGGCAGGTCGACCGCCGCCTGCACGCAGCGCAGGTTCGCGGCGGGCGCGTCGAAACCGCGGAATTTCCTGGCGTTCTCGGTCGCGAATTTCTGGATGAACGCCGGGTCGCCATGCACCGGCATCTCGCCGCTGCGGCGCGGTTCGGTGCCGATCATGCCCTTGGCGAAAGCGAGCGCATCCTCCAGCAGCGTATCCTCGCCCGCGACCTTGTCGACTAGCCCGACCTCGGCGGCCTTCTTGGCGCTGATCGGATTGCCGGTCGCGCACATCTCCGCCGCCGTTTCGATCCCCGCGACACGCGGCAGACGCTGGGTGCCGCCGCCGCCCGGCAGCAGGCCGAGCTTCACTTCCGGCACGCCCAGCTTCGCCGACGGCACCGCGACACGGTAATGGCAGCCAAGCGCCGTCTCCAGCCCGCCGCCGAGCGCGGTGCCGTGGATCGCCGCGACGATCGGCTTTTTCGAATTCTCCAGCCGCTCGATCAGTGTCGGCAGCACCGGCTCGACCATCGGCTTGCCGAATTCGGTGATGTCCGCGCCGGCGAAGAAGGTCCGGCCCTCGCACCGGATCACCGCCGCCTTCAGCGCGTCGTCGCTCTCCAACCGGTCGAGCGCGGCGCCAAGGCCCTGCCGCACAGCCGCGCCCAGCGCATTCACGGGCGGGTTGTTCGAGGTGACGATCAGGACGCCGTCACGGACTTCGGTCGAGATTGGGTTAGCCATCTTTATCCTCTTTCGGTTCGACTGGTCGAAACCAGCGTTTTTTGTCTTTCTTAGCCTGCCGAAGGCAGATCTTTGGGTCGGATTCGTGAACTTCGTTCATTGGGAGCTCCATTCAGATGGAGTCTGCCCATAAGACCTAGATTCGGACCCGGTCGTCCCTTCAAACCATTTCACCCGGTGATCGGGGTAATCTCACGCCGCCGTCTTGCCCGTCTCCTGACGAGTGACGGGGTGGGAACTGGACAGCCCGCCATCGACGGCGATGGCCTGGCCGTTGACGTAGCTCGCTTCGTCCGAGGCCAGGAACAGCGCCATGTTGGCGATCTCGTCGGGCTGGCCGGCGCGACGAAGCGGGTTCAGGCGGCCGATCTTGTCGGTCACGCCTTTGTCCGCCGCGTAATCGAACGCGCGCTGGGTCATGCCGGTCTGGATGAGGCCCGGGCAGATCGCGTTGACGCGGACATTGGTGGCGGACAGCTGCTGCGCCGCCGTCATCACCAGATTGATCACGCCCGCCTTCGACGCAGAATAGGCCGGGCAGCCGGCGCCCGAGCGGATGCCGGCGACCGAGGCGGTGCAGATGATCGAACCCTTGCCGCACTCGATCATCCGGGGCGCGGCGTGCTTGATGACCAGGAACGGCCCGATCAGATTGGTCTGCAGGATTTGCTGCCACTCCTCAACCGTATGATCGAAAATCCCGGTGAGACCGCCCGAAATGCCGGCATTGGCATAGGCGATGTCGAGCCCGCCAAAGGTCGCGACGGCCGCCTCGACCAGCGAGCGGACGTCATTCTCGTCGCCCGCGTCGATCTGGAACGCTTCGACATCGCCGTCGATCAGGTCGGCCGTTTCGTGCACCGCCGCCGTCTTGTCGCCGATCACGAGCTTCGCGCCCTCCGCGGCGAAGCGGCGCGCGGTGGCCCGGCCGATGCCCGAGCCCGCGCCGGTGACGATCGCGATCTTGCCTTCCAAACGCTTGTTCATGCCCCGAACTCCGGCTTGGCTGAGCGTGTCGAAGCCCTTCCTTCTTCGGCTCCAGAGAAGAAAGAAAGGGAATCCTTCGACAAGCTCAGGAAAGTCGGGGAAGAGGGCAGCCTCATATCGTCTGCCCCCCGTCGATTACGATCGTCTGCCCGGTCATGAACGCCGCGGCCGGAGACGCGAGAAACACCGCCGCGCCGGCGATCTCGTCCGGCTCGCCGATGCGGCGGAGCGGCGCGCCCTGCGTCGACCGCTTCAGCATCTCCGGATCCTCCCACAAAGCGCGGGCGAAATCAGTCTTGATCAGGCCCGGCGCGATGCAGTTCACGCGCACACTATCCGGCCCGAACTCATGCGCCAGGTTGCGCGCGAGCGCCATGTCGGCGGCTTTCGAAATCCCATAGGCGCCGAGCACTGCCGTCCCGCGAATGCCGCCAATCGACGAGATAATGACAATCGACCCGGCCCGGCGCGCCCGCATCTCCGGCGCGACCATGGAGATCAGCCAGTGATTGGCGATGATATTATTGTCGAGAACCTTGCGGAATTGCTCGTCGGCGATCCCGTCCATTGGCCCGTAATAGGGATTGGAGGCGGCATTGCAGACAAGAATATCGACTTGTCCGAACGCGCGGCGGGTTTCGTCCACCAGATGCTGGAGGCCGGCCTTGTCCGAAATATTGGCGGCGACCGCGATCGCAGCGCCCGGATGCCGCGCATTGATCTCGGCCGCGACCACGTCACAGGCATCCTGCTTGCGGCTGGAAATGACGACCTTCGCGCCATGCTCTGCCATGCGTTCGGCGATCGCCTTGCCGATGCCGCGCGAGGAACCGGTGATGATCGCGACTTTGTCCGTAAGGTCGAACAGGTTAGGCATAAATCACCTTAAACTCCGTTCGGGCTGAGCTTGTCGAAGCCCTCCCTTCTTTCGGAGGCTCAGAAAAGAAAGGGAAGCCTTCGACAAGCTCAGGCCGAACGGAGTTTGGCGGGCCATACTCACCGCGCGCCCGCCAGTTGTGCGAAATGCCAGGATGCGGCGGCGAGGCTGGGCACGCGCGCGGCGGTGCGCTCCGCATGCACCGAGGCGGCGGTGCCTTCAACGATCCGCTTCTTGATGCCCTGCACGATGCCGGTCAGCCGGAACAGGTTATAGGCGAAATACCAATTGAGATCGGGAACGCCGCGCCGCCCGGTCGCCGCGCAATAGCGCGCGACGGCTTCTTCCAGCGTCGGGATGCCGAGCGCCGCGTGATCCAGCCCCTTGATGCCCGAGCGGCCTTCCGGCTCCGTCACCCAATTCATCAGCAGGTAGGAGAAATCGGCGAGCGGATCGCCAAGCGTGGAGAGCTCCCAATCCAGCACCGCGATCACCCGATCCTCAGCGCCGGCGAAGATCATGTTGTCGATCCGGAAATCGCCATGGACGATCGCGACGCGCTCTTGCGGCGGCACGGTCGCCGGCAGCCATGCGATGAGTTTGTCGACCTCCGGAATCGTCTCGGTCTCCGAAGCGCGATACTGCTTGGTCCAACGCGCGACCTGGCGTTCGAAATAATTGCCCGGCTTGCCGTAATCGCCCAGCCCGATCGCCTCATGATCCGTGTTGTGGAGCGCGGCGAGCGTGTCGATCATCGCGTGATACACGCCGCGCCGCTGCTCCGGCGTGCAGCCGGGCAGCGCACCGTCCCACAGGTTGCGCCCCTCCGCCAGCCCCATAACGTAGAACATCGACCCGATCACATCGCGATCGGTGCACAGGCCATAAGGCCGCGCGACCGGAAAGCCGGTCGGATGCAGTGCCGCCTGCACCCGATATTCGCGATCGACCGCGTGCGCGGAAGGGAGCAGCGGGCCGAACGGCTGGCGGCGGAGCACATAGCTCTGGCCCGGCGTGTCGACCCGGTAGGTCGGGTTGGACTGACCGCCCTTGAAGCGCGACAAAGCGATCGGGCCGGCAAAGCCCTCCACATTATCCGCCATCCAGGCCGTGAGCCGCGTTTCGTCCAGCCGATCCTTTTCGGGCACCGGCATGGTGCCGACCATCGTCGTCTGTGCGTCCGAAAGCGTCATTCGAACACCACGACGGTGCGGGTCGTGTCGCCCTTGCGCAGCTGGTCGAATGCGTAATTGATCCGATCCAGCGGCACCCGCTCCGCGATGATCGTGTCGAGATCGAGCATGCCCCGCATATAGAAATCGACCAGCCGGGGAATCTCGACAGGGAAGCGATTGGCGCCCATCAGCGCGCCTTGCAATTTCTTGCCGGACAGCAGATCGAGCGCGCTGAGCCCGGTCTGGTGCGTCAGCGGCATCATGCCGAGGATGGTGGCGGTGCCGCCGCGCTTCAGCACCTTGACCGCCAGCTCGCCCGATTGCGGACGGCCGACCGCCTCGATCGCATGGTCCACGCCGCCCTTGGTCAGCTCGACGATCTCGGCGACCGCTCCTTCGGCAGCGGCATCGACCACGTCTGTCGCGCCCAGCTTCTTCGCGATTTCGCGCTTTTCGGGCACCGGATCGACGGCGATGATGCGGCCCGCGCCGGCGATCTTCGCCGCATTGACCACTGCCAGCCCGACGCCGCCGCAGCCGACCACCGCGACCGTCTCGCCCGGCGTCACGTCGGCGGCGTTGAACACCGCGCCCGCGCCCGTCGTCACCGCGCAGCCGATCACGCAGGCGCGGTCGAGCGGCATTTCGGGGTCGATCCGCACGCACGCATGCTCGTGGATCAGCATCTGTTCGGCATAGGCCGAGAGGTTCAGCATCTGGTTGACCGGCGTGCCGTCCGCCAGGGTCAGGCGCGGCGGCTCGACTGGCTTGCGGCGTGTGTCGCCGCCCAGGCACAGCGACATGCGGCCGGTCACGCAGAACTCGCAATGGCCGCAAAAGGCGCTGAGGCAGGTGACGACCGCATCGCC
>JAFEEY010000079.1 GCA_018240865.1 Pseudomonadota bacterium | reverse complement strand
CGAAGGCACGCTCGGCAAGGCCTTTGGGGTGATGGGCGGCTATGTCGCAGCGGACCGGGTGATCATCGACGTGATCCGCTCCTATGCGCCCGGCTTCATCTTCACGACCAGCCTGTCGCCGGTGCTGGTGGCGGGTGTGCTCGCCTCGGTGCGTCACCTGAAAGCCTCCAGCGTCGAGCGCGAGGGCCAGCAGGCCGCTGCCGCCACCCTGAAACAGCTGTTCCGCGACGCCGGCCTGCCGGTGATGAACTCGACCACCCACATTGTGCCGCTGATGGTCGGCGATCCGGTCAAGGCCAAGAAGATCAGCGACATCCTGCTCGCCGAATACGGCGCCTATGTGCAGCCGATCAACTTCCCGACCGTGCCGCGCGGCACCGAACGGCTGCGCTTCACCCCCGGTCCGACCCATACGCCCGAAATGATGCGCGAACTGACCGAAGCGCTGACCGAAATCTGGGACCGGCTTGAGCTGAGGCTGGCGGCCTGATCGCCACTCCTTCGTCATTCCGGCGAAAGCCGGAATCCCGCTTCTTATTCTTGGCGCCGCAAGGGCAGCTGGATTCCTGCCTTTGCCGGAATGACGGGAAAGAAGCGTGACAACCACCGAACTCGTCCTCCTCGCGCTCGCCGCGATCGGCGCCGGGGCGATCAACGCGCTGGCCGGCGGTGGCTCGATCCTGACGTTTCCGGCGCTGATCGCGGCGGGCATTCCGCCGATCGCCGCCAACGTCACCAACACGGTCGCGCTGTTCCCCGGCTATATCGGCGGCGTCATCGGCCAGGCGCGCGACCTGCGCGGGCAGTCGCGGCGTTTGCTGATGCTGGGGCCGGTCTCGATCGCTGGCGGCTTGCTGGGCGGGCTTCTGATCCTCGTCAGCAGCGAGCGGCTGTTCGCGGCACTGGTGCCGTGGTTGCTGCTGGGCGGCTGCGCCCTGCTCGGCATTCAGGATCGTGTGCGCGGCTGGCTGCAGCGCCACTCAGGCGCGCTCGGGCTTGGCTGGGCAGTGGCGCCGGTGTTTCTCGCGGCGATCTATGGCGGCTATTTCGGGGCTGGGCTCAGTGTGATTTTTCTCGCCGTGCTCGGCCTCACGCTGGACGACAGCCTGACCCGGCTGAACGGGCTCAAGCAGGCGCTGGCGTTGTGCGCTAATTTTTCCGCCGCGATCCTGTTCGCCTTTTCAGGCAAAGTCGTGTGGAGCGCTGCGGCGGTGATGGCGCTGGGCTCGCTGGCCGGCGGGGCGCTCGGCGGACGGCTGGCGAGCGTGATCAGTCCTAAAGCGTTGCGAGCCATCGTCATTGCGATCGGCGTCGGCGTCGCGATCCTGTTCTTCGTCAGGCGCTGACGAAATCAGGCCTGGCCCGCGCTCGAGCTCAGCAGGCGCGGATCGACACCCGCGCTCTTGAACGCTTCGGCCCAGCGGCGCTCGACAGGTGTGTCGAAAAGCAATTGATCGGTCGCCTGAACCGTGAACCAGCCGTGGCGGGTCATTTCCTCGTCGAGCTGTCCTTCGCCCCAGCCCGCATAGCCGAGCGCGGGCAGCCAGCGGCTCGGCCCTTTTCCTTCAGCAATCGCGCGCAGCACGTCGATCGTGTTGGTGAGCGCGAAGCGGCCATCGACCTCCATCGTATCCTGCCCGCCCCAATCCAGCGAATGCAACACGAACCCACGTTGCGGCTCGACCGGCCCGCCCAGATGCACGGGCGTGTCGGGTGCAGCGCCTGGCTCGATCTCGAATTGCTCGAGCAGCGCGTGTAACCCCAGCCGGGGCGCCAGGCGCCCGATGCCGATCCCCAGCGCGCCGCGCGCATCGTGCATGCATATCGCGATCACGGCACGCTCGAAACGCGGATCGCCGATGCCGGGCATGGCGAGAAGCAACTGGCCGGTGAGGAACGGAGGCGTCATCCGAATCGCTATAGGCGCATGCCCCGCGCCGCCCAATCCCTTGACGCTGACACTGGGCGCGGACACGAGGCGTGCGACCGCCCGACTCAGGGCCGCGACCAAGGAGAACAACGATGACGATCCAGCCGGGCGACAAATTGCCGAGCACGACTCTGGTCAAAGCGACCGCGGACGGACCCGACGCCGTTCAGACCGACGAGTTCTTCGCCGGCCGCAAGATCGCGCTGTTCGCCGTTCCCGGGGCGTTCACGCCGACCTGCTCGGCGCGACATCTGCCCGGCTTCATCGATCATCTCGATGATTTGAAGGCCAAGGGTGTCGATGAAGTGGCGTGCACAGCTGTCAACGATCCGTTCGTCATGGCGGCCTGGGCGAAACAGGCAGGCGCTGAAGGCAAGGTCACGATGCTGGCCGACGGCAGCGCGACGTTCGCCAAAACGCTCGGGCTCGATGCCGATTTCTCCAAGATCGGCATGGGCACGCGCAGCAAACGCTATTCGATGATCGTCGATGACGGCGTGGTCAAAGAACTGAATGTCGAGCAGCCGGGCGAATTTCAGGTCAGTTCGGCCGATTACATGCTCTCCCAACTCGGCTGAGGCGGAACGGAGGTCGCGCGTTATCGGTTGTTACGCCTGAGTCTTAACCAGTGGAGGCGTATATGGTGACCGATACCGCGGCCGGAAATTCGCAGGCCGAAACCAACACCAATCTGAGCAGCCGCGCGGCCGAGCTGAAGGACCGGGCGGGCGCTCTGTTCCAGGACGGGATCGAGGCCGTGAAAGCGCATCCGGCCGCGACAGCCGCCGTGGTCGGCGGCGTCGCCGCTGCTGCCGCGGCCTATGTCGGCCGGGACAAGATCGCGGAAACGGCGGGCCAGCTTCGCGACAAGATGACGGCCGCCGCCAAGCAGAACGGCAGCGAAGCCTGACTTGCCGCTGTCATGGTCAGTCGTTAATGGCTGGCCATGACAGAGAAGAAGATTGAACAGAACGCCGCCGCGCTGATCGATGAGCTGGCGCGGCTGTATGACGAAGCCGTCGAGGCCTTGCAGACGGCGATTTCCGCATTCGTGGTCGATGGCGTGAAGCCGGACCGCAAGGCCCGCCAGGACGGGCTGTTCAGCTATCCCGAGCTTCGCCTGCGTTATCGCGGCGGCGGCCAGATACCGGAACCGATCCGGTCCTTCGGGCGCCTGGTCGCGCCGGGCACTTACGCCACCACCGTCACGCGCCCGCGTCTGTTCGCCGACTATCTGACCGAGCAGCTCGACCTGCTGATCGAAGGCTATGGCGTCACCGTCGAAGTCGGGCGCAGCCGGCAGGAAATCCCCTTCCCCTATGTGCTCGATCCCGGCCACGACCTGACGCTGGAAGGCGTTTCCCCGGCCGAGCTGGCGCGCTGGTTCCCGGCAACCGAGCTCGCCTATATCGGCGACGAGATCGCCGACGGCATCCCCGCGGCCGATGACGAGCTACCGCGTCCGCTTGCCTTGTTCGACGGGCTGCGCACCGATTTCTCGCTCGCTCGGCTGCGGCATTACACCGGCACGCCGCCCGAACATGTGCAGCGCTACATCCTCTTCACCAATTATCACCGCTATGTGGACGAGTTCGTCCAATGGGCGCTGAAGACGCTGGGCGAGGACGACCGCTTCACCGCTTTGTCAGGCCCCGGCGGCCTGTTCATGACGCCGGAGACGGTCGATCCGGACAAGGCCGTCGCCGACTTCGCCTGGCGCCGCCACCAGATGCCGGCCTGGCATCTGACCGCGCCCGACCGGTCGGGCATCAGCCTGGTCAATATTGGCGTCGGCCCCTCCAACGCCAAGACGATCACCGATCACCTCGCGGTGCTGCGGCCCGAGGCATGGCTGATGATCGGCCATTGCGGCGGCCTTCGTCCCAGCCAGCGGATCGGGGACTATGTGCTGGCCCACGCCTATCTGCGCGACGATCATGTGCTGGATGACGTCTTGCCGCCGGAAATCCCGGTGCCAGCGATCGCCGAGGTGCAGCAGGCGCTCTACCGCGCCGCCGAGACCATTTCGGGCGAAACCGGCGACGTGCTGAAGCGCCGCCTGCGCACCGGCACGATCGTCACCACCGACGACCGCAATTGGGAGCTGCGCTATTCGAAATCGGCGCTGCGCTTCTCGCTCTCCCGCGCGGTCGGGGTGGACATGGAATCGGCGACGATCGCGGCCCAGGGCTATCGCTTCCGCGTGCCCTACGGCACCCTGCTCTGCGTGTCGGACAAGCCGCTGCACGGCGAGCTGAAGCTGCCCGGCCAGGCCAACCGCTTCTACGAACGCGCGATCAACGAGCATATGCGCATCGGCATCGAAGCCTGCGCCGAACTCCGCCGCGAAGGCGCCAAGCTGCATAGCCGCAAGCTGCGCGCCTTCAACGAGCCGCCGTTCAGATAAGCGAACCGCGAATGTTCATGAATGTTCGCACTGGCCATGGACATTCCGGACGTTCCGGAATCGGACGTTCCGGACATCCAGAATGCTCATTTCCAGCTTCGCGGAAACGGACGATTTGAAAGAGCCGCGAGGACTCTGACATAACAACGACCGTGTAGGACAGAGATTTCGTAGATTGTTTAGGACGACATACGAAAGGGGAGAGAATGTCCATCCAGCCCGGAGAACAGCTAAAGGCGCGAGGCATAACAGTTTGGATCGAAGACGATGCCGTTATGCTTAAATACAGCGTTATGTACTACGGCTTTCTGGGGACCAAGCGTGTCCCAGTCTCGAACATCACAGCGGTGAATTGGAAAGATCCGGGCAGCTGGACGGTAGGGTTTTTAGAACTCGCAATCCTTGGAGAAAAGCCTGTTCCGTCTCATGCGAGTCCGAATGTTCAGAATCAGAATCGTATTTCTTTCGAGACGGCTGATTTGCCCAAATTCGCCGCGCTTCGCGATTGGGTGCAGCAGCGGATCGGAAAACCCAAGACGATTTCCTCGACTGCCGACGAACTTTCTAAGCTCGCCGATCTACTGAAAGAAGGCTTCATCACTCGAGAAGAGTTTGATGTGCAGAAGGCAAAATTGCTTGGATAATCGACCCGCTTCTGGACGCTAAAACTGGTCGTCAGAAACGTATTCGAATTGAAAAAGCCCCGACCGAAACGACCGGGGCTTTCCCGTTTCAGGCTTTCGCGCGGCGTTTACGCGAAGCGGACGTTGGTGTTGCGGCGGCGCATCGCACCGCCGACCAGGCCGAAGCCGCCGATCATCAGCGCCCAGCTGGCCGGTTCCGGCACCGCGGTGATGGTCGCCGAGAAGGTCAGATCCTGCGAGCCGTTGACGACCTGCACGAAGGTCAGTTCGTCGAGGTTGGCGCCGAGCGCGCGGCCAGTGATCGCCCGGCCCAGGTTCGGGTTCGCGTTCGAGACAGCGCAAGCGCCGCCGCCAAACGGATTGCAGGAGCCGACGTTCGCCGTGCCCGTGCCGGCGGTGTAGTAGGTGCTGAGGAACGCGACATAATTCTGGCCCGCCGTCAGCGTGACGCCGCTCGGGTTGAAGTCGAGGACGCCAGAGCTGCCGGCGACGGCGGCGCTGCGCCACACTTCGGCACCCGGAGTGAAGGTCGTGGTCAGCGGCCCGTTCAGCTTGTAGACGATCGCCTGGACCGACTGCAGCGTCGAGCCGCCGAGCAGGGTGAACTGCAGGTTGGTCAGGTTGCCGGTCGTCGCGGCGGTGAAGCTTTCACCGATGAAGACGGTCTGGCAGGCACCGCCCTGATAGGGCCAGCCGCAGAGCGGGCCGACGCTCGAACCGCCATTTGGATTGGCGACCGTGCCGGCATGGGCCGAACCAGCGCCGAAAGCGACCGCCGCGGCTGCTGCGGCTGCCGCGAGAAGAAGTTTCTTCATGAAAATGATCCCCTTAAAGACGTTGAGACAAACAGACTCCTCCCGAAAACCGGGCGGCTTTCGGGTTCCCCAAGACGTGAAAAAGCAATCGGCGAAAGGGTTCTCCCTCCCCTCGCCAAGGCCGGTTCGCATGCGCGCATGACGCTTTGGTGAAGATTTAACGACGCTTTAACTGCGTCCCATCACGGGACGCGGCAGCCGCCCTTGCCGCACCCGTAACGAAGGCATAGCCTGCGCTGGCCAACAAACGGGGGAGTGATCACATGAAGAAACTGCTTCTGCTCGCCGGCATCGCCGCACTCACGGCCTGTTCGCAAAAGACTGAGGAGCCTAAAGAAAATACGGTCGCGTCGGTAGAGAACACGGCCGCCGCCACGCCGGCGGCGACGGCCGACTCGGCAACCACCGCGCCTGGCGACTATGATGTGAAAATGGCAGACGGCACGATGGGCATGACGACCATCAACGCCGACGGCAGCTATGTCGACACCGACGCCAAGGGCAAGCAGGTCAAGGGCAAATTCGCGCACAAGGACGGCAAGGATTGCTTCGATCCCGATGGCGACGAGACCGAGACGTGCTGGACCGTCTCCGCGCCCGGCGCTGACGGCAGCTTCACCGCAAAAGCCCCCGACGGCACCACCGTGACGGTCAGCCCGAAGAAGAGCTGATCCGGCGACGCGGCGATAGCCTGTCGAGCCTTTCGCACGGTTGGCGGGCAGCAGGTTTTCGCCGCGATCGGGCCGGTGCGTCTAGGCCGGCGCGCCCATCCCCGGCCACGCGGCGGACACGTCGAACTCGATCAGCTCTTTCTTCGAATTGCGTTTACGGATCGGGCGGACATCGATGTCGGTGAAGCCATATTCCCGCAGCATCCCGGCATAGATCTGCTCGGTCGGGACGAGCACGCCGTAGAAGGTCGAGTTGCCGACGATATAGTGGATGCGGGCGCCGGGATTGAGGACATGACGCAGGCTCGCGAAATGGGCCGACATATCCTCGCAATATTTCGCGACATAGTTCGACAGCAGGGCGCCGTTGGCGTTGTCGCCATGTGCGATGTCCGACAGGACCGAGGGCAGATCGTCCGGAAGCCATTGCTCTCCACTGGGCGACCATCCGGCCAGACGGCTCGTCGCGACGCCCCATGTTCCGCCGATCGCCAGCCAATCCAGCTCCGCGGCGTCGCGACCGTTCGCCAGATAGTCCAGCCAATACATATAGGGCCGTAATTCCCGGATGTAGGACATGCGGTTCGCATAAGGCGGCGACGTCACGACCACGTCGAACTTTTTCCCGATGCAGGCCGGCAGATCGCGTGCATCCCCAAGCGTCACGACGGCGTTTCCGGCCGGATTCTGCGCCGCACCTGCCAAGACATGGCGAAGGTCTTCCAGAAAGCCTGCGCCAGCCTCCGGGCCAAGGTCGAAGGCACCTTGTGAATCGTCCTTGAAAGACATGGACTGATGATTGAACGCTGCGTTGGAAAGCCGGATCACACTCCGGCAGAACGCGATTTTCAGCAAATCGGCCACTTCCGAGGACGACCCGGCCGTATCTGAAATCGCGGCCTTCAGATGGCACAGGAACCGCCGCGCGCCGGCCGGCCACCATCGCTCGATCTTATGGATCGGCGGTTCCGCCGCTGGGACGACGGCTTCCTGTAGCGCCAGGTCCAGCGCGGCGGCGCCTGCACGGCTCGCGCCTCCGATCGAGGCGGGTGCGTAATGCGCCGTCTTGGCCCGCGCCAGCCAGATCAGAAAGGGATTGATGTCGGTGGTAGCAGCGTCATGACCGTGATTCACCGCGCTCAGCGCGGTCGTCCCGGTGCCGCAGAACGGGTCGAGAATATTCAGCGATGCGCCGTAGCGCGTGACAATCTCTTCGACGATCTTCACCGAGTAGGCGGGCGTCAGGCGCAGCCATCCATGCCGCCCGGTTCCGGCGTTGAACTTGTAGGTGTAATCGGCGCGTTGCCTGAGTTGCTCTCTTGCCGCGTGCATCACGTCCCGTCCGGGGCCAGCAATGCCCGCAATACCTTGTCCACTTCGATGCGCAGTGTACCCGCGTTCCGCTCGAAAAATCCGGCGAGATCGTAGCCGATCACGTCGCGCATGAAGTCATAGGTAGAAATCATCGGGTCGTTTCGTCCGATCAGCCCGGTGATCACCACCCATTTCTCCGCCCGATAGCGGAGCAGGACATCGCCGTCGATCTGGTTCGAGAGGATCACCGCGCAAGGCAGATAGGATTTGATATAAGCCGTGGACGCATTGGCGATATCGGCGTTCTGGCGCTTGCTGTCCTTGCTCTTATAGCCCTGACGAACCTCGAAAACGGCCCCGGTGAGCGACGCGAATATCCTTGGATCGACACCAAGGGCATCGGCCGACTGCCGCATCCACTCGTGAAAGCGCTCGCGGGCTGCGCTGTCGGCAATGCGGTCCACCGGCACGCGGCCATCAAGAGTCAGCTTGCGATTCTTTCCGCCGGGTGTCGGCGTATCGTAGGACCACAAGACGTCGGCCGCCGACAGGCCAAGCCTGTCCCGCAATATCTGCCGGAACAGCTTTTCGCAGCCGATTCCGATCTGGCGATAGACGCTCGTCATGCCGCCCGCCGCCTTGTGCGCGGCATACATCATCGGGTTGTCCAGACCGAAGCATTTGTAGAACAGGTCGCCCTGATAGAGGCCCTGGAACTGATCCAGCGTCAGCCCCTCGCCCCTGCCTTGTCCGAACTTCGGCTTGTACCGCGCGCAGACGCGGACGCAGCTCAAGACTGTCTCCAAATATCTGGAATCATCGGGCTCAGTCACGCGCGTCTCGTCAGTTGGCATTGGGAGCAGGCGCGAGCACCAGCCGCGCCTGTTCCTCGTTCTTAATGGCTTGTCCGGCTCACCAGCCGCAGCGCTGCCCTTTGTTCTGCTGTTTCAGCCAGGTCATCAGTGGCTGGAAATAGGCGACCATCGCGTCGCCGGTCATTTCGCGGCTGCCGGTGAATTTCTCGAGCGCATCCGGCCAGGGCCTGGACGCGCCCATTTCCAGCATCGCGTTCAGTTTCGCACCCACTTCCTTGTTGCCGTAGAATGAGCAGCGGTGGAGCGGCCCTTTCCACCCGGCCTGCTTGCAGGCGGCTTGGTAGAATTGGAACTGCAACAGCCGCGCGAGGAAATAGCGGGTGTAGGGCGTATTGCCCGGCACGTGATATTTGGCGCCCGGATCGAAGGCGGTCGCATCGTCGCGCGGCGCCGGCGGCGTGATGCCCTGATATTGCAGGCGGAGCGCCGTCCACGCCTTGTTGTAGTCGGCGGGCTGAATCTGGCCTGAGAACACGCCCCAGCGCCATTTGTCGACCAGCAGGCCGAAGGGCAGGAAGGCGACCTTGTCCATCGCCTGGCGGAGCAGCAGGCCGATATCCTTGTCCGCGCTCGGCACTTTCGCCTGATCGAGCAGGCCGATCTTCACCAGATAATCAGGCGTGATCGAGAGCGCGACGAAATCGCCGATCGCTTCGTGGAAGCCGTCATTGGCGCCGTTCAGATACAGGAACGGCTGCTTGTTATAGGCGCGCTGATAATAATTGTGGCCGAGCTCGTGGTGGATCGTGACGAAATCGTCCGAGTTCACCTTGATGCACATCTTGATGCGCAGATCGTCCTTATTGTCCAGATCCCAGGCCGAGGCGTGGCAGATGACTTCGCGGTCGGCGGGCTTCAGGAACAGCGATAGCTGCCAGAAGGTCTCGGGGAGCGGCGCGAAGCCCAATGACGAGTAGAAGCCTTGGCCGGTCTCGACCATTTTCTTCCAGTCATAGCCCTTCGCCTTCAGCAGGTCGCCGATCTCATAGCCGAGATCGCCGGCGCCGGCGGGCGCGACCACGTCATAGATATTGCCCCATTCCTGCGCCCACATATTGCCGAGCAGATCGGCGCGGATCGGGCCGGTCTTCGCCTGCACCGCATCGCCGTATTTCGTATTCAGCCTGGCGCGGGTGTAGCAATGCAGCTCGTTGTAGAGCGGCTTGACCTGGTTCCACAGCTTGTCGGTCAGCGCCGCGAATTCATCGGGCGACATGTCATATTGCGAGCGCCACATCGCGCCGGTGTCCGGATAGCCGAGCTCCTTCGCGCCCTGATTGGCGATCTCGACCATCCGGGCATAATCGGCGCGCATCGGCTTGCCGACATTGTCGTGCCAGCTGACCCACATTTCCTTGAGCTCGGCGGGATCGCGGCTGGTGCCCATCGCGGCCTCGATATCGCTGCCGCTGATGGCCACGCCTTTGCGCGTGCCCTTGCCCTTGCCGTAGGTCGAGTTCAGCCGGGTCGCGATCTCATTGAGCTCGGTCGCGGCACCCGGTGTGGTCGGCGCGGGCAGGACGAGGCCGCCGCGCAAGAAGTCCAGCTTTCGCTTGGTATCGAAAGAAAGGCTCGGAACCTTCTGATAACCCGCCGCTTCCTTGGCGAGCTTGACCGACATTTCCGTGCCGATCGTGCCATATTTGGCGGAAAGCGCGTCGGTATCGTCGGTGATGTAGGTGTTGTTGATCCACGCGACGCGCTGCGCGTCGTTCGAGAAATCGGACAGGTCTTTTTCGGCCTTGGCGACGAAAGCGTCCGCATCCGCGGCCTTCGGCGCGCTCGCGTTCTGCGCCAGCGCCGCGCCGCTTGCCAGCGCGGCGGCCACGGCCAGCGCCGAAATCATCATCTTGTTCATGGAGCACCCTCTTTGATCTGATGCCCGCAAATGACGCCCCCGGGAAGCTCAGGTCAAGCGGCGAGAAACGCGGCCATCGCTTCGCCGAGTTCCGGCTTCACCACCGCGCTCATATGGCCGCCCGGAACCAGCTCGAGCCGGCCGTTCGGCAGCGCCTCGGCGAGCGCGGTCGCCGAGCCATTGTCGTCATCCTCCTCGCCGCACAGCACGAGCGTCGGGGTCTCGATCGCGCGGATCACACTTTCGGGCGTGTCGGTGAAGGTGTTGAGCACCTGCAGCAGCGCGACCGGATCCCCCTTGGTCGATTTGATGAAGCCCTGCACATTGCCCTCGGGCGTGCCGGGCCTGAAGCTGCCGAGATGGGTCAACACATGTTCGAAATGATTGACCCGGCGCGAGGTGTGGAGCAGCCCTTCCAGCCCCATGCCGGCGAGAATGGCGCGCCGGGGCTTCGCACCACGTGCGAGCATCCGCATCACTGTCCGCGCCCCCAGCGAATAGCCACCCAGGTCATAATCGGTCAGGCCCAGATGCCCGATCAGCGCGAAGCCGTCATCGGCAAGCACGTCCGCCGGATAAAGCGCCGGATCGTGCGGCGCGTCGCTCTGCCCGTGCGCGCGCAGATCCGGCATGATCAAGCGAAAACCCCTGGCCGCCACCTTGGCGGCATGGCCAAAGCGGATCCAGTTCATGTCCGCCGACGAGATATAGCCGTGGATCAGCATCACCGGCCGCCCCTCGCCCAGCTCATGCCAGGCCAGCCGCACGCCGTCCGACGCGGTCAGGAAATGCGTCGCCGGCTTCATCCCGGGAAGCTGCCCGTCGCCTTGACCCATTTGTCAACCAGCAGCTGATAGTCCTCGGTGCGGATGCGTTTCAGTCCGGACGTGTCGATCCACGCTTCGTGGATGCTCTCCGCGCCGAAATGGTGGACCGGACGAAAGCGGCCCGGATCGTCGAAACTGCCGACCGTCAAATCCATATTCTCGCTGTCCGGAAAAGCGAAGCCGAGCGGGGTGCCGCATTTCGAGCAGAAGGGCCGCTGCGCGATCGGCGAGCTGTCATAATAATCGGGCTCCTCGCCCAGCCAGCGGACATTCGCTTTCTTCACGTTCTTGAACGCGATCGAGACGCCGCCGGTGGCACGCTGGCACATCCGGCAATGGCAGAGATATGCTTCGTCGTTGTCGATATCGACTTCATAGCGGACCCGTCCGCACTGACAGCCACCGGTTACCTGTTCCATGCCTCACCTCTCCCCGAGTCTAGCTGGATCAGGGGTGGAACGCGACTCTGCGCGACCCCGTTATACGCGCGGAGGAGAAGTCCGATGCCCGCAAAGTCCAAGAAGCAGCAAATGGCCGCCGGTGCCGCGCTCGCCGCGAAAAAGGGCGAGCGTTCCAAATCGAGCCTGCGTGGCGCCTCGAAGCAAATGGAATCGTCCATGTCGAGAAGCGAGCTCGAGAAAATGGCGCATACCAAGCGCAAGAGCCTGCCCAAGAAAAAGGGCGATTGAAGCATCAAAAAACTCCCGGAAAGCAAAGGCTTTTCGGGAGTTTTTGAAAAATGGCGCGCCCGGAACGATTCGAACGTCCGACCCTCAGATTCGTAGTCTGATGCTCTATCCAGCTGAGCTACGGGCGCTTGGGAAGCGGCGACATAGGCGGGTCGGTCTTGGGATGCAACCCCATTGCGAGCTTGTTCGGACCCTTATAGTCCGGCAGCCATGATCCGCTTGATGATTTTCGCTCTGCTGCTGTTGCCGGCAATCCCCGCCATAGCCGCACCGCCTTCGCTCGCGAAGCGTCCGGTCGAGGATCGGAGCATGGCGGAGCCGGTGCGGCAGGCCACCCCGCCCGCCCCGGCTGACGCCGCGCTTCAGGCGCAGATCGCGGGGCTGGTCGGAAAAGCGCAGGGTGGACAAACTGCCTTTGCCGCCCTGCTGCCGCAGGCCAGCCGCGCCGTTTCCACCGCCGGTGCCCAAGACAGCGAGAGCTGGATCGCGGCCCAGCAACTGCTGAGCGCGCTGGAAGATGCGCGCGCGCCCTCAACCCAGGCATTGTCCGAGCTCGATTCGACGATCGCGGTGCGGCTGAACGGCGGCGCCGAAGCGGGGATTGCGGAGCTGCAGGCCGCCGACACGCAAGTCGCGGTGCTAACCCAGGGCCAGCAGCGCGAACTCGATTCGCTCCGCTCCCGCCTCAGCCGCTGATCGCGGCGCGATGGGCGCGGCCGTTTTCGACATAATGAGCGACGCTCAGGCGGTGCATCGCCACATCGTCGTCGGTCAATTCGCGCATCAGCCGGGCCGGCCGCCCGGCCCATAATTCCCTGGAGCCGATGCGCTTGCCCGGCGTCAACATCGCGCCGGCGGCGAGCATGCCCTCGCTGTCGATCGCGGCGCCGTCCATGATCACGGAGCCGAGCCCGACAAAGGCGCGATCGGCGAGCGTGCAGCCATGGACCATCGCCATATGGCCGATCAGCACATCGTCGCCGATGATCAGCGGATGCCCGTCCGGATGACCGGGCCAGGCCGAATCGACGTGACAGACGCTGCCGTCCTGGATGTTGGTTCGCGCGCCGATCCGCATGAAGTTCACATCTGCGCGGAGCACGCAATTATACCAGATGCTGACGTCCGGCCCGATCTCGATATCGCCGATCAGCCGGCAGCCGGGCGCGATGAAGGCCGAGGAATGAATGCGCGGCTTCCTGCCGTGGATCTCGATCAGGCTCACCCCGTCCATTCGTTCCTCCGGATCCTGTAGGTCACGTGCCGGCCATGCACCGGCATATCAAAATCCAGCTCAGGCCGCGCGGTCATGCCCAGCCGCCGCATCAGGCCCCATGACGCCGCATTGCCGGTCAGCGTGATCGCATAGACCGCCTCAAGGCCGAAGCGGTTGAAGGCGAGGCCGAGTGCGGCAACGGCGGCTTCCTTCGCATAGCCCTGGCCCCAGCCATCCTCGCGCAGCCGCCACCCGATCTCAGGCGCATCGCGCATGATGTCCGGGGCGCCGTCGGCGTTCAGCCGCTTCAGGCCGCAAAAGCCGAGAAAGGTGCTGTCCGCGCGCCGCTCCACCACCCAGAAACAATAGCCGTGATCGGCCTCGCACTGGCGCATGCGTTCCGCCGCCGCTTCGATCTGAGCGCGGGTCTGCAGGCCACCGGTGAAGCGCGTGACGGCAGGCGTATTGCACGCCGCCTCGAATGCATCCGCGTCGCCGCGTCGCCAGCTGCGCAGGATAAGCCGATCGGTCCGATGCTCGAACATCAGCGGAACGCCTTCACCAGCGGCAGGATGGTCGCATGGTCGTCGGTCCAGCCGGCAAAGCCCGGTTCGGCCGCAAGCGGCTGCCATTCACCGCCAGGCGGCGGATCGGCGATGACGCTGCGCAGGCTTTCCGCATCGCGGGTCATCAATATCCAGTTCGAGCTGTTGATGTAGCGCGCGCTTTTGGAATCGCGCGCGATCAGATCGTAATATTCGGCGGCCAGCCAGCCCCCGTCCCGCGCTGCCGCCGCCACCACCGGTCCAAGCGCCAGGAAGCGGTTGGAGATATGGACGAGCAACAAGCCCTTGCGCGTCAGCACTCGCCCGTAAGCGGCGAAGGCTTCGCGGGTCAGCAAGTGCATCGGCACCGCATCCGACGAGAAAGCGTCCAGCGCGAGGAAGTCGAGACTGGCCGGCGGCGTGCGCTCCAGCGACAGGCGCGCATCGCCGAGGATGATCCTGGCGCCCGGGTTGCACCGGGCAAGATAAGTGAATTTGCCGGACTGGCGCGCGATCCGCACCACCACCGGGTCGATTTCATAAAAGCGCCAATCCTGCCCGGGCCGGGTGTAGCAGGAGAGCGTGCCGGTCCCGAGCCCCACCGCGCCGATCCGGGCATTGGGGCCGGCGATCCCGGGCAGCCGCAGCAGCGCCTGGCCGACCCCGGAAAACGGGCTGTAATAGCTGGTCAGCTCGCGCTCCCGCCCCGGCGTCAAAATCTGCAGGCCGTGGGCGGTGGTGCCGTGCGCGAGCGTGCGGATGTCGTGATCGTCGCGGATCGTGTAAATCCCGAAATAGCTGCGCATCCGGGCATTGGGCGTCATTGAAAGCTGGATCGAATCCCAGCCGCCGAAGAGAAGCAGGATCCCGATCAGCCCGATCACGAACGGCAGGCGCCTGCCGATGCAGAAGAAAGTCAGCAGAGCGATCGCGCCCGCGCCGATCCATGTCGCGCGGCCCCAGAGCCAAGGCCAGGGCTGCTGGATCGCGATGACGGCGATGACGGCGGTCAGCACCGCCGTCGCGACGGTGAGATATCGTGCGCGCGCCCTATCCTCCCACAGGCGGGCGACCCGATCGAACATGAAGGATTGAGGCACAAGCGCTGCGGCGGCGAGGATGAGCAATGGGTGCTCGTAGGTCCAGTCAAAGACCAGCGGCGCGATCAGCGCCGAGAACACGCCGCCCAGCGCGCCGCCGATCGCCATGCAGAGGTAGAAACCGGTCAGATAGACCGGTGCCGGCCGGGTGCGATACATCTGGCTGTGCAACGCGACTGCGACCGCGAACAGCAGCAGCAGCTCGATCGTCGCATTGAACCAGGGCTGGCGCGGCATCGGGTAGATCGCCAGCCCGCCGATCGCCAGCAGGATCAGCGGCGAAAGCTGGCAGATCGAAATCGCGACCCCACGCCTTTCGCCGAAGGCCAGCGTGAAGCTCAGCAGGTAGAGGCCCAGCGGGATGACCCACAGCATCGGCACCGCGACGATGTCGGTGGTGAGATATGTCGTCGTGGACAGCATCAGCCCGGACGGCACCGCCGCCAGCACGATCCACCACAGCCGCCGCTTGAGCGCAGGCGGTGTTTCCGCCGTATAGCCGGCATCGGACGTGTCGAGCCCGGCACGGGGCAGCACGGCCGCGCAAGCAAGCGTCAGCACGACGAGCACGACATAGCCGCCGGTCCAAAGCGAGCTCTGCTCGGCCAGGCTCAGGCGCGGCTCGACCAGCAGCGGATAGCTGAGCAGGCCGGTGAAGCTGCCGAGATTGGACGCGGCGTAGAGTGGGTACGGGTCGCGGCCGCCGGTCGCCGCCGCATACCAGCGCTGGATGAGCGGCGCTTGCGCGGCCACGGCGAGGAACAGCGGCCCGATCGACAGGAGCAGCAGCCACGGCACCCAGAAGACTGGCGAAGCATCTGCTGACGGCGTCCTCGCGATAAGGCCTATCGGCAGCAACAGCGCGGCGGCGGCGAGCAATATCAGCTGCACTTGCGACTGGATGCGCACATTCAGCCGGGCCAGTGCGTGAGCCCAGGCATAGCCGCCCAGCAGCAGTGCCTGATAGACCAGCATCGCGCTGTTCCACACCGCCGGGGCGCCGCCGAGCCGAGGCAACGCCATCCGCGCGATCATCGGCTGAACCAGGAAGAGCAGGAAGGAACCGACAAAGATCGTCGCCACGAACAGCCCGCCGCGGTCGCGCCGCCCTTCACCCGAGGCTTCGGCTTCCAGCGCGCCGATCGCCGTCGCCATTATTCGGCCTCCAGCGCCCGCGCCGCCTCGTTCAGCACCGCCAGCGCTTCCTCGACATGCTCCAGATGCGTGCGGAAGGAGAGAATGGCCGCGCGGATATGGACGCGCCCCCGGATGCGGGTGCCGCTGAAAAAGGCGCGGCCCTGGTCCTGCAGGTGCTTGGTAAGCCGCCCGTTGAAAGCGTCGATATCGCCTGTCGCGGGCCGGTAGCGGAAGGCGAGCACGGACAAGTCGGGCGGTTGGCCGGCATCCCAGCCCGGCATCTCCGAAAGACGCGCGTGCATATAGCGAGCGAGTGCGATCTTTTCCGACTGGGCGGCACGGAAGGCAGCAACGCCGGTGAGCTGGAGCGGCAGCCATAGCCGGAGCGCGCGGAAATGCCGGGTCAGCTCCGGCGACAGATCGGACGGCGAGATATCGTCGTGCGCGGCGAACTCGGTCAGGTAGTCGGCAGTGGCGCTGAACGCCGCCCGTAGAGTCCGGCCATCGCGCGCCAGCACGGCGCCGGTGCCATAGGGCAGGAACAGCGTCTTGTGCGGATCGACCGCCAGCGTATCAGCGCGCTCGATGCCCTTCAAAGCCGCGCGGCCTTCCGGGCAGAGCATGAACAGACCGCCATAGGCGCCGTCGACATGCATCCAGACGTCATGGCGCGCGCAGATATCGGCGATGTCGTCCAGCGGATCGACCGACCCGGTATCGACCGTTCCCGCCGACGCGACGACCAGCCACGGCCGGACGCCGTCTTTCCTGTCTTGCGCCAGCGCCGCGTCCAGCGCGGCCGCATCGATCCGGTAATTGGCGTCGACCGGCAGCGTGCGCCGCGGCGCCTCCGCACGGCCGGCGATGCGCAGCGCCTTGTCCACGCAGTGATGCGCGGTCGGGGCCGAATAGACAGCGCCGCCGCCCTTCGGATCGCGCGCATCGCGGGCAGCGACGATCGCTGCCAGATTGGCGATGCTGCCCCCCGAGGTGAGCGAACCGCCCGCCGTCGCCGGAAAGCCGACCGTCTGGGCGAGAAAATGAACGCATGAATTCTCGAGCTTGACCGCGCCCGGCGCCGCAGGCGTGAAGCCTGCATATTTGTTGGAGACCGCCGCCAGAAAATCGCCCAGCGCCGCATGGAACAGGCCGCCGCCTGGGATATAGCCGAGAAACCGGCCCGAAGCTGTCGCGATGCCCGGATCCTCGATGTGGCGGGCGATGTGCGCCAGCGCCGTCTCGATCGCACCGGGCGTTTCGGCGAAAACCGGCGGCGCCCCGCCGCCCGCGCCGTCATAGGTCGGGCGTTCCGGCAGCCCTTCAAGAAAGCGCTCGGCATGCGCCGTCACCGCCGCCATCATCGCCGCGCGTGCATCGGCATCAGGCTCAAGCGGGCGCGCCGCCGCGGCCAAAGCCTCGATCCTCGCAGTATCGCTCAACGGCTGAGCAGCCGAGCGGCCAGCGGCGCGTGATAGGTGAGCACGCCCGAACAGCCGGCGCGCTTCAGCGACATCAGGCTTTCGATCACGAGCGCCTCGCGATCCCCCGCCCCAGCCGCCGCAGCAGCCTCGATCATCGCATATTCGCCGGAGACCGCATAAGCGAAAACAGGCACTACAAACCGGACCTACACGCGGCGGATGATGCCGAGATAGGGCAAGCCCGGGTTCACCATCACCGTGTCCGCGCCTTCCGCCAGGTCCAGCGCCACCTCGCGCAGCGCT
>JAFEEY010000078.1:18962-32882 GCA_018240865.1 Pseudomonadota bacterium | reverse complement strand
CCAGGTGGAAAAGAGCGTGCTGCTGCAGTCGCTCGACCACCACTGGAAGGAGCATCTCTCCACGCTCGACGCGCTGCGTCAGGTCATTCATCTGCGCGCCTATGCGCAGAAGACGCCGATAAACGAATATAAGCAGGAAGCCTTTGCGCTGTTCGAACGGATGCTGGAAGCGATCCGCGAGGATGTGACGCGAGTGCTGGCGCATGCCCAATTCATGGCCGCGCCGCCGCCGATGCCGGCTATGCCCAATTTCGTGACCACGCATATCGACCCGCTGACCGGCGAGGATAATAGCTGGGACATGGATGCGGGCGATCTGCTCGTTACCGCGCCGCTGCCGCCACTGCAGATCGCGCGGCCGGACATGGCCGACGATCTGGGCGACGATCCCGCGCAGTGGGAAGGCCGGGTCAGCCGCAACGCGCCGTGCCCCTGCGGATCGGGCCAGAAATACAAGCACTGCCACGGGGCATTGTAAGGCACAGTCCTTCGCCCAAACGCCGTTCGGCCTGAACTTGTCGAAGGCCTCCCTTTTTCTTTACTGAAAACGAAAGAAAGGGAGGGCTTCGACAGGCCCAGCCCGAACGGAGTGGGATGTCTTGGCCGTATTAGCCGTTCTCTTCGCCGTCACCGCCGCGCTGTACGCTAGCGTCGGTTTCGCGGGCGGATCGACCTATAATGCGCTGCTGGCCCTGGCCGGAGTCGACCACCGCGTCTTCCCGATCGTGGCGCTCGCCTGCAATCTGATCGTTGCGACAGGCGGCACGATCCGTTTCGCGCAGGCCCGGCTGGTGCCGTGGAAACGGTTGTTGCCGCTGCTGGTGCTATCGATTCCGGCGGCGTGGATCGGCGGCATGCTGCCGGTCTCCAAGCAACTCTTCCTCTGGCTGCTGGGCGGTTCCCTGCTGGTCGCGAGCATTTTGCTTTTCGCGCAGCGTGAGCGCGATTTGGCGGGGGAGCGATTCACATTGCTCGGGCCCGCGATCGCCGCGCCGATCGGCCTGCTTTCGGGCATTGTCGGGATCGGCGGCGGGATTTTCCTCGCGCCGGTGCTGCACCTGGTCGGTTGGGACAAAGCAAAGCGCGTCGCGGCGGCCGCTTCCGTGTTCATCCTGGCCAACTCGATTGCCGGGCTGGGCGGGCAGCTGACCAAGCTTTCCAGTCATCCCGAACTGTTGAATGCGGCCTTCGCCTATTGGCCGCTGGCGCTTTCGGTGCTGGTCGGCGGGCAGCTGGGCAGCCGGATCGGTGTCCAGATACTGCCCGCGCGATGGTTGCGGCGGCTCACCGCCCTGCTGATCCTCTATGTCGCAATCCGGCTGCTGATCCAGGCCTGGAGCGGATGAGCTTCAAACGCTCGCTGGGGGTGTCCGGCGTCCTCTTCCTGACATTATCGGCGACGACACCCGCCTCGTCGGTGTGGGTGATCGTGCCGGAAATGCTGCAGGTCGCGGGCAGCGGCGCATTGATCGCGATGCTGCTGGCGGCGATCGTCTGCGTCGCGACCGCCTTCGTCTACGCGGAACTATCCTCCGCTTTTCCGGTCGCGGGCGGCGAATATGTGATGGTCGGCCGTACGCTGGGTCCGCTCGCCGGGTTCGTGATGCTGGCGGTGAACCTCGTTAACAACCTGCTCTTCCCGGCTGTGATCGGGCTGGGGCTGAGCGATGTGCTGTCAGGCGTGCTGCCGGGCCTGCCGGTCATCCCGACAGCGATCGCGATGGTCGCATTGGCGACGCTCGCGGGCGTGCTTCATATCCGCCTCAACGCTTGGCTGACCGGCGTCTTTCTCGCGCTCGAGTTGCTGGCTCTGGCGGCGATCATGTTGCTGGGCTTTGCCGAGCCGGTACGAAGCCTTTTCACCGCGCCCCAGATGGCGGAAGGCGCACGGCTTGTCGCGGCCACGCCGGTCAGCATCGGCCTTGCTACGACTGCCGCGATCTTCGCGATGAACGGCTATGGCCTGGCTGTCTATTTCGGCGAGGAGATGCACGAAGCGCCGGCGACGATCGCCACGGTCGTGCTGGCGGCCGCGGGCCTGACGATCGCGGTGGAGCTGATCCCGCTCGCCGCCGCGATCGCCGGCGCGCCCGACCTGCACACGCTGTTCACGCATCCTGACCCCTTCGGCTGGCTGGCGCGGGAACGGGGCGGGGGATTGCTCGCGGATGCGCTGGCGGTGTCGATCGGCTTTGCCATCCTGAACGCGGCGATCGCCGGCATCCTCGCTTATGCGCGCTTCTTCTATTCGACCGGGCGCGACGCGATCTGGGGCAAGGTGCTGGACCCGTGGGTGACGCGCATCCACCCGCGCCTCGGCTCGCCCTGGGTCGCGACCCTGGCGGTCGGCGCGGTCAGCTGCGCCGCCTGCTTCCTGCCACTCCGCCTGCTCCTGGTGCTGAGCGGCGCGGGCATCGCCATCACCTATTTCGCGATCGCGCTGGCCGCGGTCGTGGGGCGGAGAACGGGCGCCACTGCCCATGCCGTTTACCGCATGCCCTGGTTTCCGGCCGCGCCGGTGACGACGGTGCTGGCGCTGATCGTGGTTTTCTGGGCGAGCTGGCTCGACACCGACACCGGGCGCCCCGGCCTGATCGCGACCGGCATCCAAATCCTGCTCGCGATCCTTTACTATCGGCTGGTGCTCCGGCGGCGCGGGGAATGGGTGATTTTCGGCGGGTAGTCCGGCGCGAATCCGGCTGCTATCATTTCGGCCATGTCGTCATTTTCCGATGCCGGGGATATCGTAACGGGCGGACTGCTCGCAGGCGCGGTCGAGCCGGGCCATGGCCGTCAGCATGCAGGCCCGCACCCCAGCGAATGCCTGAACTGCGGTGCCAAACTGACCGGGCCCTATTGCGCGGCCTGCGGGCAGAACGGCCATGTCCATCGCTCGATCGGCGCGATCTGGCACGAGTTGATGCACGGCGTGCTCCATTTCGACGGCAAGATCTGGCGCACGCTGCCCGAGCTGGCGCTCCGCCCCGGCGCGCTGACCCGCCGTTACATTCGCGGCGAGCGCGCCAAATTCGTATCGCCGCTGGCGCTGTTCCTGTTCAGTGCCCTGCTGATGTACGCGACTTATTCGCTGCTTGGCCATCACGGTTCGCCGCATGCGAACGCGCAGGAAAGCGCCAGGGCGCTGACTGCTCAGGTCGAGCGGGCCGACGATCGGATCGCCGATGCCGAGAAGGAGCTGCAGACGCCGGACATCTCCGCCGCAAGGCGCGCCAAGCTGCAGGAACGGATCGCTTCTCTCCGCAACGACCGCGCCGAGCTCGCCGCGGCAGCGGCGATCACCCAGGATGTCGGCGACAAGAATAAAGAGGCTGCCGCTGCCGCCGGGCGTACCACGCTCGAGCGAATCCAGATGGATCGCGAGTTCGTCGCCTACAAGCTCAAGGCCAATGCCTATAAATTCTCCTGGCTGCTGATCCTGATCAGCACGCCTTTGGTCTGGCTCCTCTTCGCCTGGAAGCGCGACTACGGTCTCTACGATCACGCCGTGTTCGTGACCTACTCGATCGCTTTCATGTCGCTGCTCTTCTGCATCTATATGGCGGGCTCGGCGATCGGCGCGGGCGGCGTGCTGACGCTGTTGCTGATGATCTATGCGCTTTGGCACATGTATTCGCAGATGCGGGGCGCCTATCAGCTTTCCAGCACCGGTGCGCTGGTGCGGCTGCCTTTGCTTTACGGCCTCGCCGCGACATCGGGCGGCATGTTCTACGCTTTCCTGACAATGATGAGCTGAGGTGACGGTCGCGGAGATCCTGGCGCGGCATCCGGTACGGCAGGATGCGCTTCTGCCGATCCTCCACGATGTCCAGTCGGCTTTTGGTTGGGTTTCCGAAGACAGCATCCGCACGATCGCCAAAGCGCTGAATCTCAGCCGCGCCGAAGTGTCCGGCGTGGTGAGCTTCTATCACGATTTCCTGCGTGCGCCGGACCCTCGGCCCGTGCTCAAGCTATGCCGTGCCGAAAGCTGCCAGGCGCGCGGCAGTGAGGCTCTGGCGGCCGAAGCGGAGCGGATCGCCGGGGATCGTGTGCGGGTAGCGACGGTCTATTGCCTCGGCCTGTGCTCGGTCGGGCCCAATGCGATGGTTGGCGACCGGGCGCATGCGCGCCTGAACGGCGAGCGCATCGCCGCGCTGATCGGAGAAATGTGATGGACGTGCGCATCGCGGACGACGCGCTCGCCATCGCCTGCGGCGCCGACGACGTCGCGCGCCGATTTGAGGAACTCGGCCACAGCGTGATCCGGAGGTCGAGTTGGGGCATGCACTGGCTTGAGCCGCTGATCGAGATCGACGGGATCGGCTATGGTCCGGCGATGGTGGCCGATGCCGAACGGATCGCGGCGGGCGCCGCGGACGATCTGTCGATCGGCCCGATTGCGGATCACCCCTTCATCGCCCGCCAGACGCGGCTGACCTTCGCGCGCGCGGGACGGACGCGCCCGCTCGACCTCGACGATTATCGGGCGACGGGCGGCTGGAACGGGCTGGAGCGCGCGCGGGCGATGGGGTCGGCCGCGATTGTCGAGGAAGTAAAGCGCTCCGGCCTGCGCGGGCGGGGTGGGGCAGGCTTTCCGGCCGGGATCAAATGGGAGACGGTGCGGATTGCGCCCGGATCGCGTAAGTTCATCGTCTGCAATGCCGACGAAGGCGATAGCGGCACGTTCGCCGACCGGATGGTGATGGAAGGCGATCCGTTCATGCTGATCGAAGGCATGACGATCGCAGCCCTGGCGACAGGCGCGTCGCAGGGCCTTGTCTATATCCGCTCCGAATATCCGGCGGCGATCGCGAAGATGCGCGCGGCCGTGGCGACGTGTGCCGCGATCATCGCGCCGTTCACGATCGAAATCCGGGTCGGCGCGGGCGCTTATGTCTGCGGCGAGGAGACGTCGCTGCTGAACAGCCTCGAAGGCAAGCGCGGCGAGGTCCGCGCCAAGCCGCCTTTGCCCGCGCTGGAAGGGTTTCTCGGTTGCCCGACAGTCGTCAACAATGTGCTGACCCTCGCGGCGATCCCCTTCATCCTTGCCGAAGGTGCGCAGGCCTATGCCGATTATGGCGTTGGCCGGTCGCGCGGCACGATGCCGATCCAACTCGCCGGCAATATCCGGCATGGCGGCCTGTTCGAGACGGCGTTCGGCCTGACTCTTGGCGAGCTGGTCAACGATATCGGCGGCGGCACCGCGAGCGGGCGGCCGGTGCGCGCAGTGCAGGTAGGCGGGCCGCTCGGCGCCTATTTCCCGCCCACCTTGTTCGACACGGTCTTCGATTATGAAGCGTTCGCCGAGGCGGGCGGGCTGATCGGCCATGCCGGGATCACCGTGTTCGACGATACCGTCGACATGGCGGCGATGGCGCGGTTCGCGTTCGAATTCTGCGCGGCGGAAAGCTGCGGCAAGTGTACGCCATGCCGGATCGGCGCGATCCGCGGCCGGGAAACGATCGAGCGGGTCATCGCCGGCGAGAACCGGGAAGACAATCTCGCTCTGATCGAAGAGCTTTGCGAGACAATGAAATTCGGCTCGCTCTGTGCGCTGGGCGGTTTCACGCCCTATCCGGTGCTGAGCGCGATCCAGCATTTCCCTGAGGATTTCCGGCGTTGAACGCGCCTGATTCGATGCGGCGTGATATTCCGGCGCGCCGGATCGCGTTCGACGATGCCGAAGATGCGGATGTGTCGCGCGCCGTTCCGATCGAAGCGCCGATCGCGATCGAATATGGCGGCATTGGCTATGCGGTGATGATGGGCACGCCGGCCGACCTTGAGGATTATGCGGTCGGCTTCTCGATCGGCGAGGGGCTGGTCGAGCGGCCGAACCAAATCGGCGCCATCGACATTCACGCGATCGGCGGCGGCTGGGTCGTGAGGATAGCTTTGCCGCCCGAACGCCTGGAATCCGTCATTGAACGCGCCCGCAGCCGGGTATCGGAAAGCAGCTGCGGCCTGTGCGGGATCGACAATATCGAACAGGTGCTGAGGCCCTTGCCGCTCGTGACCGCGCGGATTCAAACCGATCGGACAGCAGTCGCGCGGGCCTTGACGGACTTGTCGGCACACCAGCCGCTGTCGCGCAGCACTGGCGCGGCGCATGCGGCGGCATTCTGCACGCCCGACGGGGAAATCCTCTGCGTCCGCGAGGATGTCGGCCGGCACAATGCCCTCGACAAGCTGGTCGGTGCGCTTGCCCGGCGTGGGCAGTCGCTGGAAAGCGGTTTCGTGCTGTTGACGGCGCGCTGCAGTTACGAGCTTGTCGAAAAGACCGTCCGTGCCGGTTGCCCGATGCTGGTAACGATCTCCGCGCCGACCAGCCTGGCCGTCGACCGCGCTCAGGCCGCCGGCCTCACGCTGATCAGCCTCGCGCGCGCCGATAATGCGCTGGTGCTGAGCGATCCGCACGGGAGCATCCGATGAAGACGCTCGGCGCCGTCCTTGCCGGCGGGCAATCGTCACGGTTCGGGTCGGACAAGGCGCTCGCGCTGTGGCGCGGCAAGCCGTTGATCGAGCACGCCATCGAGGCGCTATCCCAGCAATGCGATGCAGTCGTGATCGTCGGGCGGCAGCGCGAAGGCCTGGCCTCGGCGCCGGATTGGCCGATCGCCGGGACAGGTCCGCTCGGCGGGCTCGGCGGCGCTCTTCACTATGCCGCCGGGCACGGTTTCGCGCGCGTCTTGTCGTGCGGCGTCGATAGCGTGGGGCTGCCCCGCGATCTCCGCCGGCAGCTGGAGTCTGAACCGTCCTATGCGATGAGCCAGCCCGTGCTGGGCCTGTGGCCGGCGGCGTCGGTCTATGCGCTGGAAACGCTCGTCCGCAACCTGTCCCGGCGCTCTATGCACGCCTTCGCCGAACATATCGGCGCGCGGGCGGTGAAGCTTTCGCCTGAACCTGCTAATGTGAACACGCCTGACGATCTGGCGCGATGGGAGCAAGCGCATGGGCTATGAGTTTCAGCCCGACTTGGGCACTCCGCCTTCGACCGCGGACGAAGCCGTGACGCTCTGCATCGACGGCAAGCCGGTCACCATCCCGGCCGGCACGACCGTCATGCGCGCGGCGGCCGAGGCCGGGCTCGCCATTCCCAAACTCTGCGCGACCGACACGCTCAAGCAATTCGGCTCGTGCCGCCTCTGTTTGGTCGAGATCGACGGCGCGCCGGGCACGCCTGCTTCCTGCATCACGCCGGTCGCCGACGGCATGGTCGTCCATACTCAAACGGACCGTCTGGCCCGGATGCGGCGGCAGGTGATGGAGCTTTACCTCTCCGATCATCCGGCGGATTGCTGCGCCTGCGCCCAAGGCGATTGCGAAGTCCGCATTCAGGCCGAAGCGGCCGGGGTCGATGCGGTCCGTTACCGTGCCGGAGACACGCATCTGTGCGCGGAGATCGACCGCTCCAACCCCTATTTCGATTTCGATCCAGCCAAGTGCATCGTCTGCTCGCGCTGCGTGCGGGCCTGTGATGAGACGCAGGGCACGTTTGCTTTAACGATCGACGGCCGGGGCTTCGCGTCCAAGGTTTCGGCGGGACTGCCGACCGACGATTTCCTGTCATCCGAATGCGTGTCGTGCGGCGCCTGCGTGCAGGCCTGCCCGACCGGCGCGCTGCAGGAACGCGCGGTCAAAGAGATCGGCATGCCCGACACTGCTACAGTCACGACCTGCGGCTATTGCGGAGTCGGCTGCACATTCCGGGCAGAAATGAAAGGCGAGCAGCTGGTCCGTATGGTGCCGTGGAAGGATGGCAAGGCCAATCGCGGACACAGCTGCGTCAAGGGCCGGTTCGCCTGGGGCTATGCCAATCACCGCGAGCGCATCCTGAAGCCGATGGTTCGCGAGGCAATCGATCAGTCCTGGCGCGAGGTCGGCTGGGACGAGGCATTTGCCCGTGCGGCCAGCGAATTTCGCCGCATCCAGGCGAAATATGGCCGGGGATCGGTCGGCGGCATCACCTCATCGCGCTGCACCAATGAAGAGACGTTCCTGGTGCAGAAATTGGTCCGCGCCGGCTTTGGCAACAACAATGTCGATACCTGCGCGCGCGTCTGCCATTCGCCGACCGGCTATGGGTTGAAGACGACGTTCGGGACTTCGGCCGGCACCCAGGATTTCGACAGCGTCGATCATGCCGATGTGATGCTGGTGATCGGCGCCAACCCGACCGACGGCCACCCGGTCTTTGCCAGCCGGATGAAGCGGCGGCTGCGCCAGGGCGCGAAGCTGATCGTCATTGATCCGCGCCGCATTGACCTGGTCCGCACGCCGCATATCGAGGCCGATCTGCACCTGCCGCTCAGACCGGGCACCAATGTCGCCGTGCTGACGGCGATGGCCCATGTCATCGTCACTGAAGGGCTGGCCGACGAAGGCTTTATCCGCGAACGCTGCGATTGGGACGAATATCGCGCCTGGGCCGATTTCGTCTCGCAGGCGCGCAATTCGCCCGAGGCGCTGGCCCCGATCACGACGGTTGACCCGGATCAGCTGCGCGCCGCTGCGCGCCTCTATGCGACTGGCGGCAATGCCGCGATCTATTATGGCCTCGGCGTCACCGAGCACAGCCAGGGCTCATCGACCGTAATGGCGATCGCCAATCTGGCGATGGCGACCGGCAATATCGGCCGGCCGGGTGTCGGCGTGAACCCGCTCCGGGGCCAGAACAATGTGCAGGGCAGCTGCGACATGGGCAGCTTCCCGCACGAATATTCGGGCTATCGCCACGTTTCGGACGACGCGACCCGGCGGCTGTTCGAGGCGGATTGGGGCGTCCCCCTCGATCCCGAACCGGGCCTGCGCATCCCCAATATGCTGGATTCCGCGATCGAGGGCAGTTTCAAGGCGCTCTACATCCAGGGCGAGGACATTCTTCAGTCCGATCCGAACACGCGGCACGTCGCGGCCGGGCTGGCCGCGATGGAGTGCGTGATCGTCCACGATCTGTTCCTGAACGAAACCGCCAATTACGCGCACATTTTCCTGCCCGGCTCGACCTTCCTGGAAAAGAACGGGACATTCACCAATGCCGAACGGCGCATCCAGCCGGTGCGCAAAGTGATGGCGCCACTGAACGGGCTGGAGGATTGGGAGGTCACGCAAGGCCTGGCGAACGCGCTGGGCCTTGGCTGGGCCTATACGCATCCGGCGGAGATCATGGACGAGATCGCCCGACTGACGCCGACCTTCGCGGGCGTGTCGTTTGCACGCCTCGACGAGCTTGGCTCGATCCAATGGCCATGCAACGGCGCCGCGCTCGAAGGGACGCCGGTGATGCATATCCGCGGCTTCGTCCGCGGCAAGGGCCGCTTCGTCGTCACCGACTATATTCCGACCGACGAGAAGACCGGGCCGCGCTTCCCGCTGCTGCTGACCACCGGGCGGATTCTCAGCCAGTATAATGTCGGCGCGCAGACAAGGCGGACGGACAATGTCGTTTGGCATCAGGAGGATCTGCTCGAAATCCATCCGGCGGACGCGGAGGATCGCGGCGTCAAGAGCGGCGATTGGGTGAAGCTCGCCAGCCGGTCGGGCGAGACGACGCTGCGCGCGCAAGTGACGGACCGCGTGGCGCCGGGCGTCGTTTACACGACCTTCCATCATCCGGCGACCCAGGCCAATGTCGTGACGACCGAATATTCGGACTGGGCGACCAATTGCCCGGAATACAAGGTGACGGCGGTGCAGGTCTCGCCCTCCAACGGCCCGACTGACTGGCAGGAACGCTACGAAGCACTGTCGGAAAAGTCGCGGCACATCGTTTCGCGCGGCGCGCTCGCATGAACCAGCGGGAAACGCTCGTCATGATGGCAAACCAGATCGCGCGCAATTTCGCGACCATGAGTGAGACAGAAGCCGCGAAGGCCACCGCCAACCACATCGCGCTGTTCTGGGATCCCCGCATGAAGGCCATGATCCTCGACCAAAGCGACGGCCTGACGCCGCCCGCAGCTGCGGCCATCGATCTGCTTCGAAATGGCGACCCGCCGGCCCTCTGACGGGATGCGTATCAAGCTTGCGTCGCTCGGGATCACGCGCCCGGGGAGGTGTGTCGATTGACCTTTAGCGGAGATCGGCACAGTCTCCCTTCAATCCAAGGGGGAGGGGCATATGCATCCAGAATTGCTGATCCTTGCGCTCGGCGCACTGCTGTTGCTCGTGCATATTTTCGCGGCCGCGCATGTGAAGACGCGCCAATATGGCGTCACCTGGAACATGGGCGCGCGCGACGAGGAACTGCCGCCGCTCAATCCCCTGGCTGGCCGGCTGGTCCGCGCGCAGGCGAATTTTCAGGAGACTTTCCCGATCGCGATCGTCGCGCTGCTTGGCGTGGTCGTCGCGGGCGTTGCGTCGCCGATGACCGCGCTGGGCGGCTGGATCTGGCTTGGCGCCCGGCTCGTCTATTTGCCGCTTTACGCGGCAGGTGTTCCAAAAGTGCGAACGCTGGTCTTTGTCGTGAGCCTTGTCGGCCTGGGCATGGCGATCAAGCCCCTCTTCCTGTCGTGACAGCCGGAGAGATCGGGGCCTGAGATCGCCCGGTCGGTTCAATGGCCATTGCGCGCTAACAGATGGTTTCGCTGGCTTTCCTTCGTGAATGATTTCGAACGGTCTGCATCGAAATCCTATAAATACACTACACGTACCGCTTGGCAGTCGAGCCACCGGTTTTTACGGGAATCGCCCTGTACTCGGCAAACATGAGCTGAGCTGCAGCATTTGGTATAACCAAAAGTCCATATGCGACCGTCAGCCCGCTATTTTTCGGAAGCCGGCCACCGCACTAATCGATACTCGACTTTAGGTGGAGACGAGCGGGTGGCTGCACGTTCAATAGCGTTCGAAGTGGTGGAGACCCTGCGCGATCTTGGCGTGCGCCATGTCTTCGGCGTGCCGAGCGGCGGCTGGGTCGACTATATGGAAGCGCTGCGCCTAACGGACGGCATCGACTTCGTGCTGACCAGCCATGAAGGCGGCGCCAGCTTCATGGCCGATGTCTGCGGTCGCCTGACCGGCGTTCCAGGCGTCTGTTTCGGAACGTTCGGCCCCGGCGCGACTAATCTCGCGACCGGGGTCGGCGGCGCGCTGCTGGACCGCTCGCCGATGATCGCGCTCACCGACGAAATGCCCGAATCCATGCGCGAGCGCACGACCCAGATGGGGATCGACCATCAAGCGCTGTTCGCGCCGATCACGAAAAAAACGACAAGACTGGAACCCGATTGCGCGCGTGCGATCCTGACCGACGCGGCTGCGGTGGCGTTGGAGCAACGGCCGGGCCCGGTTCATGTCGGCCTACCAACCGGAATGAGCGCGCTGCCGCGCCACGATGACAGTGCGGCAGAGCCGGTGCGCGTCATGCCTGTGGCTCCCGACCCTCGTCAGCTCGAAGCGCTTGCGGCAGCGTTCCGCGCCGCGCAGAAGCCGGTTCTGGCCATTGGCCTGGGGGCGGTGCGGCTCGGCATTTCGGAGCGGATTGCCGCATTCGCCGAGCGGTTCGGCGTCCCGGTGTTGCTCACCCCTATGGCGAAGGGTCTGCTGTCCGAGGACCATCGTTGCTATGCCGGCGTCTTGTTCCACGCCTTGAGCGACATTGTCTCGCGCACGCATGCGGAGGCGGATCTGGTGGTAGCGATCGGCTACGATCCAGTCGAGTTCAACTATGAATCCTGGATGCGCGACGGGCTGCCGCTGGCCAGCATGGACACCGCGCCGGCGGACATTGACCGCGCGCGTCATCCTCTCGTCGCCGACGCTGTAGGCGATATCGTCGCGGGGCTCGAGGCGCTGGAAGCCGTGAAAGCGCCGCCTAAGGCATGGCGGCTGGACGACGTCGCCGCGCGCAAGGCCGATATGTTCCGGCGGATGCGGCCGCGCCAGGGGCGGATGGGCCCGTGCGCGGCCCTCGAAGTGCTGCGCGAGGTATTGCCGCAGGATGGGATCATGACCTGCGATGTCGGCGCGCATACCCACTTGATCGGCCAGAAATGGCAGACGCCGGCGGCCGGCCTTCAGATTATGACCAACGGCTGGTCGGCGATGGGCTTTGGCCTGCCCGCCGCGATCGCAGCCAAGCTCTGCTGCCCGGACAAGCCGGTGTGTGCGGTCGTCGGCGATGGCGGGTTTCTGATGACGGTCGGCGAGCTGGCGACGGCAGTACGCGAAAAACTGCCGATCGTGATCCTGGTGCTGACCGATAACGACCTGGCGCTGATCCGCATCAAGCAGGAGCGCAAGCAGAACCCGATCTATGGCACCCCGGTCAGGGCGCAGGGTACGATTGGCGGCCCTTCGCTGTTCGGGGTGCCGGTCGTGACCGTGGACAATCCCGATGCGCTACGGACGGCGCTGGGGGAGGCTTTCGCGGCGGATGGACCGCGCATCGTCGAGGCGCTGATCGACAGCCGCGAATATGACGATCTTGTCCTCCACAAGGACAAGGCGTGAAACGGATGAAAGCTCCCGTGCTGCGTTCGCTGCTGATCGGCGGCAAATGGCGCCGTGCCGCGACCTGCATGCCGGTCGACAATCCATTCACCGGAGAGCTGATCGCGCAGGTTGCCTGTGCCACCGAACGGCATGCTATGGAGGCGGTGGCGAGCGCGGTCGTTGGTGCCGGGCAGATGCGGGATCTGTCGACAGGCACGCGCTCGGCGATCCTGCACCGCGCCGCAGCGGCGGTGGAGCGGGCAAGCGACCGTTTCGCCCAGAAGATTGCGATAGAGAGCGGCAAGCCGGTTTCCCATGCCCGGCGTGAAGTCGCGCGCGCAGTCAACACGCTTAGGCTTTCCGCTGAGGAAGCAGTGCGCCTGACCGGCGAGACCGTGGCGTTCGACAGCATGCCGGGAGGGGAGGCGCGGAGCGGATTCTACTTTCACGAGCCCCTGGGCGTCGTTGTCGCGATCACGCCGTTCAACGATCCGCTGAACCTGATCTGTCACAAGCTTGGACCGGCCTTCGCGGCCGGCAACGCGGTAGTGTTGAAACCGGCGGAGCAAACGCCGCTGGTGGCGGTGATGCTCGCAAAGCTGCTGCTTGCCGCCGGCCTGCCGCCGCACGCGCTCAATCTGCTGACCGGCTATGGCGATCAATTCGGTGCGGCCCTCACCGGTCATCCGGATGTGGCGATGGTGTCGTTCACTGGCGGCGTGCGCGCGGGTGAAAGGATCGCGGCGGCAGCCGGCGCCCGGCGGCTTGCGATGGAGCTGGGGGCTAACTCGCCGGTCATCGTCGCCGCCGATGCCGATATCGAAAAGGCGGCCGGAGCCTGCGTCTCGGGTGCCTTCTCGGCGGCGGGGCAGAATTGCATCGGCGTGCAGCGCATCTATGTTCACGCTTCCCGGTACGACGCCTTCAGGGACAGATTCGTGGCGCTGACGAAGGCGCTCCGTCTGGGCGACCCGTTGTGTGCAGAAACACAGATCGGCCCGATGATCGGAGCGGCCGAGGCCCAGCGTCTAGACGGCTGGTTGGAGGAAGCGGTGCGAACGGGTGCGCGCGTGCTGGCGGGAGGAAAGCGGCAAGGCGCAGTGTTCGAACCGGCAGTGATCGAGAATGCGCCGGGCAGCACGAAATTGGTTTGCGAGGAAGCGTTCGGGCCGGTGGTTAGCCTGTTCCGGTACGAAGAGCTTGACGATGCGATCCGGCAAGCGAACGCTCCCGATTATGCGATCCACGCGGCGATCTTCACCGAAAGCCTGCGCGATGCGCTTTATGCGGCAGGCAAGCTGCAGGCCGCGGGCGTCATGATCAACGATTCAACTGACTATAGGCTCGATGCCATGCCGTTCGGGGGGGCGAAGCGAGGTAATATGGGGCGTGAAGGGGTGAAGTTTGCGATCCGCGAAATGTCACAGACCAAGACGGTATGTTTCAATGCAGCCTGAGCGGATAGTGCCACCCGCCGCGCTGACCCGC
>JAFEEY010000078.1:0-18790 GCA_018240865.1 Pseudomonadota bacterium | reverse complement strand
CTGGCGAAGTGGTCGTCACTGATTCAACCAGCATCAACCTGTTCAAGATGCTGTGGGCAGCCGTGGCGATGCGCCCGAGCCGTAAGAAGATCATTCTCGAAGGAAGCAATTTCCCGACCGACAATTACATCGCGCAAGGCCTGGCGGCGGCGCGGGGCGGTGGGATCGAGGTGCTGCTGCGCGAAAAGGACGAGATCGCCGCTGCGATCGACGACGATACGGCCGCCGTCTGCATCACGCATGTTCACTATAAGACCGGGCATATCCACGATATGGCCGCGATCACGGCGCGCGCGCACGCGGCGGGGGCGCTCGCGATCTGGGATCTGTGCCATAGCGCCGGTGCGATGCCCGTCGATTTAAACGGCTGCGCGGCGGATTTCGCGGTTGGCTGCACCTACAAATACCTGAACGGCGGGCCGGGTTCGCCTGCCTTCCTGTTCGTCGCGAAGCGGCATCAGGACGCGGCCCGGCAGCCGCTCACGGGCTGGTGGGGGCACGCCGCGCCCTTCGCCTTCGATCCGGACTATGCGCCGCATCCAGGTATCCGCCAGTTCCTGACCGGAACCCAGCCGATCGTCAGTCTTGCGCTCGCCGAAATCGGGCTCGATCTGATGCTGGAAGCAGACATCGCCGCGCTGCGGGCCAAGTCCATCGCTTTGTCGGAATTGTTCATCCGGCTGGTCGAAGAGCGGTGCGGGCGATATGGCTTCACGCTGGCGAGCCCGCGCGATCCCGCTATGCGCGGCAGTCAGGTCGCGTTCCATCACCCGGAAGGCTATCCTGTGATGCGCGCGCTGATCGAGAGCGGTGTGATCGGCGATTTTCGTGCGCCCGACATCGTCCGCTTCGGCTTCGCGCCGCTTTATGTCCGTTATGCCGATGTGTGGGACGCGGCCGATGTGCTGACGGAGATCATGGCCACGGAAGCCTGGCGTGCGCCGCGCTTTCAGCAACGGGAAGCAGTGACATGAGCGGGGAAGAAGCTGTCGTCCAGGCGGCGATCGCGCGCGAAGGCGGCCTGCACCGCACGCTCAGCAAGCGCCAGATCACAATGATCGGACTTGGCGGCGCGATTGGGACTGGCCTGTTCATGGGCAGCGGGATCGCGATCAGCTATGCCGGGCCGGCCGTGCTGATCAGCTACGCGATCGGCGCGGTGATCGCTGCGATCATGGTGTTCAGCCTGTCCGAAATGGCGGTCGTGCATCCAACCGCCGGCTCGTTCGGTACCTATGCCGAAATCTATCTGGGGCCGTTCGCGGGCTTTCTCATCCGCTACACCTATTGGATTCAGCAGGTGCTGCTGATCGGCAGCGAAGCGATCGCGATCGGCACCTATATGCGGTTCTGGTTCACCGACATTCCGGTCTGGCTGTGGGCGATCGGTTTTGCGGGCGGGCTGGTGTGGCTGAACTCGCGGCCGGTGCGCAGTTTCGCGACGGTCGAATATTGGCTGACTGTGATCAAGGTTACGGCGATCATCCTGTTCATCATCGTCGGCGGCAGCCGCATCCTTGGCCTGACCGGGCCGGCTACCGGTCTGGCCAATGTTACTGGCCTTCCGGGCGGCTTCATGCCGAACGGCTTCGCGGGCGTGTGGATGGGCGTGCTGATGGCGCTCTTTTCCTTCATGGGGCTGGAATTCGTGGTGGCGACCGCCGGCGAAGCGGAGAAGCCGCGCGAAGCGATTCCCGCCGCGCTCCGGACGATGGCGCTGCGCCTGTTCCTTTTCTACATCCTCGCGCTGTTCATCATTGTCGCGTTCCTGCCCTGGACGGAAGCGGGCGCTAAGGTGGTGACGCAAAGCCCATTCGTGCGGATGTTTCAGGCGGCAGGCATTCCCTTTGCCGCCGATGCGATGAACTTCGTGGTCGCGACGGCGGCGCTGTCGGCGATGAACACCAGCCTTTATCTGACGTCACGGATGCTGTTCTCGCTGGCGCGCGGTGGATTTGCCCCCCGCCGTTTCGGTACCCTCAACGAAGGCGGTGTGCCGATGGCGGCGACGCTGGCGTCCGGCATCTGCGTGCTCGTGGCTGCCTCGCTCGCGATGCTGACGCCGCTCGCCTACAACTATCTGTTCGGGATCGCCTTGTTCGGCGGTCTGCTCACCTGGGGCAGCATTCTGGCGAGCCATTTGGTCTTCCGCCGCCGTCATCGCGCGTCCCAGCTGCCGGTGCGGATGCCTTTCTTCCCTTTCGCGCAGCTGATCGGCCTTGGCCTGCTCGCTGCGGTGTTGGTGACGATGGCGCTGGATGCCGACGTCTGGAGAGTGGCCGTAATCGCGGGCGTGCCCTGGTGTACGATCGTGGCCGCGATCTATGTTATTCGCACGGCCCGGAGGCCGGACAAGGCCGCGGCGACATCAATCTGACGGCATTTCGTCGCGGATGTCCGCTGCGACTTCCCGGACGATCTCCATGAAGCAGGCGGCTGCAGCCGACAGTGCGACATTGGCGCGCATCGTCGCCCCGATCCGCGATTTTGTGGCTTCGATCGCCACCGGGAGGATCGTCAGCCCCGGCTGTACCGTCGCGACCTGATAGGGCATCGCCGCGACCATATCGGATTCGAGCAGCAGGGAATGGTTCGTCAGGATCGAAACGGATTCGATCACATCGACTGGCGGCTCTATCCCCTCGCGCCGGAAGGCGACGACAAGTTGCCGTTGAAGCGATGTTTCGGGGGGCGGCATGATCCACGGCTGGCCGGCGAGATCGGCGAGCGAAACGGTCTTCTTCGCGGCAAGCGGATGCCCCTCCCGCGCGACGATCGCGATCGGCTCGTGATAAAGAAGCTCCTGCTCCAGGCCTTCGCGTTCGCGGAAATCGGGGAGGCGGCCCAGCACGACGTCGAGGTCGCCGGTCCGTAGTGAGGGCATCAGCTTGTCGATCGTCCCCTCGATCACGGTCACGGCGATTCCGGGGCGGCGGTCCCGCAGGACCGCCAGGCTCTTGGGCAGAAGCGTTGGGGAGGCAGCGAGCAGCGTGCCGACGAACACGCGGCCCGAAAGCCCGGACTCGATGGATTGCAGTTCCTCGCTCGCATGACGGAGCTGGGTGAGAATCAGCTTGGCATGCTTGATGATGACCTCGCCGAACAGGGTCGGCGTGACGCCGCGCGAGGACCGTTCGAACAGCTGCACGCCGAGCGCTTCCTCGAGCTCCTTGATGCTTTTGGTCGCCGCCGGCTGCGCGATGTTCAGGATCTGCGAGCCGCGCAGGATATTGCCCTCCTGAGCGACGACGGCGATCAGCCGCAGCTGGCGCAGCTTCAGGCGGCTCAACAGAAAATTCTCGTGAAAGCGCTGCAAGACTATGTTCCCTCCGGTCGTCGGCAAATCCCTACTATAATTCTTTTGCAATAGCAGGGGGGGGGCATCAGCATTATTCCGCGCGAACGGGCGCCCTTAAAGCTGCATCCTGTCGCTTGTGCCGCGTTTTTGTTCTGTGCGTGGCCGGGCGGCAGCAACTTGCCTGGGGAGCATGCGCCGCGTGACCGTCATCGATATGCACAGCCATTTCTTTCCGCTTTCGGACGCGGCCTATGCCGCCGCGGCCGAGCGGGATGGGCTCCCCTGGCTGAAGCGGAGCGGCGCTGGCGAAGGGATGATCATGGTCGGCTCGAAAGAGTTCCGGCCGGTCCGCGAGGCTCTATGGGATCCGGCGCGCCGCATCGAAGAACTGGATGCGAACGGCATCGATCTCCAGGTCGCCTGCGCGACGCCGGTGATGTTCGGTTATACACGCCCCGATGCGGAGGCGCTGGACGCGGCGCGGCGCTTCAACGATGCGGCGATCGCGATTTGCGCGCACAATCCGCGCCGGCTGAAAGCGCTCGCCCAGGTGCCGTTGCAGAATATCGATTTCGCCTGTCAGGAGGCGAGCCGGGCAATGGAGACCGGCCATCTCGGCGTCCAGATCGGCAACCATCTCGGTCTGCGAAATCTCGACGACGAGGGAATGCTGACGTTTCTGACCCACTGCGCGGATATCGGTGCGGCGGTGCTGGTCCATCCATGGGACATGATGGCGCGTGAACGGATGCCCAAATATATGCTGCCCTGGCTGGTGGCGATGCCGGCGGAAACGCAGCTTTCGATCCTGTCGCTGATCCTGTCGGGCGCGTTCGAACGGCTGCCGCGCTCCTTGCGGCTTTGCTTTGCGCACGGCGGCGGCAGCTTCGCTTTCCTTCTCGGGCGAGTGGAGAATGCCTGGACGCATCGCGACATCGTCCGTGTGGATTGCCCGAAACCGCCATCGGCCTATGTCGATCGCTTCTATGTCGATTCGGCCGTGTTCAGCCCCAGCGCGCTGCAACTCGTCGTCGAGGTGATGGGCGAAGACCGGGTGATGCTCGGCTCCGACCACCCGTTCCCGCTGGGTGAGCAGGCAATCGGGCAATTGGTCGGCACGCACGACAGGCTGAGCGCTTCGGCGAAGGCGAAGATACTGGGCGGAAACGCTGCACGTTTCCTTGCTCTGGAAGAAGCGTTCGCCGAATAAAAGGGCGGCGCAGCGGCCGCCCCTTCAGGAACATTTCTCTGCCTCCCCTATTTGGGCGCGCGATAGCTTTCGGTGCCGACCCAGCCGCGTTCCGATACGTCGATCATCACCCGCTCGGGGCCGGTCATTTTGTATTCGGCATTGTCCTTGGCCGGATTCTTGCCGAGCCCCTGCGCCAGATTGACGTCGTGGCGGGGGGCATAGCCGCTTTGCTCGAACCGTTCGACGATCTCGTTGATGTCGTCGCACTGGAAGCCGACATGATGAAGGCCGGTATAGTCTTCCGGAAACTCCAGTCCGGCCGCCGGTCGGTTCTTGAACGCGAGCAGGGCAATATTCACCTGGCCATCGGTGACGTAGTAGCCGTGCGCATTGCGGCTATCGACGCGGCCGGCAATTTCCCAGCCGAGAACGTCGGTGAAAAAACGCACGGAATTGTCCGGGTCGGCGGACGCGATGGCGACGTGGCGAAGTCGAACGGGCATGATGGGCCTTTCCTCAAGTGCCGATGTGAAGGGGGGAGACGAGCGCCCTCAGCGCCGCGATCACGCTCAGCGCGGTGATCCGCCCGGTGCCGGGATTCTCGTCGGTCGGGATATTCTCGATCTTCATTTCCAGCCGGGCACTGTCGGAATCGACGGTGATGAAATGCGTGTTTCGTTCCAGCGCGGGATCGGCCCAGATTTCCAGCCGCGTGCGGTCCGGGCCGACGCCGGCGAGGCCCAGCGCCGCCGCGACGTTCACATTGGCCGGAAACGCGATGGCGCCCTCGCGTGCGCTGCCTTCGAAGATCTTGAGCGGCGCATCGAGCGCGGTCAGGTCGATCCGGTTGCGCACGACATGTTCGGCTTTCACCAGCGATTTTGGCGGTTTGCGCGTGACCATCGTCACCGAGTGAATGGTACCGAGCGCCGCCGCGCGCACGGCGTCGAGGCCAAGCAGCGCGCCGGTAGCGAGGATAATGCGCCCGCCGTTTCGGGCAGCTCGTTCGACCAGCTCGGGCGCTTGCAGCAACGCGGCGCCACTGACGGTGACTAATATCTTGCCTTCGTCAGCAGCTGCCTGCGCGATCGCCCGGAACGCTGCGGTCGGTGCGCAATCAACGATCACATCTGCACGGCAGGCGAGGTCGATGCCGTCGACCACCGGCACTGCAAATCCGGCATCGCGGAGCCACGCGCGTGCCTTGCCCGCGTGGCCTGCGGAGACCGAATCCAGCACCAGACCCGTTTCATGGTCGCGCAGATGCTGCGCCACGGCCCGGCCGATCGTGCCCAGCCCCGCAATTCCGACTTTGATCATGATTTCTCCGGTTGCAACGCGACGGCGTTATTGCGGCGCGAGGGAAGCCGGAAATACCGATTGCCCCCGCCGGTATGCCGGTTGGCGATAGGCCGGGCGGCTATGCGCCAACGGCTATAGCGCGCGGCGATTTCCTTCTTTGACAGTGCGGCCTGTCCGACCCACCCGTCCGCGCCGAAATCGGGGAGGGAAAAATGGGTGGAACTGTCGCGCAGCTTGCGCCGCTGGCGGGAATGATGCTGGTGACAGGCGCGGTCGGAGGCGTGATCGCCGGGCTGCTGGGCGTCGGCGGCGGCATTGTCGTCGTGCCGGTGCTCGAGTTCGTACTGGGCATTCTGGGTGTTGATCCGGCCGTCAGGATGCATGTCGCGGTCGCCACGTCGCTGGCGACGATCATTCCGACCTCCATCTCCTCGTCGCGGGCGCATCACGCTCGCGGCGCCGTCGATCTCGGATTGCTGAAACAATGGGGCGTGGCGGTCTTTGCCGGCTCGATCGTGGGTGTCCTGCTCGCCGCCCGCGCGAGCGGCGACGTGCTGGCGGCGATCTTCGGGGTCGTCGCGCTGCTGGTTGCGCTGAAAATGCTTCTTCCGCTCGACGGACGGCATATCGCAGAGGGGGTGCCCGGCGGGCCGCCAGGCCAGGCGCTGCCGTTCGCGATCGGCGGCGTGTCCAGCATGATGGGCATTGGCGGCGGGACGCTCAGTGTGCCGATCCTGACGCTGTTCGGTCATCCGATTCACCGGGCGGTCGGGACGGCGTCGTTGTTCGGCCTGCTGATCAGTGTGCCGGCCACCATTGCCTTCATCGTGACCGGGTGGGGCCGGCCGCTCCTTCCCGTGGGCAGCCTCGGCTTCGTGAATGTCGTCGGCTTCGCGGTGATCGCGCCCGTCAGTTATTTCACGGCCCCTTGGGGGGCGCGGCTCGCGCACGCCTTGACCAAGCGCCAGCTCAGCATTTCCTTCGGCGTTTTCCTGCTGATCGTCGCGACCCGGATGCTGCTCCGCGCGCTGACCTGAGCCCGTATAACGAAAAGGCGCGCGCCTATTCTGAACGCATATTGGACCGCCGCGCGCTCCCGCTTCACCCTTTCGAGAATAGAAACGACAAGGATTTCCTGATGACCTGGTTCGCGCTGGCGACCTATCGCGAAGGCGGCGGCACACGTGCGGCGATTGCTAATGGCGATCAAATCCATGATCTCGAACGAGTCAGCGTTGCTGTGGATATCGCGCTGCCTGCCTACGATGTGACGGCGCTGATCGAAAGCTGGGAAACAAGCCGGCTTGCAGTGCAGCGTCTCGCGGCGGCAATCGCGAATGGGCTGAGCCGCCGCGGAGACGTTGCGCGCGCGGCGCTCGCGGCGCCGTTCCGCCCGCACCGCATCTTCGGCGCCGCCTCCAACTATATCGAGCATGCAGACGAGATGAAAACCAAGCTCGCGGCCAAGGCCGAGAGCGAGCCCTATATCTTCCTGAAGACGGTCGAGAGCGTGATCGGACCGGAAGAAACGGTAATCGTCCCGCTCAAGGTCAAACGGCCCGACTGGGAGGTCGAGCTGGGCGTGGTGATCGGCCGCCGCGCAAAGAATATCGAAGTCAGCGAGGCCTTCGATCATATCGCCGGCTATACGGTCGTGAATGATGTCTCCGCGCGCGACCAGACGCGGCGCAGCGATTTTCCCTTCTCGCATGACTGGTTCCGCGGAAAGAGCTTCGACACTTTCACGCCGGTCGGTCCGTGGTTCGTGCCGCGCGACTGTCTGGGCGATCCGCACGGGCTCAGACTCGGCCTCAAGGTCAATGACGAGGTCATGCAGGACGGCAACACGTCCGAGATGATCTTCAACAGCTTCGAACAGATCGCCTATCTCTCGACGATCCTGGAATTGCGGCCGGGCGATCTGATCGCGACCGGCACGCCGGCCGGCGTCGGCATGGGGCGCGGCATCTTCCTGAAGGACCGCGATGTCATGACCGCCTGGGTCGATGGGATCGGCGAACTGCGCAATCCCGTCAGGGTCGAGACAGCGGGCTGATCCATGTCGCGGGCGACATTGCTCAGGATGGCGCCGGGCCTCGCGATGATCGCCGTGATCGCGGCGGTGACGCTTTTCTCCGCGTTCCGGCCAGAGCCCGGGGCGGAGGCGCGAGGACGGCCGCTGGAAACCGTCCGCTTCAACATGAGCTGGCTGCCGCAGGGCAGCATGGCGGGCATCTTCGTCGCGATCGACAAGGGCTATTACGCGGCCCAAGGGCTGCGGGTGGAGCCGATGCGCGGCTTTGGCGGCACGCGCACGGTCAACGAGCTCGATCGCGGTATGTTCGAGTTCGGCTATGTCGATCCGCTGGGCGTCGCGCTGAACCGTGCGAACGGCGGCCGGACAGAGCTTGTCGGCGGCCTCAACATGCGCTTTCCGGCCGGCGCCTGTTTTGTCCGCGAGCGGCGAACGCTGCGCCGGCCTGCCGATCTTGAAGGGCTCACCTTCGGGGCTGGGCAGAACAGTGCTGTGCAGATGCTCTTGCCCGCCTGGCTGGCGGCGAACGGCGTCGATCCGGCGCGAGTCCGGCGCGTCCAGCTGGAGCCGGCGGTGGTCGTTTCCGCGCTGGTGGAAGGCAAGGTCGATGCCGCCGAATGCTGGCTCGGCAATTCCATGGCGCTGTTCCAGAAAAGCGCGCGGGCGGCGGGCCTGACGATCGGCCGCATCGCCTATGCCGATTTCGGTTTCGACGTTTACGGCAGCGGCTTCGCCACGCGCGACGAGCTGATCGCGCGCCGGCCGGATATGGTGCGCCGGTTCCTCGCAGCGACCTATCGCGGCTATGCCGATGCGGCGCGCGACCCGGCGGCGGCCGTCGCGATCGTCCGCCGGCACTATCCGTTGCTCGACGCAGCCGTGACAGAGCAGCAGCTGCAGGAAACAGTATCGCTGATGGCGGCGGAGCAGGGCTCTCACGCGCTCGCGCTGGCCAAGGTCGGGCGCACGCTCGATTTCCTGCGGCGCGCTGGGCGGATCAAGGCCGATCTGCCCGCCGGCGCGATATTCACCAACGCCTATCTGCCGAAGGAAACCGCGCAATGACCGAGGCTGGCATGCATTATCGGCCGCGGCCGACCAAGCTTGGCCATCTGGTGCTGAAAGTGCGCGACATTCACCGGTCGCTTGCCTTCTACACCGACGTGGTTGGCCTTCAGCTCTCCGACTGGATCGACGACAGCATGGTGTTCCTGCGTTGCGGCGAGGATCATCACGATTTGGCATTGCTGCAATTGCCGCCGGGGCACAGCGATGCGCCGGACGGCCAGTATCCTTCAGTCGAGCATTTCTCCTACCGCGTCGAATCGCTTGCGGAGATGGAACAGATTACGGCGATGCTGATCGCGCGCGGTATCCCTATTGACAGAGGGCTGGGCGCGCACGGGCCTGGGGCCAACAGCTTCATCGTGTTCAGGGATCCCGACGGCAACAATGTCGAATTCTATTCGGACATGACACAGATCACGTCGGGTAGCCCTTATGAACCGTCGGTGTGGGACGGGTCGAAGCTCGAGACGTTCGACCGCTGGCGGCTCGAGAAATTCGTCGTGCCGCCGCCGGCACGAATTCAGGTGCTGATCGACAAGGATGGGAGGGACGACGCATGAGCGCCGCCGCGCCGCGCCCTACGCGCGACCTTGCCGTCACCATTCTGTTCTTCGCCGCGCTGGCGCTCGCCTGGGAATTCGGCGTGCGCTGGTCCGGCGTGAAATCCTACCTGCTCGCGCCGCCCAGTGCGATCTTGGCCGAGCTATGGCGATCGCGCGCAGTGCTGCTCGACGGCACGCTCAAGACGCTGACCGAGGTCTTCTGGGGGTTCGTGATCGCGGTCGCCGCCGGCATTCCGATCGCCGCCCTCGTATTCTTCTCCGCGACCGCGAAGCGCACAGTCTATCCGCTGCTTGTCGCGCTGCAGAGCATTCCCAAGATCGGCCTCGCGCCAATCATCGTCGTCTGGCTTGGCTACGGTCTGGCCTCGAAACTGATGATGGCCTTCCTGTTCGCCTTCTTCCCGATCGTGATCGCCGGGATGGGCGGGCTGGCGAGCACGCCGGCACATCTGGAGGAGCATTTCCGCGCGCTGCGGGCGACGCCGTGGCAGACCTTCTGGCGGTTGCGCGTGCCAGTGGCTCTCCCCGCTTTTCTGGACGGCTGCAAGGTCGCGATGCCGCTGGCGGTGATCGGCGCGGTGGTCGGCGAATTCGTCGGGTCGAACGATGGGCTGGGCAACCTGATTCTGACGGCGTCCGGTTCGGGCAACACCACGCTCACCTTCGCGGCGCTGCTGACCGTGACGGTGTTGTCACTGATCCTTTTCTACGGAGTCGATTATTGGGAAAGGTTCATCTGGTGGCGCGCGACGTGACGGCGCGGGAGATCGCGCTGACGATAACGGGCGTGTCCAAGCTGTTCGATGGGCGGCAGATTCTGTCCAATGTCGACGCCCAGGTGCGCCATTGTGAATTCGTTTCGGTGCTGGGCCCGTCAGGCTGTGGGAAGAGCACTTTGCTGCGGCTGATCGCCGGGCTCGCGCCGCTGGACGGCGGCAGCGTCATCCTCTTCGACGAAGAAGTGCGCACGCCGTCAGCCGATGTCGGCTTCGTTTTCCAGACCTCCAACCTGCTGCCCTGGCTCAGCGTTCGCGACAATCTGCTCCTCGGCGTCAGTCTTGAACGGAATGCGGCGCGCCCAAGCGAAGCGCAGTTGGCGGATTTGGTAGAGACGCTGGGGCTGACCGGGTTCGAGGCGAGTCTGCCGCATCAGCTTTCCGGGGGCATGCGCCACCGGGTCGCGATCGGCCAGGCGCTGGTTCGCAACCCTCGCGTGCTGCTGATGGACGAGCCGTTCGGGGCGCTCGACGCGCTGACGCGCGACCGGCTCAACATGGAGCTGCTGCGGATATGGCAGCGCGACCGGAAAACTGTGGTGCTGGTTACGCACAGCATTTCCGAGGCGGTGCTGCTCTCCGATCGCGTGATTGTCATGTCCGAGCGGCCGGGCACGATTGTCGAGGATGTCGCGATAGACCTGCCGCGTCCGCGCGATCCTTCGCGCACACGCGAGGATCCGGCCTTTGGCGACTATGTCGTGCGTCTCAGCCGGTTGATGGGAGTGGAATAGGATGCAGTCCGGAATCCTTCAGGTAGAAGGCGCCGACATTTACTGGCAGTCGCATGGGGAAGGCGCCGCGATCGTGCTGGCGCATGGGATTGGCGGCAATCATGCGATCTGGTTCCGGCAGCTCGGCCCGCTCTCGGCCGCCAACCGGATCATCACATTCGATCATCGCGGCTTCGGCCTTTCCGTCGACCGCGACGGACGCGGCCGCGCCGGGTTCGCGGATGATCTCCACGCGCTCCTGGACCATCTTGGCGTCGACCGCGCGATGCTGATCGGGCAGTCGATGGGGGCGGGCACCTGCATCAACTTCGCGTGCCGCTGGCCCGAGCGGGTCGCTGCGCTGGCGATCGCCGACAGCCTGCACGGCATCGTGGAACCGGATGAGGTGCGGCCGCTGATGGACGCCGCACGCGCCGCCACCGCCGGGCTCGACCAGATTGACCGCGTGTTGGGCGCGAGGGCCCGCGCAACCGATCCCGCGCTCGAAATCCTTTATTCGCAGATCAACAGCTTCAATAGCGCCGATCGGCATAGTCTCGTTGGCGTGTTCGAACGCCATACGCCCGAAAGACTGAGCGCACTGGGCTGCCCGATCCTATTTGTCGCTGGGGTTGAGGATATTCTGTTCCCGATCGCGGCGATCCGGCGCGTGCAGGCGAGCGTCTCAGGTTCGTTTCTTGTCGAGATCGTCGAGGCCGGCCACTCCGCCTTTCTGGAGCGGCCGATCGAGTTCAACGACACGATCCTGACGCTCGCCCAGATCGCCGGCCATGTCGGCGCCCGGGCCGCCCATTCGAACGCGCCCGGCTACGCCGCCGCCTAAACGCTTCAGCCGTTGTCCGGCTTGAATGCACTGTTGCTCCCCGGCGAAGGCCGGGGGCCCAATCTTGAAGCAAACCTTTGCGGCGGAACGCTGGACCCCGGCCTTCGCCGGGGAGCAGCTGAAAAGATGAATGTCATGCCATTCAGGGTCGCGGCGGCCAGGGCTTGTCCGGCGCGCGATAGAGCGGCTTGCCGAGCAAAGGCGTCGTCAGCGCGTAGAATCCGTGGTTCGTGAAGGCCCAAATCACGTTCCGGTCATATTCCACGAAGATGCCGTAAGTGAGATTGCCGCGCGAATGGGCGGCGACCTCGTCCAGCGTCGGCATGCGCGGCACGAAATAGCCGGCGATGGACGGCTTGGTCGGATCCTTCACGTCGAAAATCTGCACGCCGGCATTGTAGAAGGCATAGGCGACAACGCCGTCGCGTCCGCGACCCGGCTGGGTCGGATAGCCCGGACGTTTCGGGCCGAAGCTGCCGTGGCGCTGACAGAAATCGGTGAATGGCGCGCCTTCGGGCGGGGTCGGCCGCGGGAATTTGGCGACGACTTTGGGCGCCGTCATGTCATGCGCATCGATGACGAAAATGTCCTTGTACGGCTCATAGCATTCGTCGTTCATCGGATAGCCGTTGGAAAAGACATAGCCGGTCCGCTCGAACTGGCTGACATCGACATTGTCGAACTCCGTGCCGGCGAATTTCGGCGCGACATTCAAATGACCCACGATTTTGATCTGCGCCGGATCGCTGACATCGAGCGTATAGAGGCCGAGCCCGGCCATCGCGCCGAATGCGTATTTCCCGCCCTGTTCGACTGGTTTCGTCATGAACGGCGGCATGCGCGATCCGAACCAGGAGGTGCGATTGCCCGCGCGCGGATTCGTCAGGAATGCCGCTTCATGCTCAGGATCGCCGAGGATCTGGCCCGGCGCCGCGAACTGGCTGACGAATTTGGGATTGGCCGGATCGGACATATCCCAGGCCTGGAATCCCGGCGTGTAGATATAATCGGGGAACTCGGTCAGCATGAAGCGGTCGTCGGGCGCGGTCGACAGGAACATGTATTTGCCGCCCCACCAGGCCGGGACGTCGAGCGAGCCTGAGCCCTGCTGCTGCCCGCGCGGGGCGTCGGGGTGCAGATAATCGGTCGTCCGTTCCGCGATCGGCTTCCATTGCGGGGGCAGCGGGCCGTTCATCTCGAAGACCTTGAAGCCCTTCAGATCCGGCCAATGCTTCAGCCGGGCGACGCCGGCCGGTTCGTCCAATTTCTCGTCCATGACGCCGTAGCGCTGGATCTCGTGCGACTGGACCATCACATATTTGCCGAGCCTCGGGCTCCATTCGATGTTGGAGGCGCCGACGCCATCCTGCCAGGGAATTGGCTGCTCGGTGACCGTCGCTCCCTTCGCGCCATAGTGGGAGCCGCCGCTCCAAACCAGCTTCGCCGACCGCGGATCGGTAATGTCGAAAACGGCCAGGCCTGCGCGATAGTGGATATACATATACCGCCGGCCATCGAAGTCGGCGATCGCCTGCCACGTATGGCCCGGCGACACGACATAAGGATAGAATGCGATCTGATCGACATTCTTCGCGTAGGAATGGCTGTCCCAATAATCCAGCTGCCCAGGGAAATTGGGCGCGTCATGCGTCAGCGGCGTCGCCTTGGGATGCACGAATCTTCTGGTCGCCGGATCCATGCCATAGTCCTTGCCGGGCACCGGCGCGGGCGGCTTGCGGTCATAAGTGAGGGCGTGCCAGGCGCGGATGTCCGGATCGGGGATGTTGGTATGCGCTTCGTCGCTGGCGGCTGGTTTTGCTGGCTCCTGCGCTGGAGCCGCGACCGCCACGCCTGTCATCAAAGACATCAGCGCCGCCGCCTGGCGCATTTTCGGTCCGCCCATCACCCGCTCCCATGGTTATTTTAGCGGTGCCAGCTAAGCGGCTTGCGCGGTCGCGAGCCAATATAGAAAGCGGAGGGCGCTATGCCGCGCATATTATAGCGCGTCGCCGACGTTCGACCGACGGCCCCGTATAGCGGTTCGGTTATAAAGAGCGGGTCACAAGATATTTCTTTTGGAAAACCGCACGACCTAGCCTTCTGTTGCTGGGTTCATAGCGGTCGCCATCGTTCAGACGCGGGCGGACGTCAGGATCCGGTTCGGGATCGCCTCGCGGGGAGGGGGTTCCGGCCAGGAATTCGATTGGCGCCGACAGGAAAGCCAATGGGGGGTCAGGAGGGGATCATGACGATAAGCATCAGCCTGCGGCGGGCTCTGCTCTGCGGAGCGGCGAGCATAACGATATTCAACCCGATAAGCGCGGTTCAGGGCCAGGAACTGCCGCCGGCGGCGAAATCGGCATCGGTGGATAACGGCGATATCGTCGTCACTGCGCGGCGGCAGGAAGAAAGCCTGCAGAGCGTTCCGTTGAGTGTCCAGGTGCTGGGTGGCGATGTTTTGGACAAAGCCGGCGTCCATGACCTGACTGAAGTCGCCAACCGCATCCCGGGCACGAAGCTCAATACGTCGAACGCCACCGACCCGGAAATCTTCATCCGCGGCAGCGGCACTAACATCCAGGGCGCCGGCGCGGACGGCTCGATCGGTTTCTTCCTCGACGGCGTCTATCTGTCCCGCGCAAGCGGATCACTGATCGACGTGTTCGATCTTGAACGGGTCGAAGTCCTGAAGGGTCCACAGAGCCTCCGTTTCGGCAAGAATGTCGTCGGCGGCCTGATCCACTATATCTCCAAGAAGCCGACCTTCGACACCGAGGCCCGGATCGAAGGCACATACGGCAACTATAACGAAGTGGACGTGGGCGCAGCCGTGCGCGGCCCGCTTTCCGATACGGTCGCGGCAAGTCTCAGCGTTTCGTCGCGCACGCATGACGGATATGCGGTCAACACGCTGGGCGGGGACGAGGAGGATATCAGCGTCCAGTCCGTCCGCGCGGCGCTGCGCTTCAAGCCCAGCGACGCGATCGATCTGACGATCAGCGGCGACTATACGCGCCACCGCGATGGCGCCCGCTGGGTCGATATCATCGATGCCGGGACGAGTTCAGCCGTCACTTATAACGGTTTCTTTGCGCCGCCCATTCCGGGCCTGCCCGCGGACTTCACGCTGCCGGCGCGCAACCTGCCGTTCAAGGATGCGAACCACCGGAAAGGGCCTCGAAATTTCTCGGGCTTCCAGAATGCCGATCTGTACGGCATCGCCGCCAATCTCGACTGGAACGTGTCCGACAGCCTTACGCTGCGTTCGATCACGGCTTATCGGTCGACCAAGATCAAGGTCCGCGAAGACGCCTGCGGCATCTACTGGAATTTCCCGATCGACCAGAATGGCGTGCCGGTCATCGGCGCGGCGATGCAGGCGGTCGCCGACCAGCAGAGCGTCACGCCCTATCTGAACACCGTGCCTGATTGCTGGTTCGACAATCGCAAGACCGACAATGTGAAAGCCTTCTCCCAGGAGCTCCGGCTGAGTTGGGACAATGACGGCCCACTAAAAGCATCCGCGGGCCTTTATTACCTGCATGAGAAGATCGCTCGCACGGAGGTCGTGCCCTTCCTCTTCCCGGACTTTGACGGCATCACCAATATCGCCTTCTCGCTGGCGTTCGGTGGCACGCCCGACACGCCGGCCGGCGGCATCAGCAACGCAGATACCTCGGCACGTGCGCAGAATATCGGCATCTTCGGCGAGTTCACCTACGACATTACGAACACGCTGAGCTTCAATGCGGGCGTGCGCTATGCGCGGGACAAGAAGAAGTTCTTCGTCCACCGGTTCGGCCAGTCGTTCGACGCGCCAGTGCCGGATGGCGGCTTCACCGCCAACGATCGCAAGAGCTGGGACGCCTGGCTGCCGAGCGCGACACTGTCATTCCAGCCGACCGACACGGTCAACATCTTCGCCCGTATCGAGCGTGGCTACAAGGCAGGCGGCTGGACCGGCGAAGGCGCGGGCGGGCCCCAAGACGCGATCATCAGCTTCAGCCCGGAATTCGCGCTGACGCATGAGCTTGGCGGCAAATTCTTGCTCGCGAACCGCCGCGTCCGGGTCAATGTCACTGGCTATTATACCACTTATGACGATCTCCAGACGCAGCAGTTCCTTCAACTGGCGCCGGATCGCCCGCCGGACAATTTCGTCGTCAACGCGAAGAACGGTGCGGAAGCGCATGGTGTCGAGATCGACGTGTCGGCGCGCGTGAGCAAAGCACTCTCGGTTTACGGCAATTACGCTTTCACCCGGTGCAAATTCACCGGCGAATTATTCATCTCCGAAGGCGTGGATATCGATGGCAATACCTGCCGTCGTACCCCGCGCCACGCCTTCTCGGTCGGGGCGGAACTGTCCGGCCATGTCACCGACAAGCTGGTCGGAAGCATCGGCGGCGACCTGCAATATACGGGTGCCTATTTCTTCGACAACACCAACGATCCGCGCACCCGTAACGCGCCGGAGCACACGCTCAATGCGCGGGCGAGCATCGGCAACGAGGATGCCGGCTGGCGGCTCTCGGTCTGGGCCAAGAACCTGACCAACGAGCTCAACTATGCCAGCAAGCTCGATCTGTTCGGGACGCTTTATGGCAACTACCAGCCGCCGCGCACCTACGGGGTGACGTTCGGCTGGACCTTCGGAAAGTAGCAACGATTAGCAGGGGCGGGGGCGGCGCGTGGGCGCTGCCCCTTTTCCCTATCCAGGAACAGAGATGCGGACTCCCTATCCCTTCGCGGGCAAAGTCCTTCCCAATTTCATCGGCGGCAGCTTCGTCGAGGGGGCGGCCCGCTTTCCCGATTTGAATCCGGCGACCGGCGAGCTGCTGGCGGAGGTTTCAGCCGCCGATCAGGCGACCGTCGGCCAGGCGGTTGCGGCGGCGCGGCGTGCGCTGAAAGGCGATTGGGGCCGGATCAGCCAGGCCGAACGATGCCGGTTGCTGGTTCGCATTGCCGAGGGAATCGAGGCGCGTTTCGACGATTTCGTCGCCGCCGAAGTCGCCGACACCGGCAAGCCGCTGTCGCATGCGAAGGCCGTCGACATTCCGCGCGGCGCGGCCAATTTTCGCAGTTTCGCGGCGCTGGCGGAAGCGCGGGCGATGCCGAGCTTCCAGACCCGCACCGCCGATGGCCGCACAGCGATCAACTACAGCATTCCGCGTCCGCTGGGCGTGGTCGCAGTGATTTCGCCCTGGAATCTGCCGCTGCTGCTGATGAGCTGGAAGGTCGCGCCAGCGCTTGCCTGCGGCAATGCCATCGTGGCCAAGCCTTCGGAGGAAACGCCGTCGACCGCGACTCTCCTCGCTGAAGTGATCCGCGATGCGGGCTTGCCGCCTGGCGTCTTCAATCTGGTGCACGGCATGGGCGCGGGATCGACGGGCGAATGGCTCGTCTCCCATCCTGATATCGACGCGATCACCTTCACCGGCGAGTCTTCGACCGGCTCCGCGATCATGCGTAGCGCCGCCGCCGGGGTGAAGCCGATCTCGTTCGAGCTGGGCGGCAAGAATCCGGCGCTGGTCTTCGCGGATTGCGATTTCGAAGCGGCGATCGCCGGCACGATGCGCTCGGTTTTTTCGAATTGTGGCCAGGTCTGCCTCTGCACCGAACGTGTCTATGTCGAGCGGCCGCTCTTTGAGCGCTTCGCCACCGAGCTTGCCGCGCGCGCCAAGGTGCTGGAGATCGGCGACCCCTGGTCTGGCGCGGCGATGGGACCGGTCATCTCGGCCCAGCAGCGCGACAAGGTGCTCGGCTACTACCGCTTGGCGCGCGAAGAGGGCGCGACCATCCTGTGCGGCGGCGATGCCCCATCAATGAGTGGCGAACTGGCGGGCGGCTTCTTCGTCGAGCCGACCGTGCTCACCGGTCTTCCGGAAACTGCGCGCTGTGTGCAGGAAGAAATTTTCGGCCCGGTCTGCCACATCGCGCCGTTCGACAGCGAAGATGAGGCGGTCGAGCTCGCCAACAATTCGAAATATGGTCTCGCCGCGGCGATCTGGACCCGCGACGTCGGCCGGGCGCACCGCGTCGCTGCTCGGATCGAGGCCGGCATTGTCTGGGTGAATGACTGGTTCCTGCGCGATCTGCGCACGCCCTTCGGCGGCGTGAAATTGTCAGGCATCGGCCGCGAAGGCGGCGAGCATTCGCTGAATTTCTATTCCGAACCGACCAATATCTGCGTGAGTTTCTGACGATGGCCGGAGCGATCCAGCAAGCCGCAGCCATGTTGCGCGACGCGGCAGCGCAAGGTGTTCCGTGTCAGCCGGTTTCGCCGCTGCTGCCGGCCGGCGATCTGGCGGCCGCCTATGCCGTGCAGGAAGCGAACACGGCCACCGGCCTGGCGGCGGGGCGGCGGCTGATCGGCCGCAAGATCGGGCTGACTTCGGCCGCTGTGCAACGCCAATTGGGAGTCGACCGGCCGGATTACGGCATGTTGTTCGCCGACATGGCCTATGACGACCGGGCCGACGTACCTGTCGATGCGGTGCTGCAGCCACGGATCGAGGCTGAAGTCGCGCTGGTTCTTGGCGCGGACCTGCCTCATGAACGCAACAGCCTCGCCGACGTCGTCGCCGCGACCGCGTTTGCGCTGCCCTGTCTCGAGATCGTCGGGAGCCGCATCGCTGACTGGAAGATCGGCATCGTCGATACGATCGCCGACAATGCGTCTTCGGGCGCATTCGTGCTGGGCAGCACGCCGAAACCGCTCGCCGCGCTGGATCTCCGGATGTGCGGCATGGTGCTGGAGAAGAATGGCGAGCCCATCTCGACCGGAGTCGGCCAGGCTTGCCTCGGCAATCCGCTCAACGCGGCGCGCTGGCTTGCCGATGTGATGGCGCAGGTGGGGCGTCCGCTCAAGGCCGGCGACCTGATCCTGACCGGTGCTCTCGGGCCGATGACGCCTGTCGCGGCCGGCGATCTGATCGAAGCGCGGATCAACGGTCTCGGTTCTGTCGCCGCGCGTTTTGTTTAGGAGTTAGCTGCTGT
>JAFEEY010000077.1 GCA_018240865.1 Pseudomonadota bacterium | reverse complement strand
GGCGCCGTGCCATACATGCATCTGATGGGCGTGGTGGTGCTCGGCCTGATGTGGCTGCGCATGGCGCGCGCCGCCCAGGCTCAGCTGGACGCCGGCGAAGGCGACAAGGCGTTCCTGGAAGCCAAACTCGTCACCGCCCGCTTCTATTTCGACCGCATCGCCCCCCACGCGCTGGGCCTGCGCAAGGAATTGGAAGGCGGATCGGACGCGATGATGGCGCTCCCGCCCGAAGCCTTCGTCCGCGTGGCATAGCGATGCTTGACTCCGTACTATAGTACGGAGCCTATCTGCGTTGGATGCATTGAACCCAAAGGGACGCATCCGATGAACGACAAGACGGCGACGATCCACCGCATGGTCATGCCGGACCATATCTGCCCTTATGGCCTGAAGGCGCTCGACCTGCTGAAAAGGCGCGGCTTCGCGGTTGAGGATCGCTGGCTGCGCACGCGCGCCGAAACCGATGCGTTCAAGGCCGAACATGGCGTGAAGACGACGCCGCAGATCTTCATCGAAGGCCGGCGCATCGGCGGCTATGATGACCTGCGGCGCTATTTCGGTCTGCATGTGCCGGTAGCCGGGGAGACGAGTTACCGCCCGGTCGCGGCGTTGTTCGCGATGACCGCGCTGATGGCGATGGCCGCCAGCCATGCGGCGTTCGGATCATCTTTCACTGCGATGGCGCTCATGTGGTTCGGCGCGTTCAGCATGTGCGCGCTCGCGCTCCTGAAGCTGCAGGATATCGAGACATTCTCGACCATGTTCCTGAACTATGATCTGCTGGCCCGGCGCTGGGTGCTTTACGGTTATATCTATCCGTTCGCGGAAGGGCTGGCGGGTCTGTTGATGGCGGCGGGCGCGCTCAAATGGCTGTCGGTCCCGGTCGCGCTGTTCATCGGGACAGTCGGCGCGGTCTCGGTGTTCAAGGCGGTCTATATCGACCGGCGCGAGCTGAAATGCGCGTGCGTCGGCGGGTCGTCCACGGTGCCGCTGGGCTTTATCTCGCTGACCGAAAATCTCGGGATGATCGCGATGGGCCTGTGGATGGCGGCGATGTGACATTGCCCGGCCGGAAGGCCTCTGCTAGCCCGGCTTTCATGCGTTCGGTCATTCTTCTCCTGATTGTCGTGCTCATCGGCGGCGGCCTCTGGTATCTGTCGACGATGAATTCCGAAAAGCCGCTCACGCGCGTCGAAAAGACGATCCCGAATGAGAAATTGGGCAAGTAAGCGGCTGCTGGGCGGGGCGGCGCTGGCCGCCGCGCTCGCCATCTTCGCGATCCCCGCCATCGGGCAGAGCGGGCAGTCGCCCGAATCACTGCTGCCGCCCGGCTTTGGCGACACGCCGGCGCCGACGCCCGCGCCTGCCCCGGGCGCGACGCCCGCGCCGGGCGGGCCCGCGGTGCAGCTGCCGGTGCTGCCCGGCGTCGAAGCACCGCTGACCGGCGAGGATGCACAAGCGACCGACGAGGAGTCCGAAAAGACCGACGAGGAAAAAGCCGCCGAAGTCGCCCAGCTTGATATGCCGGCTGCGGCCAGACGCGATCCGGACCTGGTCGGAGTGTTGACGCCGGACAATGGCGGCTATCGGGCGGACGAATGGGGCGGCGTCAATGCGCGCTTCGCCTCCGCCTTGATGCGCGACGTGAAGGCGCCGATCGCGTCGCGTTGGGCCTCGATCCTGCTCCGCCGCGTGCTGCTGACTCAAGCGCCGACGCCCGCGGGCGGCGTCGACGGCGCCGACTGGGTCGCCGAGCGGGCCTGGCTGCTGCTGCGCATGGGGGAGGCGGATGCGGCGCGGCTGCTCGTCTCCAGCGTCGATATTGATCGCTTCTCCCCCAAGATGTTCGACGTCGCCCAGCAGACCGCGCTGGCGACCGCCGATCCGGCAGCGATGTGCGGCCTGACCGACAGCGTTCCCGCTGATGCCAATCAGACCAGCTGGGATCTGGCGCGCGCGATGTGCGCGGCGCTCAGCGGCGACAACGGCACCGCGAACGCAATCATCGACACCGCCCGGCGCAGCGGCAAGACGCGCGGGATCGACCTGCTGCTCGCCGAAAAAGTCGTCGGCGTCGGCGGCGGACGGCGCGCGATCAACATCCAGTGGGACGGCGTCCCCGATCTGACGGCGTGGCGCTTCGGCCTTGCCAACGCGGTCAATGTTCCGATCCCGGCCGCGCTGTTCAACACGGTCGGCCCGCATGTGCGGGCGTGGCAGGTCCGCGCGCCGATGATCGAGCCGGAGGCACGGCTGGATCCGGCCATCTGGGCGGCGAGCCTGGGCGTGCTGTCCAGCGCCGCTTATGGCGACCTGGTGGGCCAGGCTTATGAAGCGGCCGATCCCGATGCGCTGGAGCAAACCCCGGGCTACCGTCTGCGGAATGCGTTCGCGGCGGAGGACGAGAGCGACCGGGTTGAAGCGTTGCGCGAGCTCTGGACCGAGCCGAAAGCCGATATCGAACGCTATGCCCGGCTGGTCCTGACCGCTCGCGCCGCCGCCCGCGTCTCGCCGGTCAAGGATTATGCCGACGATGCCCACAACCTGATCGCGGCGATGCTGACGGCGGGCTTCGACGACAGCGCCGCGCGCTGGGGGCCGGTCGCGGATCGGCTGGACGATGGCGATGATGGCTGGGCGCTGCTCGCCGTCGGCGCCCCGCGCAGGGTGGTGACGCTGTCGGCGAGCCGGATCGGCGCCTATGTCGGCGACCAGGATGCGGAGAGCCGCAAGGGCGCGTTCCTCGTGGCCGCGCTCGCCGGGCTCGGTCGCATCACGCCGCAGGAAGCCCAGTCGCTCGCGACCGAGCATGAACTGCCGCTCGGCCTCAGGAACAGCTGGACGCAGGCGATCGACCGCGCCGCCGCTGCGAACCAGCCCGCGACCGTCGCGCTGCTCGCCGCTGCCGGCATGCAGACCCTGTCATGGAAGGCGGTGCATCCGGCCTATCTGATGCACATTGTCAGCGCGCTCCGGCGCACCGGTCATGAGCCGGAAGCCCGGATGATCGCCGCCGAAGCCATTACGCGCGCGTGAGCGCCGGCGGCGATCGGGAGCTGATCGACCGGTTCTTGGAGATGCTGGCTGCCGAGGCCGGGGCGGCGCGCAACACGATCATTGCCTATCGCACCGATCTCGAAAAGGCGTCCGAGCTGCTGGGCGGCGGCTTGGCCGCGGCCGACGAGACGGCCATCGCGCGGCTCGGCGAAGACTGGATGCCGCTCGCCCGCTCCACTGTCGCGCGCAAGTCAGCGGCGCTCAGGCGGTTCTTCGCCTTTCTGCAGGAAGAAGGGTTTCGCAAGGACGACCCGGGCAAAGCGCTGCCGCGTCCCTCCGCGGCGCGGCCATTGCCGAAAGTGATCGGCCATGACGATGTGGATCGCATCTTCGCCGAGATCGACCGGCGGCTGGCGCAGGAGCACCCGCCGCATACGGACATCCGCCTCGCCGCGCTGATCGAGCTGCTTTACGGATCGGGCCTGCGCGCGACCGAGCTCGTCTCGCTGCCGCGCAATGCCATCGCCGGTGACCGGCCCTTCATCATTCTGCGCGGCAAGGGCGGCCGCGAGCGGCTGGTGCCGATTTCCGATCGCGCGCGCGCCGCCGTCGCGCGCTGGCGGGAACTCGTGCCCGGTGGTCAGCCCTGGCTCTTCCCCTCCGGCAAGAAGCATCTGTCGCGTGTGCGCCTGTTCCAGATCGTGAAAACGCTGGCCGCGGCGGCGGGGGTGCCGACCGATCGGATCGGCCCGCATGGCCTTCGCCACGCCTTCGCGTCTCACTTGCTGGAAGGCGGGGCGGACCTGCGCGCGCTGCAGGCGATGCTCGGTCATGCCGATATCGCCACTACCCAGATCTACACCCATGTGAACAGCCGTCGGCTGGTCGAACTGGTCAACGCCAACCACCCGCTCGTTGACGAGCGGCCCCCACGCTCCTAACCCGCGCGGCCAATGATCTCTTATCTCGATTTCGAAAAGCCGATCGCCGAGCTGGAAGCCCGCGTCGCCGAACTGCGCGAGACCGCGGCGGGCGGCAGCGTGGATATCGAGGCGGAGATCGGCAAGCTTCAGGCCAAAGCCGACAAGCTGCTGCGCGATACCTATGCGAAACTCTCGCCGTGGCAGAAGACACAGGTCGCGCGCCATCCGCAGCGTCCGCATTTCAAGGATTATGTCGCAGGGCTGGTCGAGGATTTTATGCCGCTGGCCGGCGACCGCGCCTTTGCCGACGATCAGGCGATTCTGGGCGGCTTCGGCCGGTTGGGCGGCCGCCGTGTCATGGTCATCGGCCACGAGAAAGGCGACGACACCGCCAGCCGCCTCAAGCACAATTTCGGCATGGGGAAGCCCGAAGGCTATCGCAAGGCGATCCGCCTTATGCAGCTCGCCGATCGCTTTCATGTGCCGGTGGTGACCTTGGTCGATACGTCAGGCGCGTTCCCCGGCGTGCAGGCGGAAGAGCGCGGCCAGGCCGAAGCCATCGCCCGCTCGACCGAGCAGTGCCTGGCGCTGGGCGTGCCGATGGTCGCGGCGATCGTCGGCGAAGGCGGCTCGGGCGGCGCGATCGCGCTTGCCGCCGCCAACCGCGTGCTGATGTTCGAACATGCCGTCTATTCGGTGATCTCGCCGGAAGGCTGCGCCTCGATCCTGTGGCGCACCTCCGATCAGGCACCGGCCGCGGCCGACGCGATGAAAGTGACCGCGCAGGATCTGAAAGGCCTTGGCATCATCGACACGATCGTGCCGGAGCCGGTGGGCGGAGCGCAGCGCGGTCCGGAAAATGCGATCGCGTCGCTCGGCAGCGCGATCGGTTCCGCTCTGGATGAGCTTTCGCCGCTCGACGCCGCCGCGTTGAAGGCGGATCGGCGCGCCAAATTTCTGAAGATGGGCTCGCTCTAGCCCGCCTTAATGGGCGAGAACGTTGGTCGCGACATTGCTCCACATGCCGATCGTCGTGTCGGCAAGGCCCGACAGCGCGACCAGCATCGCCACTACAATCAGTGCGCAGATCAGGCCATATTCGATCGCGGTCGCCCCGGCCCGGGAGCGCTTCAGCCTGCGAAGGAAATCAATGATCACGCCGGTCCCCGGTGGATGCAAACTCGTCGCCGATTGCCACGTGCACGGTTAAGGAAGCTTTATGCCGACCGGTTACCCGTATCTATTCGTTGTTGCCGTAGCACTGGTGCGGGAAGACGGGTGCGTCCTCGTCCAGCAGCGCGCGCCGGACCGCTCAATGGCCGGCCTGTGGGAGTTTCCTGGCGGCAAGGTCGAGCCCGGCGAGACGCCGGAGCATGCCCTGATCCGCGAAATCGAAGAGGAATTGGGCGTGCGGCTGGACGCCGAGGCACTGACGCCCGCCACTTTCGCCAGCGAGCGGCTAGGCGACCGGCATTTGCTGCTGCTTCTATACGTCGCCCATGAATGGTCGGGCGAAGCAAAGCCGCTGGATGCCAGTGCGATCCGCTGGGCGACGGTGGACGAGATGCGGGCATTGGAAATGCCGCCGGCGAACGTGCCGTTGGTCGAGGCGCTGGCGAGGCTACTCCCCTGATCGTCATTCCCGCGAAAGCGGGATTCGGAAAAAAATAGGGACTGTCCCTATTTTTGGCGGTCATTGCGAGGAGCGCAGCGACGCGGCAATCCAGTTGCGACCGCGACGCCCCGCTGGATTGCTTCGCTTCGCTCGCAATGACGATCAAGTCTCAGGTCTTGCCGCGTTTCAGCGCTTCGGCGAGCGACGCGGTCGCGCTGCCGCGCCTGGCGGGCTGAGGCTGGCCGGGCGCGGGCGCCCATCCGAGCAGGTAGATGATCTCGATCGTCTCGGCGGTCTTGCCGTCGGCATCCGATGCGGCTGTGAAGGCTTCGGAAGCGCGCGCCAGGGCCGGCCGGGTGGGTGGCGGGGCGGCATCGGCCAGCAGGTTGGTCGCCGCCGCGCCGCGCAGATCGTCGAGCAGGCGGAAGAATGAGGCGTAGCGTATTGTCACCCGCTCCCCGTCCGCGACGGGCAGCGCGAAGCCCGCGCGGGCGAGCAGGTCTCCCGCCGAGCGCACGTCGATCCGCGGATGTAGCCGGGCGACCGCGCGTTCCTCAGCGGAGAGCAGGATCGAGCGCAGGCGCGGAAGGCTTCCTGCGCCAGTAAAGGCGCCGAGGAATAGGCCGTCCGGCCGCAGCGCGCGGCGGATGAGCAGCAGCGCGCCGGGCAGGTCGTTGACCTGATCGAGCCCGCCGCATGCCACCACAAGATCGAAGCTCGCATCGGCGAAGGGCAGCCGGTCCTCATCGCACTGTACGCCGCCTGCCGCCTTGGCGAAGCGATAGCCGGGATCGGCGGAAATCACTTCGATCCCGCGCGCCTTCAGCGCGTTGCCGACACGCCCATCGAGGCAGCCCAGGTCGAGCGCGCGCGTGAAGGGCCGCTGCACGCTGTCGAGCCGCTCCAGCAATTCGTCCGCCATTCGCGCATGAAGGAAATCGTGCCCTGCAAAGCCGGGCGCCGCACGGTCGCGCCGCAGCCTCCGGCGCCGGCGATCGAAGATTTCGGGAGCGGACATTGGCGGCGCTTGTGCAGAAACGCCGTCTCGGGAACAAGAGCGGGCGTGAACCCGCTGCGCGCCGTCATCGATTTTGCCCTGCCGCCGCGCTGCCCATCCTGCGGCACGATCGTCGCTGCCGACGATGCCTTTTGCGAGCCCTGCTGGTCGAAGCTCGATTTCCTGAGCGGGCCGGCCTGCGCCGGCTGCGGCCTGCCGTTCGAGGTCGCTGGCGACGACATGCTGTGCGCGGCCTGTCTGGCCGAGCTGCCGCCGCATGACGGCGTGCGTGCAGCCGTCGCTTATGGCGATGTCGCGCGGGCATTGGTCCTGAAGCTGAAACACGGCCGCCGCATCGGCATGGCGCGGACCATCGGCCGCCACATGGCGCGCGGGGCGGCAGGCGAGGACGGAGCGATCCTGATCCCCGTGCCGCTGCATCGCTGGCGTATCTGGCGGCGCGGCTTCAACCAGTCGGCCCTGCTGGCGCGCGAAATCGGCAGGCGCAGCGGCCATGCGGTCGAGACCGGGCTGATCGAACGGCGCAAGGCGACGCCGATGCTGGGCGGGCTCGGCCGGACGGCGCGGGCACGGGCCTTGCGTGGCGCTTTCGCCGTCCCATCTCACAGGAAAGCGCAGTTGAAGGGCCGGACGGTCTTGCTGGTCGACGATGTCTATACCAGCGGTGCTACGGCAGGCGCTTGCGCGAAAGTGCTGAAAAGGGCGGGGGCGGCGCGCGTGATCATCCTGTGCTGGGCGCGCGTGCTGCAGGACCATGTTGACGAGTCCCTCGCCTTGGGCGACGGATCGGATTGAGGAGATTGGCGGGTGGCGAAGGTTGAGATCTACACCAAATTCGGATGCCCATATTGCCATCGCGCGACGCGGCTGCTCGACAGCAAGGGCGCGGTGTATGAGGAATATGACATCACATTGGGCGGCCCGCAGCGCGCGGAAATGATCCAGCGCGCGAACGGGCGCACCACCGTCCCGCAGATTTTCATCGACGGCAAGCATATCGGCGGTTCCGACGATCTCGCCGCGCTCGATGCGCAGGGCCGGCTGGACCCGCTGCTGAAGGCCGCCTGAGACAGACGATGCGTGCCGCGATCCTGCAGATGAATTCGGGCGTCGACCCGGCTGCGAACGCGCGGGCGATCGTCGCGGCGATCGGCGATGCGAGGGCGGGCGGGGCGGATATCCTTTTCACGCCCGAAATGTCGAACCTGCTGGATCGCGATCGCGACCGTTCGGCTACCCATTTGAAAAGCGAAGCGGAGGACGAGACGCTGGCTGCGGTCCGCGCCGCTGCGCGCGAGGCGGGGCTGTGGGTTCATCTCGGCTCGCTCGCGCTGGAAGGCGAGGACGGCAAGCGGCTCAATCGGGGCTTCCTGATCGACGCGGCGGGGGACATCCGCGCGCGCTACGACAAAATCCATTTGTTCGACGTCGATCTGCCCACTGGCGAGAACTGGCGCGAATCCGCCGTCTATGCGCGCGGCGGTCGAGCGGTCGCGGCGGATACGCCCTGGGGCCGATTAGGGCTCAGCATCTGCTACGATCTGCGCTTCCCCGACCTGTATCGCGCGCTGACCGGCGCGGGCGCCGCAATCCTGGCCGTGCCCGCCGCCTTCACTGTGCCGACCGGCAAGGCGCACTGGCATGTCTTGCTGCGCGCCCGCGCGATCGAGGCGGGCGTGTTCGTGATCGCCGCCGCCCAGACCGGTCGCCACGAGGATGGCCGCGAGACGTTCGGCCATTCGCTCGCGATCGGCCCGTGGGGCGAGGTGCTGCTGGATATGGGCGGCGAACCGGGCCTTGGCTTCGTCGATCTCGATCTCGCCCAGGTCGAGGCGGTCCGCTCGCGCGTCCCGGCGATCGCGCATCGCCGCCCCATCCCGCCGGTCGAGATCGCTCCATGATTGTTTTCGATCTCAAATGCGGGCGCGATCATGTGTTCGAGGCGTGGTTCGGCTCTAGCGCTGACTATGAGGGTCAGCGCGGACGCGGCCTGATCCAGTGCCCGATGTGCGGCGATGGCGAGATCGGCAAGGCGGTGATGGCGCCGCGTATTTCCACCGGCTCCGCTGAAGAACCGTCGCTGCCCGTCGCCGCGGCGCCGCACCCCGCGCCAGAGATGAAGGCGCTGCTCGGCGCGGTGGCGCAGCTGCAGGCGAAGATGCTCGAGAAGTCGGAATGGGTCGGCCGCCGCTTCGCCGACGAAGCGCGCGCGATCCATCTCGGCGAGAGCGATCAGCGCTCGATCCATGGCCAGGCGACTCCGTCCGAAGCAGAGGCGCTGCGCGACGAAGGCATCGAGGTGATGCCGCTGCCCCTGCCGATCGCGCCGCCCGATCAGGTGAACTGAAATCGCTGAGGCGGCCGACCTCCGCGTCATGCCAGCGAAGGCTGGCATCCCGAACACCGTATTCTAGGATGAGATGCCAGCCTTCGCTGGCATGACGGGGGCATCAATTTGTCACGCTTGCGCAATCTCTCATTCAGCCTGCGCGCGTCAAACGCCCTGTTCGGTTCGCTAGAGGGATGAGAATGGTCGGTCGCGCTGCATTTCTTTGGGCTTTGCTTGGTGGCGTGTCTGCGCCAGCCTTGGCGCAGGAAAACACGCCTGTGGCCGCCGCGCCTGTCCAGGCTGTACCGGCGGAAGGCGATGAAGAGGAAATCCTCGTCGTCGGCCAGCGTGAGCGCGGCGCGGTGCTGGGCGATATCAAGCCCGAAGTGCAGCTCAACCCGGCCGACATCCGCTCCTATGGTGTCAGTTCGGTCGCCGAGCTGCTGAACGAGCTCGCGCCACAGACGCGCAGCGTGCAAGGGCGCGGCGGTTCCTCGGTCGTCCTGCTGAACGGCCTGCGCATCTCCGGTTTTTCCGAAATCCGTGACATCCCGACCGAAGCGATCCAGCGCGTCGATATCCTGCCGGAAGAAGTCGCGCTCAAATACGGGTTCGCGGCCGATCAGAAGGTCGTGAACATCGTGCTTCGCCGCCGCTTCCGCGCGACCACGGCCGAGCTGTCCGACAAATTCGCGACCGATGGCGGCGCCCACACGCCCGACGCCGAGCTGAGCCTGCTCCGCATCATGCCGGACGGCCGCTTCAACATCGCCGGCGAGTACGACCATACCGGCAACATCCTCGAAAAGGATCGCGACATTGCCGCCGGCACCGGCTTCGACCAGCGGCCGTTCCGCACCCTTCTCCCCTCGTCGAACCAGGCGTCGCTGAACGCCATTTACGCGCGGGGCATCGCGGAGGGCGTTTCCGCGACAATCAATGGCCGCGTTGAACATGACGACAGCCGCACTTTGCTCGGCCTGTCCGCTGACGGCACGGGCCCGCTGATCGTCCAGAACAACGACACGCTGAACACCCATCTGGGCAGCACGATCAACGGCGCGATTTCGGGCTGGCAATGGACCTTCACCGGCAATTACGACCGGGTCGAGACGGAAACCAAGACCAGCGTCACCGCCGATCGCGCCAAATCCACGCAAAGCACGCTCGGCGGCGATTTCTCGATCAACGGCACACCGTTCGCCCTGCCGGCGGGCGATGCCTCGTTCGCGGTGCGCCTCAATACATCGACCAGCGACTTCGAGAGCCGCTCCACTCGTTCGCTGCCGGGCGACGTCCACCGCGATATCGGCGGCGGCCGCGTCAATCTCGATCTGCCGATCGCCAGCCGCGACAAGGATGTGCTCGGCTTTCTCGGCAATCTTTCGATCAACGGCAATGCCGAGATCCAGCATCTGAGCGATTTCGGCGCGCTCTATTCCTATGGCGTCGGCTCGACCTGGTCGCCGTTCCGCGCACTGAACCTTGTCGCGTCCTACACCAACGAAGATGGTGCGCCGACCGCGCAGCAGCTCGGCAATCCGCGGATCGTCACGCCCGGGGTGCGCGTGTTCGATCTGGTCACCAACCAGTCGGCGATCGTCACGCAGATCACCGGCGGCAATCCCGGCCTGCTCGCGGACAATCGGCAGGTTTTCAAGGCCGGCGCGACGCTGCGGCCTTTCGCGGATCAGGATCTGAGCATCACCGCTAATTTCACATCCGCCAAAACGCGCAATCTGATCGGCTCGCTGTCTTTCCCGACGGCCGACATCAAGCGCGCATTTCCGGATCGCTTTATCCGCGACGATGCCGGCAATCTCGTCCAGATCGACGCGCGCCCGGTCAATTTCTTCAGCGAAAAGACCGAGCAGCTGCGCTGGGGCATCAATTTCTCGAAGCGCATCCAGGACAGCACAGCCGATCGCTTCCGCGCGCTCGCGGCGGCGGGCCGCATCCAATTCCCCGGCCGGCCGGCGGGTCAGGCGGGCGGCCCGTCTTCGGGCGATCGCCCGCAAGGGGCAGGGCAGGGCGGCGGGGGCCGCTTTGGTGGCGGCCCCGGCGGCGGGGGCGGGCGCATCCAGTTCGCGCTTTATCACACCTGGCATTTCAAAGACGAAGTACAGGTCCGCCCCGGCGGGCCGCTGATCGACCTGCTGAACGGCGGTTCGCTGGGGCGGGGCGGCGGCCAGCCGAGGCATGAGATCGAGGCGCAGGCGGGGATCACCCGCAACGGCCTCGGCGCCCGCCTCAGCGCCAATTGGCAGAGCGCGACAACGGTCGATAGCGGCACCGGACTCGCCAGCGACCGGCTGCGCTTCGGCGATCTGACCACGATCAATTTCCGTCTGTTCGCCAATCTGGGCGGCATTCCGGAGCTGGTCGCCGATCATCCCTGGCTGCGCGGCACGCGGCTGACCGTTTCGGTGAACAATATCTTCAATCAGCGCCAGCGCGTGACGGATGCGACCGGCACGGTGCCGGTCAACTATCAGCCCGACCTGCTGGACCCGACCGGCCGCACGATCCGGGTGAGCTTTAGGAAGCTGTTCTTCAGCCTGCCCCAGCGCAACACCAACCCGCGCCCTGGAATGGATGATTGACCCGGCGCGCGCCAATCGTCAGGAGTCTCGCCCGGCGCGCCCGTAGCTCAGCAGGATAGAGCGTCGGATTCCTAATCCGAAGGCCACAGGTTCGAATCCTGTCGGGCGCACCAGCGCAGAACCTTGGGTCTAAACTTGCTTTATTGAGTTCAGCACGCGGATTGCCGCGAAAGGGCCGCCAATGAAGCTTGGATTGCGCATTCGTTCGATCGCTTTGGCAAAGCAGCTTGGGCCCGGCCTTGTCACCGGCGCTGCCGACGACGATCCGAGCGGCATCGCCACTTATTCGCAGGCCGGTGCCCAGTTCGGATTCGGCCTGCTCTGGACGATGCTGCTGACCTATCCGTTGATGGCGGCGATCCAGTTGGTCGGCGCCCATATCGGGCGCGTGACTGGCGCCGGCCTTGCCAGCAACATGGACGAGCTGTTTCCGGACTGGACCGTCACGCTGCTGGTCGGCCTGTTGTTCGTGGCGAACACGATCAATATTGGCGCCGATCTGGCGGCGATGGGCGAGACGATGCGGCTGGTGAGCGGCTGGGGCGCACACTGGTTCACGATCGGCTTCGCGGTCGTCTCGCTGCTGCTGCAGATGTTCATTCCCTACCATCGCTATGCGCGCATCCTGAAATGGCTGACGCTGGTGCTGTTCGCTTATGTGGCCGTTCTCCTCACCGTGAAGCTCGACTGGGGCGAAGCGCTGAAAGGGCTGGTCTGGCCTCATATCGACTCGAAAGAGGCAATCGTGACGATCGTCGCGATCTTCGGCACCACGATCAGTCCTTATCTTTTCTTCTGGCAGAGTGCGCAGGAAGTGGAGGAAATCCAGCAGGATGACGGTGCCGAACCGCTGGTCGAGGCCCCGTGGCAGGCGCGGCGGGAAATGCGGCGGATGCGGCTCGATACGCTGGCGGGAATGGCCTTTTCCAACCTGATCGCGCTGGCGATCATCGCCAGCACTGCGGCCACGCTGCACGCCCAGGGCACGACCGATATCCAGACCGCGGCGCAGGCGGCGCAAGCGCTGGAGCCGGTTGCGGGCAAGCTGGCTTTCCTGCTCTTCAGCATCGGCATTGTCGGCACGGGACTCTTGGCCGTGCCGGTGCTTGCCGGCTCCGCCGCCTATGCGATCGGTGAAAGCAGAGGCTGGGAATGCGGGCTGGAACACAAGCCGTGGGAAGCGGCCGGCTTCTACACCGTTATCGCGCTCGCGACCCTGATCGGGATGGGCATCGGATGGTCGCCGATCGATCCGATTAAGGCGCTGTTCTGGAGCGCGGTTGTCAACGGCATCGTCGCGGTACCGATCATGGCCGCGATGATGATCGTGGTTTCGCGGCATCGCGCGATGGGCAAATTCACTGCATCCCGGCCTTTGCTGATGCTCGGCTGGGCGGCGACGGCTGTCATGGGTGCGGCCGCGATCGCCATGGCCGTCGTGCGCTAGCCTTGGAAGCGGCCGCCGGTTCCCCATTTGTCAGGCATGGCTGGCGGATGGACGCGCGACGGCGCGGTGCAGGAACAGATCGACGACAGCGTGACCGATGCGGTGCTCGCCGCGCGGGCACGCATGCCGGCGGGAGAGGGCACGACGCATTGCATCGAATGCGGCGAGGAAATCCCGAAGCGCCGTCGCGAAGCGCTGCCGGGCGTGCGGACCTGCGTCGCATGCCAGTCGGGGCGGGATCGGCAGACGGTCCATTCAGCTATCAACCGGCGCGGCAGCAAGGACAGTCAGCTGCGCTGACGTTGCGGCCGAGGGCCGGCCGGCCTATCCTGGTCAGGATGATCCGCCTCTTCGCCTCGCTGCTGGTCGCGCTCGGTCTGGCCTTTGCCCCGGCGATGATGGCGCGCGTGGCGGCGGCGCCTGCACCTGTCGCGGCGATGGATCATTGCAAAGGCGCGATGCCCGCCAAGCATGATGGCAAGGCCGACGCCAGGCCCTGCTGCTCCACGGCCTGTCCGATGACGGCGGCCTTGCCCCGGTCTTTGGCTGCGGCCTGGACGCCCGCCGTGCTCGCGGTGCGGGCCTCGGCAGCCAGCCCGGTCTTCGCTGGTCTCGATCCCGAGAAAGACACGCCACCTCCACGAATTTATCCAGCGATTTGAAATCCTCATTCGAATTTCTGGAGATTGTTATGAAGATGCTTCTGACCGTGGCCGCACTCGCGGCCGCCACGCCGTTGTTCGCGCAGACCACGCCTGCCGCCGATCCGCATGCCGGCCATGCCGGGCACATGGATTGCTGCAAGGAAAAGAAGGATTGCTGCAAGGACGCGGACGGCAAGGCCAAGCGCGATTGCTGCGAGGATGGCGACAAGGCCGCCGCTGACGGGGGCAAGGCAGATGCTCACGCCAGCCACGCGCCCAAATAACGGTTGAAGGGAGCGGCGCCTGGCGCCGCTCCCGAAAGTCGAGGTTTTAAGATGAGACAGATGATCGACCGTCGCGCGGTGCTGCGTGGTGGCGCGCTGGGCGCGGCTGGATTGGGGCTCGCCGGCCTGTATCCGGTCTGGGCGCAGACCGGCAGTGCCGGCATCGCGCCCGTATTGTCCGGCGAGGATATAAGGCTGAGGATCGGCCATTCGATGTTCAGCGTCGGCGGGCGGCAGGGCCATGCCGTGACGGTGAACGGCGTGCTGCCAGCGCCGCTGATCCGCCTGCGCGAGGGGCAGGACGTCCGCATCCATGTCGAGAACGCCCTGGACGAGGATACGTCGATCCACTGGCACGGCTTCGTCCTGCCGTTCCAGATGGACGGCGTGCCGGGCATCAGCTTTCCCGGCATCGCGCCGGGCGAGACCTTCACGTATCAATTCCCGATCGTGCAGTCGGGCACCTATTGGTATCATTCGCATTCCGGCTTGCAGGAGCAGGAAGGCCATTACGGCCCGATCGTGATCGACCCGAAGGACGCCGATCCGGTCGCTTACGATCGCGAGCATGTCGTGGTGCTGAGCGACTGGACCTTCCTTCACCCGCACAAGGTGATGCTGAAGCTCAAGCAGCGGGGCGGCTATTTCAACCGCCAGAAGCAGACGCTGCTGGGCAAGGGGCCGGAAAACGCCATGCCGGC